>NZ_JBJQJE010000017.1:0-122423 GCF_046487585.1 Escherichia sp. WS1265
GCGCGGTGGTCCCACCTGACCCCATGCCGAACTCAGAAGTGAAACGCCGTAGCGCCGATGGTAGTGTGGGGTCTCCCCATGCGAGAGTAGGGAACTGCCAGGCATCAAATTAAGCGAAAGGCCATCCGTCAGGATGGCCTTTTTGCGTTGGTGAAAAAAATGCCGGATGCGACGCTGGCGCGTCTTATCCAGCCTACTCTTGCTTATCCGTTCTGCTTTTGCATCCACTCCACCACAAAATCAGCCAGCCCCTCAACATCATTAATATCCAGTAACGCGACATCAAGATTAAGCGGCACATCACTGGCTACAGCAATAACATGCCTGTCTATCACTAATTCTTCAGGTCGATGTCCGGCTCCATCGCGAAACAGCACAATCTTTGCGATCTCTTCATGCTTAAACCCTTCGACCAGAATCAAATCCAGCTTTGAGGTATCCATTCGACTTGCGAGAAAATGTAGATCCAGCTCTTCTTCGTCTGGTGTTTCCGTCATCAAGGCCCATCGTTGCTGGCTGGCAACGATGGTTTGTGCCGCGCCAGCCTTGCGCAGCTCATAGCTATCTTTGCCTGGCTTATCAACATCCATATCATGGTGCGTATGCTTAATCAGCCCTGGACGGATCCCTCTGGCGCATAATGCCGGGATCAGTTTTTTCAAAAGCGTAGTTTTTCCGGTACCACTCCACGCGGCAAAGGCGAGTAACGGTATCATCGTTTTTCCTGCCATCGGGCAAGCTCCTCTGGCGTATTCACGTTAACAAATGCATCTTTATGATCGCTGAAATCAACCGCATGCCCGCCAGCCAGACGCATAAATGCCATTACCCGGCGTTCTCCTGCTTGCAGATATTCCAGTAATAAAGGCTCAATTGCGCGGTTTACCAGAGCAATAGTCGGGTGATCGCGTTCACCGTCATGGACCCACACGACAGGCGCATCTTTGCGCTGATGATTAAGCCGGGCTGCTAAATCCTCGGGAATATAAGGAGTATCGCACGGACAAAACAAAAACCACTCGCCTGCTTCCTGCTGCATTACTGAAAGCATTCCTGCCAGAGGGCCTGGGTAATCCGCCAGTGAATCTTCAATCACTTTCAGACCGCTTGCCTGATAGATTTCCTGATGACGATTAGCATTAACCACGACGTGAGAGAGCTGCGTCATAAGCGTGTCAGCGACATGTTGCCATAATGGTTTGCCGTTTAATTCAAGCAATCCTTTATCTACGCCGCCCATTCGTCTGGCTTTACCGCCTGCCAGCACAACGCCTGTTATCGTCGTCATCAGATTCACCGATATCGCCTCTTTTATTGTGGGATTGACCCTGCTAACGTGTCTGTCTCAAGAGTAAGGAGCATTACTATGAAATGTAAACGTTTGAATGAAGTTATTGAACTCCTCCAGCCAGCCTGGCAAAAAGAGCCAGACCTTAACCTGCTGCAATTTTTGCAGAAACTGGCGAAAGAGTCAGGTTTTGACGGCGAACTGGCGGATTTGACGGATGACATTCTGATCTATCACCTGAAAATGCGTGATTCCGCGAAAGATGCGGTGATCCCGGGTTTGCAGAAAGATTATGAAGAAGACTTCAAAACGGCGCTGTTACGCGCTCGCGGCGTAATTAAAGAGTAAAAGCTTGTAAGCGGCGCCACCAAAATCATCGTGAAATGATATCCTTCATCATTCGTAATGTTTTCCGGATGATGGGATGAACAACAGCGCTTTTACTTTCCAGACACTACACCCGGATACCATTATGGATGCTCTATTTGAGCAAGGGATCCGGGTGGATTCCGGTCTTACCCCGCTTAACAGCTATGAAAACCGTGTCTATCAATTTCAGGACGAAGATCGTCGACGTTTTGTCGTCAAATTTTATCGCCCTGAACGTTGGACAGCCGACCAAATCCTCGAAGAACATCAGTTTGCGTTGCAGCTGGTAAATGATGAAGTTCCGGTCGCAGCACCTGTGGCCTTTAACGGTCAGACTTTATTGAACCATCAGGGATTTTATTTCGCTGTTTTTCCAAGCGTCGGTGGTCGCCAGTTCGAAGCTGATAATATCGATCAGATGGAAGCTGTTGGGCGTTATTTAGGGCGTATGCACCAGACGGGGCGCAAACAGCTTTTTATCCATCGCCCGACCATCGGTCTGAATGAATATCTCATTGAGCCACGCAAGCTGTTTGAGGACGCTACACTGATACCTTCCGGGTTGAAAGCAGCATTCCTGAAAGCGACAGATGAGCTGATCGCCGCCGTTACAGCACACTGGCGGGAAGATTTCACCGTTCTGCGGCTACATGGAGACTGCCACGCCGGGAATATTCTCTGGCGCGATGGTCCAATGTTTGTTGATCTGGATGATGCACGTAATGGTCCAGCCGTTCAGGATTTGTGGATGTTGCTCAATGGCGATAAAGCCGAGCAGCGGATGCAACTGGAAACTATTATTGAAGCTTATGAAGAATTTAGCGAGTTCGACACCGCTGAAATCGGACTGATTGAACCTTTACGCGCCATGCGTTTGGTTTATTATCTTGCCTGGCTAATGCGGCGTTGGGCTGATCCCGCGTTCCCGAAAAATTTCCCGTGGTTAACTGGGGAAGATTACTGGCTGCGACAGACGGCGACTTTTATAGAACAGGCAAAAGTTCTACAAGAACCCCCTTTGCAATTAACACCTATGTATTAATCGGAGAGAGTAGATCATGAAAAAGATTTGGCTGGCGCTGGCTGGTTTAGTTTTAGCGTTTAGCGCATCGGCGGCGCAGTATGAAGATGGTAAACAGTACACTACCCTGGAAAAACCAGTTGCTGGCGCGCCGCAAGTGCTGGAGTTTTTCTCTTTCTTCTGCCCGCACTGCTATCAGTTTGAAGAAGTTCTGCATATTTCTGATAACGTGAAGAAAAAACTGCCGGAAGGCGTGAAGATGACTAAATACCACGTCAACTTCATGGGTGGTGACCTGGGCAAAGATCTGACTCAGGCATGGGCAGTGGCGATGGCACTGGGCGTGGAAGACAAAGTCACTGTTCCGCTGTTTGAAGGCGTACAGAAAACCCAGACCATTCGTTCAGCATCTGATATCCGCGATGTATTTATCAACGCAGGTATTAAAGGTGAAGAGTACGACGCGGCGTGGAACAGCTTCGTGGTGAAATCCCTGGTCGCTCAGCAGGAAAAAGCTGCAGCTGACGTGCAATTGCGTGGCGTTCCGGCGATGTTTGTTAACGGTAAATATCAGCTGAATCCGCAGGGTATGGATACCAGCAATATGGATGTTTTTGTTCAGCAGTATGCTGATACTGTGAAATATCTGTCCGAGAAAAAATAATTCAATGTAAATTACATAAAGCCCGTGAATATTCACGGGCTTTTTTTATTATTTAATAAATATAAATACATTCTGATAATGCATCCTGCCGCTGGACATTATTTCAGCATAAGTGGATATTCAAAGTTTTGCTGTTTTATCAGGGAATATTTATATGATACGTAAGTCAGCTACAGGTGTTATTGTTGCGTTAGCCGTAATCTGGGGCGGTGGCACATGGTACACAGGTACGCAAATTCAGCCTGGTGTCGAAAAATTTATTAAAGATTTTAACGATGCTAAAAAGAAAGGTGAACATGCCTACGATATGACGTTAAGTTATAAAAATTTTGACAAAGGCTTTTTTAATTCTCGTTTTCAAATGCAAATGACATTTGATAACGGTACACCCGATCTCAATATCAAGCCAGGCCAGAAAGTTGCATTTGATGTGGATGTTGAGCACGGTCCGTTGCCCATCACAATGTTAATGCATGGTAATGTCATCCCAGTACTGGCAGCGGCAAAAGTGAACTTAGTGAATAATGAACTGACACAACCGCTATTTATCGCCGCGAAAAATAAATCGCCCGTGGAAGCGACATTGAGGTTCGCGTTTGGTAGCTCATTCTCCACGACATTAGATGTTGCCCCTGCAGAGTATGGAAAGTTTTCCTTTGGTAAGGGCCAGTTTACTTTTAATGGTGATGGTAGTTCATTGTCTAACCTGGATATTGAAGGCAAAGTCGAAGATATTGTTCTGCAATTATCACCAATGAACAAAGTAACGGCGAAAAGTTTTACCATTGATTCTCTGGCGCGATTAGAAGAAAAGAAATTTCCGGTTGGTGAAAGCGAGTCGAAATTTAATCAGATTAACATTATCAATCACGGGGAAGACGTTGCCCAAATCGATGCTTTCGTTGCAAAAACCAGGCTGGATCGCGTTAAAGACAAAGATTATATCAATGTCAATCTGACCTACGAACTTGATAAGTTAACAAAAGGGAATCAGCAACTCGGTAGTGGTGAGTGGTCATTGATTGCTGAATCTATTGATCCCTCAGCGGTGCGCCAATTTATCATCCAGTATAACATTGCGATGCAGAAGCAGCTTGCTGCACACCCTGAGTTAGCAAACGATGAAGTTGCTCTGCAAGAAGTGAATGCTGCATTTTTCAAAGAGTATTTACCGTTATTACAAAAAAGTGAGCCGACCATTAAACAACCGGTAAGATGGAAGAACGCACTCGGCGAACTAAATGCCAATCTGGATATCAGTATTGCCGACCCAGCCAAATCTTCATCATCCACAAACAAAGATATTAAATCGCTCAATTTTGATGTGAAATTACCGCTTAATGTCGCCACAGAAATCGCAAAACAGCTTAATTTATCTGAAGGAATGGATGCGGAAAAAGCGCAAAAGCAGGCTGATAAACAAATCAGCGGGATGATGACCTTAGGTCAGATGTTTCAGTTAATCACGATTGACAACAATACCGCCTCGCTGCAACTGCGTTATACACCGGGTAAAGTTGCTTTTAACGGACAGGAGATGAGCGAAGAAGAATTTATGTCTCGTGCCGGACGTTTTGTTCATTAAAATACTCACTCGCCTCTGCTCATTCAGAGGCGAGCAAAATTTACTTGTCCTGCCGCTGTGATGACATCAACGACGTCAGAAGCCGGTCTTTTTCCTGCCACAGTGAGTTCAGCCATTGCTGAAAATGGCGCTTAAAGCTTTTGTCATTGATGTAGTCGCCATGTAACTCATCGGAAATAGACTGCAAATCCACATGTACGACAATTCGCGTCAGTTTACCGCTTAACATATCGAAGAACGGCTGACGGTTATTGTCCGGATAACACAGCGTAACATTAAGCAGTTTATCGAATTGTTTACCCAGTACATTTAGCGCCATCGCAATGCCTGCCGCCTTTGGTGGCAACAAGTTTTGAAAAGTGGAGTGGGTTTGCTGATGTTTTTCTTGCGTGAAACGGGAGCCTTCAACGAAATTGACAATGGTGGTGGGATGCAGGCGAAACTTTTCACAAGAACGCCGAGTGGTTTCGACATCTTTACCACGTCGCTCCGGATGACGTAATAAATAAGCGCGGGAATAACGCTTCATGAACGGCATATCCAGCGCCCAGCACGCCAGGCCAAGAAAAGGCACCCAGGCCAGTTGCTGCTTGAGGAAATATTTATTCATCGGAATGTGCTTACGAAACAGCACGCACAGTACGACAATATCTGCCCAACTACGGTGGTTACAAATAAGCAGATACCAGTTCTTCTTACTTAACCCTTCCAGCCCGTGAACTTCCCATTGCAGGTGTGGGTTCAGATGCAGTAATACCGCCAGACCTTCGCACCAGCAATACATCATAAAATCACAAAAACGCGAAACCTTTCGCCAAATGACTGGCACAGGAAGCAATAGTTTTACAATCCCGGCAATGATGATCGGGACGGAGCAAAAAATAGTGACCAAAATGGTCAATACGATACTCAGCAAAAGGGTTATCGCAGCGAGTATTCTCGTCATAATGAATTTATTCAAAAAGTTAGCCATAGACAGTGCGCTAAAGAAGCGCAAGGCGCAGATTTTAGCAGAAAACGACCCAAATAACGGATGATCCTTAAGGAGAAAAATAATTCATATCTATCCACATTAGAAAAAATCCCATTATCTCAATTATTAGGGATGGTCTTATTTTTAACTTCATGAAAAACAAAGACAAACATCATGCTGTAAAAAGCATGATAATAAATTAAAAGCGATGTAAATAATTTATGCACAAAGTTATCCACATGACGATTTGCGAGCGATCCAGAAGATCTACAAAAGATTTTCACGAAAAGCGGTGAAAAACTCATGTTTTCATCCTGTCTGTGGCATCCTTTACCCATAATCTGATAAACAGGCACGGACATTATGGTTCAGATCCCCCAAAATCCACTTATCCTTGTAGATGGTTCATCTTATCTTTATCGCGCATATCACGCGTTTCCCCCGCTGACTAACAGCGCAGGCGAGCCGACCGGTGCGATGTATGGTGTCCTCAACATGCTGCGCAGTCTGATCATGCAATATAAACCGACGCATGCAGCGGTGGTCTTTGACGCCAAGGGAAAAACCTTTCGTGATGAACTGTTTGAACATTACAAATCACATCGCCCGCCAATGCCGGACGATCTGCGAGCACAAATCGAACCTCTGCACGCGATGGTTAAAGCGATGGGACTGCCGCTGCTGGCGGTTTCTGGCGTAGAAGCGGACGACGTTATCGGTACTCTGGCGCGCGAAGCCGAAAAATCCGGGCGTCCGGTGCTGATCAGCACTGGCGATAAAGATATGGCGCAACTGGTGACGCCAAATATTACGCTTATCAATACCATGACGAATACCATCCTCGGACCGGAAGAGGTGGTGAATAAGTACGGCGTGCCGCCAGAACTGATCATCGATTTCCTGGCGCTGATGGGTGACTCCTCTGATAACATTCCTGGCGTACCGGGCGTCGGTGAAAAAACCGCGCAGGCATTGCTGCAAGGTCTTGGCGGCCTGGATACGCTGTATGCCGAGCCAGAAAAAATTGCTGGGTTGAGCTTCCGTGGCGCGAAAACAATGGCAGCGAAGCTCGAGCAAAACAAAGAAGTTGCTTATCTCTCATACCAGCTGGCGACGATTAAAACCGACGTTGAACTGGAGCTGACCTGTGAACAACTGGAAGTGCAGCAACCGGCAGCGGAAGAGTTGTTGGGGCTGTTCAAAAAGTATGAGTTCAAACGCTGGACTGCTGATGTCGAAGCGGGCAAATGGTTACAGGCCAAAGGGGCAAAACCAGCCGCGAAGCCACAGGAAACCAGTGTTGCAGACGAAGCACCAGAAGTGACGGCAACGGTGATTTCTTATGACAACTACGTCACCATCCTTGATGAAGAAACACTGAAAGCGTGGATTGCGAAGCTGGAAAAAGCGCCGGTATTTGCATTTGATACCGAAACCGACAGCCTTGATAACATCTCTGCTAACCTGGTCGGGCTTTCTTTTGCTATCGAGCCAGGCGTAGCGGCATATATTCCGGTTGCTCATGATTATCTTGATGCGCCCGATCAAATCTCTCGCGAGCGTGCACTCGAGTTGCTAAAACCGCTGCTGGAAGATGAAAAGGCGCTGAAGGTCGGGCAAAACCTGAAATACGATCGCGGTATTCTGGCGAATTACGGCATTGAGCTGCGTGGGATTGCGTTTGATACCATGCTGGAGTCCTACATTCTCAATAGCGTTGCCGGGCGTCACGATATGGACAGCCTCGCGGAACGTTGGTTGAAGCACAAAACCATCACTTTTGAAGAGATTGCGGGTAAAGGCAAAAATCAACTGACCTTTAACCAGATTGCCCTCGAAGAGGCCGGACGTTACGCCGCCGAAGATGCAGATGTCACCTTGCAGCTGCATCTGAAAATGTGGCCGGATCTGCAAAAACACAAAGGGCCGTTGAACGTCTTCGAGAATATCGAAATGCCGCTAGTGCCGGTGCTTTCACGCATTGAACGTAACGGTGTGAAGATCGATCCGAAAGTGCTGCACAATCATTCTGAAGAGCTCACTCTTCGTCTGGCTGAGCTGGAAAAGAAAGCGCATGAAATTGCAGGTGAGGAGTTTAACCTTTCTTCCACCAAGCAGTTACAAACCATTCTGTTTGAAAAACAGGGCATTAAACCGCTGAAGAAAACGCCAGGTGGCGCGCCGTCAACGTCGGAAGAGGTACTGGAAGAACTGGCGCTGGACTATCCGTTGCCAAAAGTGATTCTGGAGTATCGTGGTCTGGCGAAGCTGAAATCGACTTACACCGACAAGCTGCCGCTGATGATCAACCCGAAAACCGGGCGTGTGCATACCTCTTATCACCAGGCAGTAACTGCAACGGGACGTTTATCGTCAACCGATCCTAACCTGCAAAACATTCCGGTGCGTAACGAAGAAGGTCGTCGTATCCGCCAGGCGTTTATTGCGCCAGAGGATTATGTGATTGTCTCGGCGGACTACTCGCAGATTGAACTGCGCATTATGGCGCATCTCTCGCGTGACAAAGGCTTGCTGACCGCATTCGCGGAAGGAAAAGATATCCACCGGGCTACGGCGGCAGAAGTGTTTGGTTTGCCACTGGAAACCGTAACCAGCGAGCAACGCCGTAGCGCGAAAGCGATCAACTTTGGTCTGATTTATGGCATGAGTGCTTTCGGTCTGGCGCGGCAATTGAACATTCCACGTAAAGAAGCGCAGAAGTACATGGACCTTTACTTCGAACGCTACCCTGGCGTGCTGCAGTATATGGAACGCACCCGTGCTCAGGCGAAAGAGCAGGGCTACGTTGAAACGCTGGACGGACGCCGTCTGTATCTGCCGGATATCAAATCCAGCAATGGGGCTCGTCGTGCAGCGGCTGAACGTGCAGCCATTAACGCGCCAATGCAGGGAACCGCCGCCGACATTATCAAACGGGCGATGATTGCCGTTGATGCGTGGTTACAGGCTGAGCAACCGCGTGTGCGTATGATCATGCAGGTACACGATGAACTGGTATTTGAAGTTCATAAAGATGATGTCGATGCCGTCGCGAAGCAGATTCATCAACTGATGGAAAACTGTACCCGTCTGGATGTGCCGTTGCTGGTGGAAGTGGGGAGTGGCGAAAACTGGGATCAGGCGCACTAAGATTCGCCTGAACATGCCCTTTTTTCGTAAGTAAGCAACATAAGCTGTCACGTTTTGTGATGGCTATTAGAAATTCCTATGCAACAACTGAAAAAAAATTACAAAAAATGCTTTCTGAACTGAACAAAAAAGAGTAAAGTTAGTCGCGTAGGGTACAGAGGTAAGATGTTCTATCTTTCAGACCTTTTACTTCACGTAATCGGATTTGGCTGAATATTTTAGCCGCCCCAGTCAGTAATGACTGGGGCGTTTTTTATTGGGCGAAAGAAAAGATCCGTAATGCCTGATGCGCCCTGTTTATCAGGCCAACGGTAGAAGTGTAATCTATTGAATTTACGGGCCGGATACGCCACATCCGGCACAAGCATTAAGGCAAGAAAATTATTCGCTGTCCTGCGTTTCTTCTACAGGCTGCATCTCGTTAAACCAGGTATCCAGTTTCTGCCGCAGCTTGTCCACGCCTTGTTTCTTCAGTGAAGAGAACGTTTCAACCTGCACATCACCGTTAAACGCCAGCACCGCTTCACGCACCATATTCAATTGCGCTTTACGTGCGCCGCTTGCCAGTTTGTCCGCTTTGGTCAGCAGCACCAGCACGGCGATATTGCTGTCTACCGCCCACTCAATCATCTGTTGATCCAAATCTTTCAGCGGATGGCGAATATCCATTAGCACCACCAGACCTTGCAGGCTCTGACGTTTTTCGAGGTACTCGCCGAGCGCGCGCTGCCATTTGCGCTTCATCTCTTCCGGGACTTCCGCATAACCGTACCCAGGCAAGTCAACCAGACGCTTGCCGTCAGCCACTTCAAACAGGTTGATAAGCTGGGTGCGCCCTGGGGTTTTTGAGGTCCGCGCCAGGCTTTTCTGGTTAGTCAGCGTGTTCAGCGCGCTGGATTTACCTGCGTTGGAACGGCCTGCAAAAGCCACTTCAATTCCGGTATCGGAAGGTAGGTGGCGAATATCAGGCGCACTCATCACAAAATGCGTCTGTTGATAATTCAAATTAGTCAAAGCGGTCGTCTCCGTCAGTCAAAGCTTTGCGGCGATTATACCTGAACCATAATAAAAGGCGGATTTTTCGGCGTGAGCGTTGTAAGTAAAAGCCATACGCTTTGTGAGACATTGCCGATAGTCTTTATGCGAAATAGCAGAGAAAATTCTGCGATGCATGTCAAATAAGTTATATAAATCAGTTAATTGCTTTTATATAAAACTCTGAAAATGTGCAAATACTGATGGCGGTTGATTGTTTGTTTAAAGCAAAGGCGTAAAGTAGCACCCATAGAGCGAGGACGCTAACAGGAACAATGACTCAGGATGAGGGTCAGGAGCGCCAGGAGGCGAAGACAGAGGATTGTCAGGAAGACAAACGTCCGGAGACGTAATTAAACGGAAATGGAATCAACACGGATTGTTCCGGCTAATGGAAAAACAGGGTGTGTTGGCGGCCTGCAAGGATTGTAAGACCCGTTAAGGGTTATGAGTCAGGAAAAAAGGCGACAGAGTAATCTGTCGCCTTTTTTCTTTGCTTGCTTTCTGTTAGATTCCGCCGCAAATCTATACTGAATAAAACGGCTAAAAGACGAACCATTATGAAACCATCATCTTCAAACTCACGCAGCAAAGGTCATGCAAAAGCGCGTCGAAAAACACGCGAGGAGCTGGATCAGGAAGCTCGTGACCGTAAGCGTCAGAAAAAACGTCGTGGTCATGCGCCGGGCAGCCGCGCAGCGGGCGGTAACACCACGTCAGGCAGCAAAGGCCAGAACGCACCGAAAGATCCACGTATTGGCAGTAAAACCCCTATTCCATTGGGCGTGACTGAAAAAGTCACCAAACAGCACAAACCGAAGAGTGAGAAACCTATGCTTTCACCGCAGGCGGAGTTGGAGTTACTGGAAACGGATGAGCGTCTGGATGCGCTGCTGGAACGTCTGGAAGCAGGCGAAACCCTGAGCGCCGAAGAGCAATCCTGGGTGGATGCCAAGCTGGATCGTATTGATGAGTTGATGCAGAAGCTCGGCCTCTCTTATGACGATGACGAAGAAGAGGAAGAAGACGAGAAGCAAGAAGACATGATGCGTCTGCTGCGGGGCAACTAACGGATTGCCGCCGTGGGCCTTCCCGTTCTGCTGATAACCCTTCCGGTTATATGTTATCTGGTGTGGTTATTCGTTAAACTACAGCGGTTGTCGCGGCGACAAAAGTGGCTGCGCAACCGGCTGATGACCCGAAACGGGCATCCGCCGGTACGCCGTAGCCGCCAGAGACGCCATCGGAAGGAGTGAGCATGTCTGTACAGCAAATCGACTGGGATCTGGCCCTGATCCAGAAATATAACTATTCCGGGCCACGATACACCTCGTACCCGACCGCGCTGGAGTTTTCAGAAGACTTCGGCGAACAGGCGTTTTTACAAGCCGTGGCGCGCTATCCTGAGCGTCCATTATCTCTCTACGTACATATCCCGTTCTGCCATAAGCTTTGTTACTTCTGCGGTTGCAATAAGATTGTTACTCGCCAGCAGCACAAGGCCGATCAGTATCTGGACGCGCTGGAGCAAGAAATCGTCCATCGTGCACCGCTTTTTGCCGGGCGCAAGGTGAGCCAGCTGCACTGGGGCGGTGGTACGCCGACGTATCTGAACAAAGCGCAAATCAGCCGTCTGATGAAGCTGCTGCGCGAAAACTTCCAGTTCAATGCCGATGCGGAGATTTCGATCGAAGTCGATCCGCGCGAAATCGAACTGGATGTACTCGATCATTTACGCGCCGAGGGCTTTAATCGCCTGAGCATGGGCGTGCAGGACTTCAACAAAGAAGTGCAACGTCAGGTTAACCGCGAGCAGGATGAAGAGTTCATCTTTGCACTGCTTAACCATGCGCGTGAGATTGGTTTTACCTCCACCAACATCGACCTGATTTACGGCCTGCCGAAACAAACGCCGGAGAGTTTCGTTTTTACCCTGAAACGCGTGGCGGAGTTGAACCCCGATCGTCTGAGTGTCTTTAACTACGCGCATCTGCCGACCATTTTTGCTGCTCAGCGCAAAATCAAAGATGCTGACCTGCCGAGTCCGCAGCAAAAACTCGATATCCTGCAGGAAACCATCGCCTTCCTGACGCAATCGGGCTATCAGTTTATCGGTATGGATCACTTTGCCCGTCCGGATGACGAGCTGGCGGTGGCCCAGCGTGAAGGCGTGCTGCACCGTAACTTCCAGGGCTACACCACTCAGGGCGATACCGATCTGCTGGGGATGGGCGTTTCCGCCATCAGTATGATTGGCGACTGCTACGCGCAGAACCAGAAAGAGTTGAAGCACTACTATCAGCAAGTGGATGAACAAGGCAACGCGCTGTGGCGTGGTATTGCGCTAACGCGTGATGACTGTATTCGCCGCGATGTGATTAAGTCGCTCATCTGCAACTTCCGTCTGGATTACGCTCCCATTGAGCAACAGTGGGATTTGCACTTCGCTGATTACTTTGCGGAAGATCTCAAGCTGCTCGCCCCGTTAGCAAAAGATGGGCTGGTGGATGTGGATGACAAGGGGATTCAGGTGACGGCGAAAGGTCGCTTGCTGATCCGCAACATTTGCATGTGCTTTGATACCTATCTGCGCCAGAAAGCGCGGATGCAGCAGTTCTCACGGGTGATTTAAATAGTGAATGGCGCTTCGTTTACAAAGTAGAAAACGAAAGCGCCATCAATGTGCTGAGAACAAGATTGCCTGATGCGCTACGCTTATCAGGCCTACAAAACCTGTTGAAAATATTGCTTTTGTAGGCCGGATAAGGCGTTCACGCCGCATCCGGCATGAACAAAGAGCACATCATCAGCAATCTGAAACTCAACTAAACAGCCCAATCATCGCGGCACACAGCACGGCAGCAACAGCAGTTTGCGGTGTGTGGCTGTCAACTGCGCCACTCGATACCAGATTAATTATTGATTCCAGCATAATGACTCTCCCCGTTTTCCGGGCAAGATCATACTGAACTTATCGGAACAGTAAAGCGCAAAATACCAGCAGTTTGCGCTCAATAATCAATCTTTACACACAAGCCGTGAATCACTCCATCCCCAGCTCTTTTAACTTCCGCGTCAGAGTGTTACGCCCCCAGCCGAGTAGCCGCGCCGCTTCCTGTTTATGTCCTTGCGTATGTCGCAACGCGGTCGTCAGTAACGTCCGCTCCAGCTCAGGCTGCGCTTCGGAAAGCAGATTTTGATGACCGGAACGCAGCGCCCTGTCTGCCCACTGCGCTAACAGCGTCGCCCAACTGTCCGGTTGCATTTGCGAAGTACTCTCCGCAACCGTTGATTCAAACAGTTCGCCAGGCAAATCCTGAATCAACACTTCCTGTCCGGCAGCCATTACCGTTAGCCAGCGGCAGGTGTTTTCCAGCTGGCGCACGTTGCCTGGCCACGCCAGACGCGTCAGCGCGGCTTCGGTTTCCGGATGCAGCAACTTCGCTTCTACGCCCAGTTCGCGCGCGGCAACCTGTAAAAAATGGCGCGCCAGACGGGGAATATCTTCCCGACGTTCGCGCAGCGGCGGCAGATGAACGCGGATAACGTTCAGGCGGTGGAACAGATCCTCACGGAACTTACCTTCCTGCACCCGCTGTTCGAGATTCTGGTGAGTGGCAGCGATAATCCGCACATCCACTTTCACCGGCGCATAGCCGCCAACGCGGTAAAACTGACCGTCTGCTAGCACGCGCAGCAAACGCGTCTGCACATCCAGCGGCATATCGCCAATTTCATCGAGAAATAACGTGCCGCCATCGGCCTGTTCAAAACGCCCCTGACGAATGGTATTCGCGCCGGTAAACGCGCCTTTCTCGTGACCAAACAGTTCTGATTCGATCAAATCCTTCGGGATAGCCGCCATATTCAGCGCGATAAACGGCGCTTTGGCTCGCGGACTGTGGCGATGCAGGGCATGAGCGACCAGTTCTTTACCGGTGCCGGATTCGCCGTTAATCAGCACGCTAATAGAAGAACGCGAAAGCCGACCGATAATACGGAACACGTCCTGCATGGCTGGCGCTTCGCCGATGATATCGGTCGTTGGGCCGTTAAGCTGAACATTACGCGGCTGCTGCTGTTCCTGGTAATGACTGATGGCGCGCTCAACCAGGGCGACGGCTTCGTCGATATCAAACGGTTTGGGCAGATAATCAAACGCCCCTTGTTGATAGGCGCTGACGGCAGCATCCAGATCGGAATGTGCGGTCATAATGATGACCGGAAGCATCGGATGGCGCTGTTTAATCTGCTTGAGCAGCGCCAGCCCGTCCATTCCCGGCATACGGATATCTGAAAGCAGCACATCCGGCGTTTTGCTCGCCAGCGCCTCCAGTACCTCCGCGCCGTTCTCAAATGTCGTACAGGTTAAACCCGCTCCAGCGAGCGCACGTTCAAGCACCCAACGGATGGAACTATCGTCATCGACTACCCAGACTATCCCTCGTTGCATAAACGTCACCTTTATTTCCTGATAGGCAGGTAAACCGAGAACTCGGTATGACCTGGCCAACTGGTAAATTCAATTTTGCCTGAATGCTGATCAATCAAATTACGGGCGATGGATAAGCCAAGCCCGGTACCACCTTCGCGGCCACTGACCATCGGATAAAACAGCGTATCCTGCAAATGAGGCGGAATGCCCGGCCCGTTATCTTCCACATCAATTCGCGCCGCCAGCCGATAGCGCTCGCCGTGTAAGGTCAGTTGAAACGCGGTGCGGGTACGCAGAATGATTTCACCACCCTCTGGCCCCAGCGCCTGTAGCGCATTACGCACAATATTCAGGAGCACTTGCTCAATTTGATCCGGGTCGTGCGCCAGTTCCGGCAGGCTGGGGTCGTAATCACGAATCAACCGCACGTTGTCCGGCAGCTCCATCGACACCAGCGTCACCACGCGTTCAGCCACTTTGTGAATACTTTCGGTAACGCGCGTACCGGGCAGCTGCGGTCCCAACAGACGGTCGACCAGATTTCGCAGCCGGTCCGCCTGTTCGATAATCACTTTGGTATATTCAAGTAGTGACGGGTCAGGTAATGCTTTGCTGAGCAGCTGTGCCGCGCCACGTAAACCGCCAAGCGGATTTTTAATCTCATGTGCCAGGCCGCGCACTAAATCACGGGCAGCAACCTGCTGGGCGTGCTGTAGCTGTTCCTGACTTAAGCGGCGCTGGTTATCCATCGGTGCCATCTCCAGCAGGATCATGCCGTCCGGCATACGCTGGGCCGTCACAGAAAGGATATGCGAGCGCCCGTCGATGACCAGCGTCACTTCGTTATCAGTAAAACCTTGCCCCGCCTCCAGACTTTCTTGCATCAGCTCGATATTTAATGAGAAGTAGCTCAACAGTTCCGGTAACGGTGTACCAAACAATTTGCGGGAGCTTTGGGCGAGCAGTTGTTGCGCGGCGGGGTTGGCGTAATGGATCGCCAGGTTGTCATCGATTAACAAAATACTGTTAATCAGCGAGTTGAGGATCTGCCCAGCATCGGGCTGCGTGCCTGTTGCCATAAAGCAGTCTCCTGAACAGGTTGCACCATTTTAGTGCATTATAGCTTTTTACGGATAAAAAGCGCGTAGCATCAGAGAATTGACGGAGAAAAAAGCCCATGCAGAGATGGGCTGAAAGTTTCCACGGCAACTAAATCCCGGCGTTGTTGCGCCGGGTAGTACAACTTCAACTATTAGACGCTGTAGTACAGCTCAAACTCTACCGGATGCGGAGTCATACGCACGCGGTCATCTTCTTCGCGACGCAGAGCGATGTACGCATCGATCGCTTCATCAGTGAACACACCACCGGCTTTCAGGAACTCGCGGTCCAGATCCAGTTCGTTCAGTGCTTCTTCCAGAGAACCAGCAACCTGTGGGATCTCTTTCGCTTCTTCCGGCGGCAGGTCATACAGGTTTTTGTCCATTGCTTCGCCCGGATGGATCTTGTTCTTGATACCGTCAAGACCGGCCATCAGCAGGGCAGCAAAGCACAGGTACGGGTTAGCCGCCGGGTCCGGGAAACGTACTTCGATACGACGTGCTTTCGGAGAAGAAACCACCGGAATACGGATAGACGCAGAACGGTTACGCGCAGAGTAAGCCAGCATTACCGGTGCTTCGTAGCCCGGGACCAGACGCTTGTAAGAGTTGGTGGTCGGGTTTGCCAGGGCATTAATCGCTTTCGCGTGTTTGATTACGCCGCCAATGTAGTACAGCGCCTGTTCAGACAGACCTGCATATTTGTCACCCGCGAACAGGTTAACGCCGTTTTTAGACAGCGACATGTGGCAGTGCATACCGGAGCCGTTATCACCGAACATCGGTTTTGGCATAAAGGTCGCGGTTTTACCGAAGCGGTGCGCTACGTTGTGCACAACATATTTGTAGATCTGAATTTCGTCAGCTTTTTTGGTCATGGTATTGAAGCGGGTAGCCACTTCGTTCTGACCAGCAGTCGCTACTTCGTGGTGATGGGCTTCAACCACCAGACCCATCTGTTCCATCACCAGACACATTTCAGAACGAATATCCTGAGCAGAGTCTACCGGCGGAACCGGGAAGTAACCGCCTTTCACTGCCGGACGGTGACCTTTGTTACCACCTTCATATTGGGTGGAGGAGTTCCATGCGCCTTCGATATCGTCGATAGCAACGTGGGAACCGGAGATAGAAGATCCGAAACGGATGTCATCGAACAGGAAGAATTCAGGTTCTGGCCCGAACAGTACGGTGTCGGCAATGCCAGTAGAACGCAGGTAATCTTCAGCGCGTTTCGCGATGGAGCGCGGGTCACGGTCATAGCCTTGCAGGGTGCCAGGTTCAAGGATGTCGCAACGGATAATCAGGGTAGAATCGGCAAAGAACGGGTCAATCACTGCGGTGGATGCGTCTGGCATCAGCACCATGTCGGATTCGTTAATGCCTTTCCAGCCGCCAATCGAGGAGCCGTCAAACATTTTGCCTTCTTCGAAGAATTCAGCATTCACCTGATGAGCAGGGATAGTGACGTGCTGTTCTTTACCTTTGGTATCGGTGAAGCGCAAATCAACAAACTTCACTTCGTGCTCGTTCAGCATCGTCAGTACGTGTTCAGCGGACATACTTTAACTCTCCTGGATTGGTCATGGTCGTCGTGGTAACGAAATCTGCAATTATTTTGGCCGTGTCGCCGTAAAAAAGATAAAGCGAAATCTGTGCCAACTTTTAAATTGCCCCTAAAAGGCGTTATCATGCGCACCATCGTGCAAAAGGGCTGCACCACGATGTGAATGTTGCACCAATATAGTGCTTCAATGGAAACATTAAGCACCATATTGGTGCAATGACCTTTGGATAACCCTTTTTATGCTCCGTGAAAGCGATCACAAAGGGACTCTGCAATACTTGTTTGCGGAGGATGTTTGTGATCCTGTTTTGTAGTGCGATTAATCCGTGTACAATAACGCGCTATTTCTAATGCCTGAGGCAAAGTTGTGATCGAAAAATTGCGTAATATCGCCATCATCGCGCACGTAGACCATGGTAAAACCACCCTGGTAGACAAGCTGCTCCAACAATCCGGTACGTTCGACTCTCGTGCCGAAACCCAAGAGCGCGTGATGGACTCCAACGATTTGGAGAAAGAGCGTGGGATTACCATCCTCGCGAAAAACACCGCTATCAAATGGAATGATTACCGTATCAACATCGTTGATACCCCGGGGCACGCCGACTTCGGTGGTGAAGTTGAACGTGTAATGTCCATGGTAGACTCAGTGCTGCTGGTGGTTGACGCATTTGACGGCCCGATGCCGCAAACGCGCTTCGTAACCAAAAAAGCGTTTGCTTACGGCCTGAAGCCGATTGTTGTTATCAACAAAGTTGACCGCCCTGGCGCGCGTCCTGATTGGGTTGTGGATCAGGTATTCGATCTGTTCGTTAACCTCGACGCGACCGACGAGCAGCTGGACTTCCCGATCGTTTACGCTTCTGCGCTGAACGGTATCGCGGGTCTGGACCACGAAGATATGGCGGAAGACATGACCCCGCTGTACCAGGCGATTGTTGACCACGTTCCTGCGCCGGACGTTGACCTTGACGGTCCGTTCCAGATGCAGATTTCTCAGCTCGATTACAACAGCTATGTTGGCGTTATCGGCATTGGCCGCATCAAGCGCGGTAAAGTGAAGCCGAACCAGCAGGTCACTATCATCGATAGCGAAGGCAAAACCCGTAACGCGAAAGTCGGTAAAGTGCTGGGACACCTCGGTCTGGAACGTATTGAAACCGATCTGGCGGAAGCTGGCGATATCGTGGCGATCACGGGCCTGGGCGAACTGAACATTTCTGACACCGTTTGCGACACGCAAAACGTTGAAGCGCTGCCGGCACTCTCCGTTGATGAGCCGACCGTTTCTATGTTCTTCTGCGTTAACACCTCGCCGTTCTGCGGTAAAGAAGGTAAGTTCGTAACGTCTCGTCAGATCCTGGATCGTCTGAACAAAGAACTGGTACACAACGTTGCGCTGCGCGTAGAAGAAACCGAAGACGCCGATGCGTTCCGCGTTTCTGGTCGTGGCGAACTGCACCTGTCTGTTCTTATCGAAAACATGCGTCGTGAAGGTTTCGAACTGGCGGTATCCCGTCCGAAAGTAATCTTCCGTGAAATCGACGGTCGTAAACAAGAGCCGTATGAAAACGTGACGCTGGACGTTGAAGAACAGCATCAGGGTTCTGTGATGCAGGCGCTGGGCGAACGTAAAGGCGACCTGAAAAACATGAATCCAGACGGTAAAGGCCGCGTACGTCTCGACTACGTGATCCCAAGCCGTGGTCTGATTGGCTTCCGTTCTGAGTTCATGACCATGACTTCCGGTACTGGTCTGCTGTACTCCACCTTCAGCCACTACGACGACGTACGTCCGGGCGAAGTGGGTCAGCGTCAGAACGGTGTACTGATCTCTAACGGTCAGGGTAAAGCGGTAGCGTTCGCGCTGTTCGGTCTGCAGGATCGCGGTAAGCTGTTCCTCGGTCACGGTGCAGAAGTTTACGAAGGTCAGATTATCGGTATTCACAGCCGCTCTAACGACCTGACTGTAAACTGCCTGACCGGTAAGAAACTGACCAACATGCGTGCTTCCGGTACTGACGAAGCCGTTGTTCTGGTTCCGCCTATCCGCATGACTCTGGAACAAGCTCTGGAGTTCATCGATGATGACGAACTGGTAGAAGTGACTCCGACCTCTATCCGTATTCGTAAACGTCACCTGACGGAAAACGATCGTCGTCGCGCCAACCGCGCACCGAAAGACGATTAATTTCGTTTTTTAGTCATAAAAAACCTGCCATCGCTGGCAGGTTTTTTTTTACCTGTCGTGAGCGCACACCAATGCGAGTATCTCCCTTATAAGTCTGTGATTACGTCAATAGAGAGCTTTGTCACAATTATCTGCAAAGTCATACACCGTTAATTGCTTTCTTTTTTGGCGTAAGCGTAAGATGCTTCATCTGGTTTAAACCAAAAGGATTAAACAATGGCGGAGAATCAATCCACCGTAGAAAATGCAAAAGAGAAACTGGATCGGTGGTTGAAAGATGGCATCACCACGCCGGGTGGAAAACTCCCTTCAGAAAGAGAGCTGGGAGAACTGCTGGGCATTAAACGTATGACGCTGCGCCAGGCGTTGTTGAACCTCGAGGCAGAATCCAAAATCTTCCGTAAGGATCGTAAGGGGTGGTTCGTGACCCAGCCGCGATTTAATTACAGTCCGGAGCTGTCAGCGAGCTTTCAGCGGGCCGCAATTGAGCAAGGACGAGAGCCTTCCTGGGGGTTTACCGAGAAAAACCGTACCAGCGATATTCCCGAGACGCTCGCGCCACTGATTGCAGTGACACCATCAACTGAACTCTATCGCATCACCGGCTGGGGGGCGCTGGAAGGACATAAAGTTTTCTATCACGAAACATATATTAATCCTGAAGTTGCTCCGGGTTTTATTGAACAACTTGAAAACCACTCATTTTCTGCAGTCTGGGAAAAGTGCTACCAAAAAGAGACGGTAGTAAAAAAATTGATTTTCAAACCCGTCAGAATGCCGGGCGATATCAGCAAGTATCTTGGCGGTTCTGCGGGTATGCCAGCGATCTTAATTGAAAAGCATCGCGCCGACCAGCAAGGCAATATTGTCCAGATAGATATTGAATATTGGCGATTTGAGGCCGTAGACCTCATCATTAATCTGTAGGTGTTTTATGGTGACAATAAATAACGCAAGAAAGATTCTACAACGTGTCGACACTCTTCCTCTTTATTTACATGCTTATGCCTTTCATTTAAATATGCGGCTGGAAAGAGTGTTGCCTGCTGATTTACTTGATATCGCAAGTGAAAATAATCTACGTGGCGTCAAAATCCATGTTCTGGATGGCGAGCGTTTTTCTCTTGGTAATATGGACGATAAAGAACTCTCTGCCTTTGGGGATAAAGCCCGCCGTCTGAACCTTGATATTCATATTGAAACCAGCGCTTCAGATAAGGCATCTATTGACGAAGCCGTCGCCATTGCGTTGAAAACTGGGGCATCATCCGTACGTTTTTATCCACGTTATGAAGGTAATTTGCGCGACGTATTATCGATCATCGCTAACGACATTGCCTATGTACGGGAAACGTATCAGGACAGCGGCCTGACTTTTACGATCGAACAGCATGAAGATTTAAAAAGCCATGAGCTGGTGTCGCTGGTCAAAGAAAGTGAGATGGAGTCTCTTTCCTTACTGTTTGATTTTGCGAACATGATCAATACAAATGAGCATCCCATCGACGCTTTAAAAACGATGGCACCGCATATTACCCAGGTCCATATCAAAGATGCCTTGATCGTTAAAGAAGAGGGTGGCCTGGGTCATAAAGCCTGTATTTCAGGTCAGGGTGATATGCCGTTCAAAGCGTTATTAACGCACCTTATCTGCCTGGGTGATGATGAGCCGCAGGTGACGGCATATGGCCTGGAAGAAGAGGTTGATTACTATGCGCCTGCGTTCCGCTTTGAAGACGAAGATGATAATCCGTGGATCCCTTATCGCCAGATGAGTGAAACACCCCTACCAGAAAATCATTTACTGGATGCGCGGCTACGTAAAGAAAAAGAAGATGCAATTAATCAGATAAATCATGTGCGTAACGTACTACAACAAATCAAACAAGAGGCAAACCATCTTCTGAACCACTAATAAGTTTTAACTCATACGCAGTTAATAAAACCATTCCATATGAATGGTCGGTATCTTATTGCCTTTAAAACAGTGATTTTAAAAATCGCTTAGGGGATGTTATGCTCACGAAAAAGAAATGGGCGTTATTTAGTCTATTAACACTGTGTGGCGGTACAATTTATAAATTACCGTCTCTGAAAGATGCGTTTTATATCCCGATGCAGGAATATTTCCATTTGACCAATGGTCAAATTGGTAATGCTATGTCGGTAAACTCATTTGTCACGACAGTGGGTTTTTTTCTGTCTATTTATTTTGCCGATAAACTACCGCGCAGATACACCATGTCATTCTCACTCATTGCGACAGGATTACTGGGTGTTTATTTGACGACAATGCCGGGGTATTGGGGCATCCTCTTTGTCTGGGCGCTATTTGGCGTTACTTGCGACATGATGAACTGGCCGGTCTTGCTCAAGTCGGTAAGTCGATTGGGCAATAGCGAACAACAAGGTCGGTTGTTTGGCTTCTTCGAAACAGGGCGTGGCATTGTCGATACCGTGGTGGCATTTTCTGCGTTAGCAGTATTTACCTGGTTTGGCAGTGGCTTATTGGGTTTTAAAGCAGGCATCTGGTTCTATTCCCTTATTGTGATTGCCGTAGGCATTATCATTTTCTTTGTCCTGAATGACAAAGAAGAGGCACCGTCCGTTGAGGTGAAAAAAGAAGACGGAGCATCGCAAAACACCAGTATGACCTCGGTGCTGAGAGACAAAACCATCTGGCTTATCGCTTTCAACGTCTTCTTCGTTTACGCGGTTTACTGTGGCCTAACATTCTTCATTCCATTCCTGAAAAACATCTATCTATTGCCCGTTGCGCTGGTGGGGGCTTACGGCATCATTAACCAATACTGTCTGAAAATGATTGGTGGACCGATTGGTGGCATGATTTCAGATAAGATCCTGAAATCGCCGAGTAAATATCTATGCTACACCTTTATCATCAGTACCGCTGCGCTCGTACTGTTGATTATGCTGCCGCACGAAAGTATGCCGGTCTATTTAGGGATGGCATGTACGCTGGGCTTTGGCGCGATAGTCTTTACACAGCGAGCCGTATTTTTTGCACCTATCGGCGAAGCAAAAATTGCTGAAAATAAAACAGGCGCGGCGATGGCGTTGGGTAGCTTTATTGGTTACGCCCCGGCGATGTTCTGCTTCAGTCTGTATGGCTACATTCTGGATTTAAATCCGGGGATTATTGGCTACAAAATCGTGTTTGGCATTATGGCCTGCTTCGCATTCTGTGGTGCGGTGGTTTCCGTAATGCTGGTTAAGCGTATTAGCCAACGTAAGAAAGAGATGCTGGCGGCTGAAGCTTAATTAATGGCCGGATGTGCTTAATCCGGCCAACGGAAACCGTATCAACCGAAGTTTCAATTTCAGGATACTTCTTGCTCGGCAACCACCAGTTCAACATTCTCTTCACTTAACAACTGGCAGAAAGAATTGGGAGGCGGGGCATCAGTAAAAAAAGCCCTGACATTCCGTGCATTGCCAATTGAAACGGCAGCAGACGCGGCAAACTTCGTATGATCGGCCACTAACAATGTATTCCGCGCATGTTTAATCATCGTTCTCGCGACTAACGCTTCATTTACATCAAATTCCAGTAGGGTGCCGTCATGTTCAATGGCACCTATACTGGTGATTAAATAATCTGCGCGGAAGCCTTCAATAAAATCCACGGCTCCTGGGCCGATAATCCCGCCGTTATGAGCGCGTAAAGTGCCTCCCGGCACCATCACTTCAATATCCTGATTCTTATAAAGAATCTGTGCCACACGTAGGCTGTTAGTGATAATGCGTAAATCACGCCGGTTGAGTAATGCTCTGGCAACGGCTTCTACGGTTGTACCGATGGTGATAAAGACGGTACAGCGTTCGGGAAGGTAATCGGCGACTGCCTCAGCGATCGCCCGTTTCTCGGCGGTGAGCGAAAGTTCCCGTTGCTCAAAAGCGGTATTCATGACGCTGGAGACGCGCCCGGCCCCTCCATGATGACGGGTGATCAAGCCCTGCTCACTGAGTTTTCGGATATCCCGGCGCACGGTTTGCGTTGAAACATCCAGCAGTTGTGCCAGTTCTTCAATATTCATATAACCGCGTTCTGCGATTAGATGAACGAGTTGGTCATGGCGTGGATTACCTGTCACTTCGATGATACTCATGAATACTCCCTTGCCCCTCCTCGGTAGATGTTTACCATTTTACGCATAAAGTGACAAAAATGATTCGGTTTGCTCACGATTAGGAATGCCGGCCCGACCGCCAGGCTGGGTACATTTCATCGCGGCAACCGCACTGGCAAAACGAATAGCCTCTTTTGTTGGCATTTTTTCTGCCAACGCTACCGCGAGTGCGCCGTGAAAAACATCGCCTGCTCCAGTGGTATCAACCACATTGACAGAAAATGCCTCCTGTTGACACAAATGACCATCTTCAATCCACAACGATCCTTCAGAACCCAGCGTAACATACACTTTACCTGCTGTTTGTGTCGTTGCCTGGAACAAACCTTCTTCAGGTGACTGCAGGCCAGTCATGCGTTTCAGCCCTGGTGTTGAGAACACGGCGTGATCGGCAAGCGCGACAAGTGGAGAAATATCCTGCGGTGTCATATCGGCGTCTAAAAGCGTTGTCACACCCGCAAGGCGCGCTAGCGAGAATGCTTTTTCAGTACCGCTATGCCAGCGAACATCGGCCAGAATCAGATCATAACGAGAGAAATCGATCGCTTCTAACCATTCGGCATCAGTACCGAGATCAGGACTTGGATAATTAACGATAATCCGTTCGCCATGCTGATCAACGAGGATCGCTGATTGCGACGAACGGGCGTTAGGATATCGGCGGCAAAATGCGGTATTGACGCCCCAACCCTCAAGTTCTGCAAGTAAGGTATTTCCACAACTGTCATCGCCGACGCGACCGATGAAATCAACCTCCACGCCAAGCTTTGCGATTGCAACAGCGGCTGTTGCTGCCGGGCCGCCACCAATCTCAAGATAATGATTTGCTTGATATTTCCCGCCGCCCTCCGGCAGAGTGGGCAAAGAATAAATCCTGTCCTGAACTGTGATACCCACGCATGCAATTCTGGTCATATTTGTCTTGTCCTGTTTAATTTTGTCGTCTTTGGTCAATTTAAATGACACAAATGATCAAATTAGTGATGTGTGTCGTGTTTTTGAACATAAATTACAAATATGCTCAAAAACAGACGAAAACAAATTTTCAATTGTCATTATTTTGTCAATGTCAGACAGGAGAGTATTCATGGCAACCATTGCATTTCTCGGGCTGGGGCAGATGGGTAGCCCAATGGCTAACAATCTATTGCAAAAAGGGCATTCATTGCAGGTATTTGATGTCAATGCACAGGCCGTCGATGTGCTAGTTACGCAGGGGGCCACTGCGGCACAAACCCCAGCGGAAGCAGCAGCAGGCGCTGAATTTATCATCACTATGCTTCCCAATGGTGACATTGTTCGACAGGTTCTGTTGGGGGAAAAAGGCGTCTGTGAGGCTGTTTCATCTGACGCGTTATTGATTGATATGTCGACTATTCATCCCTTACAGACCGATGCATTAATACGGGAGTTACAAGAAAAAGGCATCAGTATGATGGACGCTCCCGTGGGCAGAACGTCCGTGAATGCGATTGATGGCACATTGCTGATTTTAGCGGGTGGCACTGATGAGCAGATTGCACGTGCACGCCCGATTCTCATGTGCATGGGTAATGAGCTGGTCGAGGCTGGCGGCCCAGGAATGGGGATCCGCGTGAAGCTAATTAACAACTATATGAGCATTGCGCTTAATGCGCTGTCCTCCGAGGCCGCTGTGTTATGTGAGTCACTGGGATTAAATCTTGATGTCGCAATTAAGGTGATGAGTGGTACGGCAGCAGGGAAAGGACATTTTACGACCACCTGGCCTGGCAAAGTGCTGAAAGGCGATCTTTCACCCGCCTTCATGGTGGATCTGGCGTTGAAAGATCTGCGTATTGCAGTTGACGTCGCTCGGGAGACGGGGGCACCGCTCAATATGGGGATTGCAGCAGAAAGTTATTACGCCGCAGCAAGTCAAGACGGCAAAGGGCGGCAGGACTGGAGCGCCCTGCTAAATCAGGTTCGCCAGCAGGCTGGTCTTTAATTTTATCTATTAACAGGAGTTTCTATGTCATCCCACTTCACCCCATTTACGCTGAAAGATATCTCCCGCCCAGGTGGTGGATTCGCCATGTTAGCTGTCGATCAGCGTGAGGCCATGCGCCTGATGTTTGCGGCAGCAGGGCAGCCAAAACCCATCGCCGACAGTGTACTCACCGATTTTAAAGTTGCCGCGACCCGAATCCTTTCTCCTTATGCTTCTGCCGTTCTGGCGGATAAACAATTTTGTCTTGAACAAATAGTCGCGCAGGGCGCTGTGGCTAATTCTTGCGGCCTGATTGTCGCTGCCGATCTTTTTATCCCAGGTAATGGCCTCCCGGTTGATAGCGTTGAAATAGATATGTCCGTCGACCCGCATAAAGCCCGTGAAATGGGGGCTAAGGCAATGAAATTACTTGTACTCTGGCGTGAAGATGAACCCGCAGAGGAACGTCTGGCAATGGTTGATAAATTTGTTCGTCGCTGCCGTAGTGCCGGGCTGGTTAGCATTATTGAACCTGTGGTGCGTCCACCTCGTCGCGGTTGGGACTTTGATCGTGAAAGCGCCATTGTTGCCGCCGCCGCAGAGCTTGGTGGAACAGAGGCTGATCTTTACAAAGCCGAGATGCCATTAGGGGGCAAAGGCGATGAAAAAACCTTACTTGCCGCCTGTCAGCAACTTAACGATCAGATGAAGATGCCGTGGGTAATTCTTTCTTCTGGCGTTGATGCCGATATTTTTGGCCGTGCAGTAAGTATTGCCATGAAAGGTGGTGCGTCGGGCTTCCTGGCTGGACGAGCGGTTTGGGCGTCGGTTGTTGGTGCACAAGATCCACAAACTATGCTGCGCGATGTCTCTGTTCCTCGTTTACAACGGCTGGCTGAAATTGTCGATGAAGGTATCGCGCAACGCTAATCCCCTATGGATATCGATTCTGGAGAATAACAATGGATAAAATTACCCAGGTTTTATTTTCAGATATTGGGAAAGTCACCACTCAATATGTTGAAGTACCACACCAGCAACTTAAACCGCACGAAGTACGGATTGCGCCCGTGTTCTACGGGATATGCGGTTCGGATCTGCATGTTCTGAAAGGCGGTCATCCGTTTGCCAAACCGCCTGTCGTCCCCGGTCATGAAATTGCAGCGCGCGTTACGGAAGTGGGCAGCGACGTTAGAAATGTACAGCCGGGCGATCATGTTGTGGTCGATCCCATCATGGCTTGCATGGAATGCCGAGCTTGCAAAGCAGGACGTTTTAATCTTTGTGAACCACCGCAGGTTGCTGGTTTTCGCGCACCGGGCTTTGCTCGCTCACAACACATTGTTCCTGCGCGTAATTGCCATGTCGCACCAGCCTCTTTACCGCTAAAAGTGTTGGCCTTTGCCGAACCGGCGGCTTGTGCTCGTCACTGCGTTAACCGAATGCCGAAAGCTTCTCTGGAAAGCGTACTGGTGATTGGTGCCGGAACGATAGGCTTATCCATCGTGCAGGCACTGCGCATTATGGGGGCAGGTAAGATTACCGTGATTGAACCTGACGCTGCCAAACGCGCGCTGGCGTTAAAGCTGGGCGCAGCAGAAGTTTGGGCACCAGGTGAGCTGGCCGCAGATGTGCGATTTACGGGGGCGATTGATGTCGTTGCAGCGCAGGCCACGCTTAACGATGCATGTACCCGTGTATATGCCGGAGGCACCGTCGTGTGCATGGGCGTACCAAGTGGGCCGCGTGAAATACCATTACCGATGATGCAACGTTTCGAGCGTGACTTGCTCAACTCTGGCATGTACATCCCTGAAGATTTCGATGCTGTTATCGAATGGCTGGCGGATGGGCGGTTTGATACCAGTGAACTAGTTACCGATTTATTTGCCATTGAGGATGCAGCGGCGGCATTCGAACGCGCGCAGCAAAATGACTCCATAAAGGTCATGCTGCAATTTGCGCCGGAATGATTTTCTAAATCTCTGTCTGGCGCTGCGTCACGTCAGCGCCACCCTACAACAATTAAAAAGGACACTGCGATGAGTCAAATCACCAGTCCTGCAACTTATTCAATTAGTCGGCCACAGGACGTAATTGATATTGTTAATAAGAACTCTGCAATCAACACCAGTATCGGCGTTATTTTTATTGCTTTGGGCGGCATATTGATTGATGCCTACCAGGCGGCGATGGTGGGGTTTGGTAATAAATACATTGCCGCTCAATTCGGCATTTCGCCGGGTCTTGCTGCAACCGTCAATGCATCAGTATTAATCGCCGCGTTAATTGGCGGTTTATTAGCGAACCGAGTAATAAACCGCTTTGGGCAAAAGCGGGCATTTATTATTGGCATGGGGCTGTGCACCATCGGTGCTGCAGCGGTAGCTATTGCTCCCAGTATCTGGTGGGTGCTGGTGTGCCGCGTCATCATGGGCTTTGGTTTAGGCATCGACTTCCCTTTGGCAACTAATGCCGTGGCAGAGCTTCGTGGTTCAACGTCGAAGAAAACCGGAACGTCGGTCAACCTCTGGCAAATGGCCTGGTATGTTTCGACAACCGTTGTTTATTTGGTGCTTTTGCCGCTGCTTCTGTCGGGTATCGCTGAAGAACAATTGTGGCGTTACGGAATATTCATCGGAGCTATTTTTGCAGTCATCTTCATGATTTTGCGTTACTTCTTTATTGGTGAATCCGCAATGTGGGCCGCACGCGTCGGGCGTTACCAGGAAGCATGCGACATTCTGGGAAAACGTTATGGAGTTCAGGCTCGCGTTGCAGCACCGGGTACAGCAGAAGCAAGATCCTCGGAAAAAGCAGAGAATAAATACAGTGGTGGATATGGCATCTTATTTAATGATCGTTACCGCAAACGCACCATCCTTGGCTGTGTCGTGGCAACCATGCAGGCGTGGCAATATAACGCCGTAGGCGTTTATCTTCCTCTTACGTTGGCGGGAATAATAAGCGGAGGGCTTACTGGCGCGTTGACAGGTTCTGCTGTCGTAAATGCCCTTTGTGGGGTGACTGGTGGGATGATCGGCTCGTTTATTCTCCAACGACTGGGTACTCGCCGACAGTCGATGTATGGATTTGCTGTTGTGACCTTAGCATTGCTGTCGTTAGGAGCACTGGCAACGACTAATCCCTGGCTGTCTTTAGGGTTATTGGGATCAATTATTTTCTTCCATTCAGCGGGTCCTGGTGGGCTGGGCATGACCATTGCCACACTCTCTTATCCTCCCGCTATTCGCCCTACTGGGGTCGGATTTGCCCGCGCTATTATGCGCACAGGGGCAATTGCAGGACTCATTTTCTGGCCGATGCTGTGGGGTGCGTTGAAAACTGAAGCGTTTTACTGGTTGGCAATCGTGCCATTCCTGGGATTCCTGACCTGTGTATTGATTAATTGGGAACCTTTGGGAGCAAATGTTGACGCTGAGGATGCAGAGGTTCTGGCTGAATTGAAGAAATAAATTAATGCGCATCGGCTTAAACCGATGCGCATTAATTCAAACTGCCCACGTTTAGTGGTTCGTATCCCAGATTTCTCGCCTACCAGGAGAGGAAAATTATGTCTGAAAAGTTACCCGCACCGCGTGAAGGGCTTTCCGGTAAAGCCATGAGACGTGTCGTTATGGGCAGTTTCGCAGGCGCGTTAATGGAATGGTATGACTTCTTTATTTTTGGCACGGCAGCAGGACTGGTATTTGCACCGCTGTTTTATCCAGACAGCGATCCTTTTATAGGTCTTATAGCTTCCTTTGCGACCTTTGGTGTCGGTTTTCTGACTCGTCCTTTAGGTGGCATCGTCTTTGGTCATTTTGGCGATAAAATCGGGCGAAAAATAACGCTTATCTGGACGCTGGCTATTGTCGGTTGCTCCACATTTTTGATTGGTTTTATTCCGACGTATCAGGAAATTGGGATCTGGGCACCGCTCATATTAATGGTGCTACGTTTAATTCAGGGCTTTGGTCTTGGTGGCGAGTACGGCGGAACGGCATTGATGACCATAGAATCAGCGCCCGAATCCCGACGCGGATTTTTAGGTTCACTCCCGCAAACGGCTGCGTCTGTGGGTATTATGCTGGCAACCGGTATTTTTGCTCTCTGTAACCATTTTCTTACTTCGGAGCAGTTTCTCTCCTGGGGATGGCGCATTCCGTTTTGGCTTTCTGCGGTGATGTTGATCGTTGGGCTGTTTATCCGCCTGCATACCGAAGAAACGCTGGATTTTCAAAAGCAAAAAACGACGAATAATAAAGAAAAGTCCGTTCCTCCGTTGATTGAATTATTCAAAAAATATCCACGAAATATTTTATTGGCACTGGGTGCGAGGCTGGCGGAAAGTGTCTCCTCTAATATTATTAACGCCTTTGGTATTGTCTATATTTCCAGCCAATTAGCATTGTCGCGAGATATTCCCCTGACGGGTATGTTGATTGCCTCGGCGATCGGTATTTTCAGTTGTCCATTGGTTGGATGGTTATCAGATCGTATAGGTCAAAAAAGTCTGTATTTGTCGGGAGCAGGATTTTGTGTCCTGTTCGCGTTTCCTTTCTTCTTATTACTGGATAGCAAAAGTACGCTCATCATCTGGTGCAGTATGATCCTCGGCTACAACTTAGGTCCGACGATGATGTTTGCCGTGCAGCCAACACTTTTCACCCGCATGTTCGGTACCAAAGTACGATATACCGGCCTTTCTTTTGCTTATCAATTTTCCGCGATTCTTGGCGGACTAAGCCCCCTTATCGCCTCAAGTTTGCTGGCGCTAGGGGGAGGAAAACCGTGGTATGTCGCTCTGTTTTTATTTGCTGTCTCAGTTCTTTCCTTTGTTTGCGTCTGGCTGATTGAGCCGACCGATGAACAAGAAACCGCTTCTTACCGCTACATCAGGGAACAATCTCATGAAAACTGAACGAAAAAACGAGCATTACCTGGCGCTACAACAGGCGTTTGACGCGCCATGGCCTGGGCCTGTAGGAGAGTTAGTGACGCTGGAAAAAGGCAATATTCACCTGCAGATTTATCCGCATGATGGTGCCAGGATAACCTCGTTAAAGGCATTTGGTTCTGAAGTATTACGCCAATGGCAGCCGCAGCGCAGAGCTTTTCAGTATGGCTGTTTCCCAATGGTGCCGTGGGCAGGGCGACTGGGGAATGCGACGCTGAATGCTGGTGGGCAATGTTATTCTTTACCCGCCAATAAACCACCGCATGCGTTGCATGGTATGGCTTGTTACTCAACGTGGGAAATCATCGACAAAACAGCAGATTCCCTGACTTTACGTATGCCCCTGGCTTCACCGTGGCCCTGGCAAGGGGAAGTGATTCAGACTTTTTTGCTGGAGAACGATGCGCTGGTTTTGCAACTGGAAGTCCATTCATATGCCGATACATTCCCGGCCTCCGCTGGCTGGCATCCGTGGTTTGCGAAAAAGCTGACTCCGCAAAATACAGAATCGTTGCAGGTGCTTTTTGATGCGGACTGGCAAGAAGAAGCGGGTAGTGATGAACTGCCAACTGGAAATCGTATCTCTCCTCAAGTCGGTCCCTGGGATGACTGTTTTGGTTTTTATGACGGGGTGAAGGTTAAGTTACTGTGGCCTGGTGAACTCGCGATGACCATGACCTCTTCTGCAAACAGTCTGGTGGTATTTGATAAACAGCCCGATGCCACCTGTATTAACCCGCTGACTCAGGCACCTAACGCAATAAATCTAACGCCGGAATTTGTGACACCAGATAAGCCGCTGGTCATCGAAACTCGTTGGCAATTTTAACCATTCATCTATTGCGAAAAAGCCAGTGAAATTACTCTGCTTTTTCGCAATCAGCATCACAAGATTACCCTTATTGCCACATAGCCAAACCCATCCTTTCCCGCTACAGTTAATTTCTTGTGGCGCGAAAGGAGGCAAAATGCTCTATATCTTTGATTTAGGTAATGTGATTGTCGATATCGACTTTAACCGTGTGCTGGGAGCCTGGAGCGATTTAACGCGTGTTCCACTGGCTACGCTTAAGAAGAGTTTCCACATGGGCGAGGCGTTTCATCAGCATGAGCGTGGGGAAATTAGCGACGAAGCGTTCGCAGAGGCGCTGTGTCATGAGATGGCCCTGCCGCTAAGCTACGAGCAGTTCTCTCACGGCTGGCAGGCGGTGTTTGTTGCGCTGCGCCCGGAAGTGATCGCCATCATGCATAAACTGCGTGAGCAGGGGCATCGCGTGGTGGTGCTTTCCAATACTAACCGCCTGCATACTACCTTCTGGCCGGAGGAATACCCGGAAATCCGTGATGCTGCTGACCATATCTATCTGTCGCAAGATCTGGGGATGCGCAAACCTGAAGCACGAATTTATCAGCATGTTTTGCAGGCAGAAGGTTTTTCACCCAGCGATACGGTCTTTTTCGACGATAACGCCGATAATATAGAAGGAGCGAATCAGCTAGGCATTACCAGTATTCTGGTGAAAGATAAAACCACCATCCCGGACTATTTCGCGAAGGTGTTATGCTAAAAACCATTCAGGACAAAGCCAGGCACCGTACCCGTCCACTATGGGCCTGGCTAAAACTACTCTGGCAACGCATTGATGAGGACAACATGACAACCCTGGCAGGTAACCTTGCCTATGTGTCGTTGCTCTCATTAGTGCCGCTGGTTGCCGTTGTTTTTGCGCTTTTCGCCGCTTTTCCCATGTTTTCCGACGTCAGCATTCAGTTGCGTCACTTTATTTTTGCCAACTTTCTGCCTGCTACTGGCGATGTTATTCAGCGGTATATCGAACAATTTGTTGCCAATTCCAACAAGATGACCGCCGTTGGGGCGTGCGGGCTGATCGTCACCGCGTTATTGTTGATGTACTCCATCGATAGCGCGTTGAATACCATCTGGCGCAGTAAACGAGCGCGACCAAAAATTTACTCGTTTGCCGTGTACTGGATGATTTTAACGCTGGGGCCGCTGCTGGCAGGGGCCAGTCTGGCGATCAGTTCCTATTTGCTCTCCCTGCGCTGGGCGAGCGATCTCAATACTGTCATTGACAACGTGCTGCGTATTTTTCCGCTGCTGTTGTCGTGGATCTCCTTCTGGTTGCTGTACAGCATTGTTCCTACCATCCGCGTACCTAACCGCGACGCGATTGTCGGCGCGTTTGTCGCTGCACTCCTGTTCGAAGCAGGAAAGAAAGGTTTCGCGCTTTATATCACCATGTTCCCGTCATATCAGCTCATTTACGGCGTGCTGGCGGTGATCCCCATTCTCTTTGTTTGGGTCTACTGGACATGGTGTATCGTCTTGCTTGGCGCGGAAATTACTGTCACTCTCGGGGAATACCGCAAACTAAAACAAGCAGCTGAACAAGAAGAAGACGACGAACCATGATTGCATTAATTCAACGCGTAACCCGTGCCAGCGTCACCGTGGAGGGAGAAGTGACGGGCGAAATTGGCGCGGGACTTTTGGTGTTATTGGGTGTCGAAAAGGATGACGACGAACAGAAAGCAAACCGTCTGTGCGAGCGTGTGCTCGGCTATCGCATCTTTAGCGATGCCGAAGGCAAGATGAACCTCAACGTGCAACAGGCGGGCGGCAGTGTGCTGGTGGTTTCCCAGTTTACCCTCGCCGCAGATACCGAACGGGGGATGCGTCCAAGTTTCTCCAAAGGTGCATCACCGGATCGCGCAGAGGCGTTATATGACTATTTCGTCGAACGCTGCCGTCAGCAAGAGATGAACACGCAAACAGGACGCTTCGCTGCGGATATGCAGGTATCGCTGGTCAATGATGGCCCCGTGACATTCTGGTTGCAGGTATGAGCCAGCTTCCAGGTTTGTCACGGGAAACAAGAGAGAGTATCGCTATGTATCACCTTCGGGTTCCACAAACAGAAGAAGAGTTAGAGCGTTACTATCAGTTTCGCTGGGAAATGTTGCGTAAGCCCCTGCATCAACCAAAAGGTTCGGAACGCGACGCGTGGGATGCGATGGCGCATCACCAGATGGTCGTCGACGAGCAGGGTAATCTGGTGGCGGTAGGCCGATTGTATATTAATGCCGACAATGAAGCGTCCATTCGCTTTATGGCCGTTCACCCGGAGGTGCAGGACAAAGGGTTAGGAACGCTGATGGCGATGACCCTGGAGTCGGTGGCGCGTCAGGAAGGTGTTAAGCGCGTGACCTGTAGCGCCCGCGAAGACGCGGTGGAGTTTTTCGCCAAGCTGGGGTTTGTCAATCAAGGGGAGATCACCACGCCAACCACCACGCCGATTCGCCATTTTTTGATGATAAAACCTGTCGCCACTCTGGATGATATTTTGCATCGCGGCGACTGGTGCGCGCAGCTGCAACAGGCGTGGTACGAACATATCCCGCTGAGTGAAAAAATGGGCGTGCGTATTCAACAATATACCGGGCAAAAATTTATCACCACCATGCCGGAAACCGGTAATCAGAATCCGCACCATACGCTGTTTGCCGGGAGTTTATTCTCACTGGCTACGCTCACCGGTTGGGGGCTTATCTGGCTGATGCTGCGTGAACGGCACCTCGGCGGAACGATTATTCTTGCGGATGCGCATATCCGTTACAGCAAACCAATCAGCGGTAAACCTCATGCGGTAGCCGACCTCGGTGCCTTAAGCGGCGATCTCGACCGTCTGGCGCGCGGGCGCAAAGCGCGGGTACAAATGCAGGTCGAAATCTTTGGCGACGAGACGCCGGGTGCAGTGTTTGAAGGCACGTATATCGTTCTGCCCGCGAAGCCATTTGGCCCGTATGAAGAGGGCGGGAACGAAGAAGAGTAGCTGATGGAGAGGGGCGGTGCTGCCTCTCTCATTCTTTCAGGTCATTTACATCAGTCTCTGACTATTCCGGTTATATTGAATAAGAACTCTATAAATTTTTATTCTTCGTTGGCACCATACGTGTCTTGCTACATCACTTTTCAGGAGCATTTAAACATTATTTGTAGAGCTGAGTGGCTATTATCGCCGATAATGCTTAATTCATAATATTAGTTCAGATTTGAGCGATTTTTGATAGTCAAAACCCTCTCTGGTGCCATACTTTTCTCATAAATATTTTTAAAGTCTATAGCTAACAAACATTATGCAAAGATAATGGGGTGGCGTCATTGTCAGTATCATTCATTTACTGCTTCTGGATGTTGTAAATAATTATGTGGCATGTTTGCTCTTAAACCGTGGGAAGGAGGCTGTAATGGTTGCCAATATTAATCTCATTAAACAAGAAAGTTATTCTATTGTTAATTTAGAAAAACAGCTAATGAGTAATGAATCACTGAAGCAAACGCTATTAAATCAATTTTCACTTTGCCTTAAAATGGAAGGTGAGGAGCAACTGTGCGATTGTGTTAACGAACTTAAACTCGGGTTGTCGAGTAATAATAAATATGACCTGTTTAAAAATAAAGAAACCTCACTGTGGAAACGCAAAGTACCAGAAAGCGCAGCGCTGGCAATGACGGGAACAGTATATAAATTATTTGGTAGTCGCTTACTCAACGCCCGCAATCAGTTAGATAAAAATCTCCTCGAAATGGCTATGCAAATGGTTTATGGCAAAGATATGGTGACAAAGTCCGGGGATATATTGATTGATATACAATTAAATAAGGATGGCAGCCTCCAGAGTAAGCACTACACATTTGATGTAGGTGAAGTTATAAACAGTTATAATATTGACCTCTTTGTGAATGCCTCGAGTATTAATCAAACGTACTTACATGATAAAAATCCTGGTGACGTTATTAGTCTATATGGCACTTTAGATAACGTTCCTCTTGTAGTAAAGGAATGCACCGGTAAAAATCATCAAATTAACGTTAAAGCCAAATTGCCGCAAGAACGAAGTGAAAAAGTTGAGGATATGTGTGAAAGAATGAGAGGTGGCATCTCTATGTTTAATCACAACACAAAAACAGCTGGTAATATAGAGCATAATTTGCGGCTAAGTTTTCTCGTGGATTCACGGCCGTCGATCACCAATAAATACTCAGTCAAAGATGTAGGTCCAGATATACTTGCATTGCCCGTCAACGTATATCGGGCAGATTTTAAAATTAAAATCAATAACGAAGTAGAGAAGGCTTCGTCAATTGTGTTATGTGCTGTGCAAAAAAATCTCCATGCAGCAAGGAAGGTTCTTAGCGGGATAATGGGAAATGTGCCAAAAAATAATAAACCAAAAACAATCATTTTGGATTTACGTTTTCTTAGTGCAATTAAGCAGAAGGTTTTTTTGGGCAGTGAAAAACCGTTGTTTGTAAAGCATACCGCAATGATGAGGGAGGCATGTAAGGAATTACCGCAGTCAGTGGAATATGTTCCTTTAGCCTGTGAAGCGCATAGCCATCGCAGCGTCGCCCTTGCCAAAACCGCAGCTGCGCCCATCATGGCGACAGGCGTGGGATCGGCTTTAATGTATGCAACATCATCAGGACCGTATTATGCGCAAAGTCTTTCTGGTTCGCCGGATATCGAGATGATAAAAAAACGCATGGCTGAATTGTTTAACCAGTCGGATATTTCTGTGCGCAACAAATATAGCCCGGCTTTTGATAAATGGAATGAACTGGTAGATAAATTAAATCACGAAAGAAATACAGTTCCGTTTGCGTGTTTGACCACCATTTTAGCGACGGCGATAAATGAAATTCCTGAGGGAGATACGAATGTTGCCGTTGTGATGGGGTGTAAATCTGCGAAAGATCGCACGATATCCATTGTCCTTGGCAACTCGATGTTGCAAACACTCTTTGAAAAACGCCTCGCCGATGATGGAGAAATAGAAAATCTTTTTGATCAACAGGGATATTTTAACTGCGATTCATTAACAGCCAAAGAATTAATGATGTTAAAAGACCTTTTTGATATTCGAGTTCTTCATCTCTCTAACAAATTTAATGTTGGGTTGCAAGGTAATATCAACACGGATGTTTTACAAGATTCGTTTTTTAAAAATGTCGATTTCATTCATGAATCTAGCTCGTATACCGTAGGGATGGGAGTCTGACGGGTAAAACTCATTAGGATTATCAGAATTCGGACAATGCATTGCAAAAATGACATTCAAAGAGAGATGTGTGCAGGCGCTTAGCCGCGAGGGGCATAGCGAAGCCATACAGAAAGCACTAGCATTCAGAACTCCTGTGAAAGCGGCATAGTGGCCGCCTGTGCAGGAGTTTTGCTATGACCCGTATCGTGCTGACCGTTGCCACCCTATGATGCGATTAAAAAAACTCATCGTCGCGCCGATGATTGACGACAATGCTAGCGGATGATGTCAGGGATATTCCGGAAGGAATTCCTTGTTTCCCGAACTGTTACCCACAAAATTATAACGACGAGCAAGTAAAGACCGGTTGGTGGCAGCATTGAACGGTCTGTGATGGATGTTAAATTTCACCTTAAATCCTGGTGCTGTTAGGATGCTGACGTTTTTCGGGTACACCATTCAGATTATGCAAATGAAGATCCAATCAAAAAATAAACATCCCTGAATATAATATATTCATAGCACCCATATCTCATCCTGGGCGATAACCAAACCATTTTTGATTAATAAATGAAACAACTGCAACGTTCTTATTATTTCTGGAAAACGTCTCGCAAAAACAAAACAGCATGCAAAAATCCGCTTTTTTTAAATGATTTTTCGGCGTAATTTTCGCACATACATTAATGAGTAATATATGTAAGGTATTGGTAATGGCGATGAATACGGTTTTTCTTCATTTATCAGAAGAGGCAATTAAACGGCTGAACAAGCTTAGGGGCTGGCGTAAGGTTTCACGATCTGCAATTTTACGCGAAGCGGTAGAGCAATATCTGGAACGTCAGCAATTCCCGGTGCGTAAAGCAAAGGGAGGCAGGAAAAAGGGGGAGGTAGTTGGTGTTGATGATCAGTGTAAGGAGCATAAGGAATGACAAAAATTTTTCATTCTTGAATATAAAAAAACAGATGCCCTTATTCTGGTATTAATACAAGGCTGTTTTACTTGAACTTATAATAACAGCAACTGTTACATCATATCTGGAAAACGCCTCGCAAAAATAAAAAATGATGCGTAAATGCGCTTTCTTTAAAGATTCGGCAAGGGTACTTTTCTCTCCATAGATTCAAAAATGATATTGGCGAGATATTTATGAACTCTCTGGCAGGTATAGATATGGGCAGAATTTTACTCAATTTATCGAATGAGTTGTTTAAGCAACTTGATGATCTCGAGGTGCAGCGTAATCTTCCTCGTGCGGAGCTATTACGGGAAGCAGTAGATCAATACCTGGTAAATCAATCGCAAACAGCAAGAGCCAGTGCTTTTGGCATCTGGCAAGGGAGTGAGGAAGATGGTGTCGAATACCAGCGTAAGCTGCGCGAGGAATGGTAATGGCAAAAAGATTTGGCTATTTGATATCGATATCCTTATCGATTTTCTCAGTGTGAAAATTGAGGCAAAACAGGCACTGGCGGCATAGCTTGAGGTTGTAACGCGGAATACGAGAGATAGTGTCGTCACACCCTATGAGCTGTAATCCGGGCGACCAGCGCCACCCGGAAAACGTCAGAGATTACTCCCCTTCACCCGGGAACAGGAACGGGTTGATGGAACTGCGGGCGTAGCCTTCTTGCTCCATTCGCGCGTCCAGTACCAGAGAGGCGAGGTCATCTGCCACGGCTTCAACTTTCGGTTCTTTTTCCTGATAAAGAATCTTCAGGTAAGTGCCACAGTCATCGCAGCTTTCGGCTTTAATCGCGGCCTGTTCGTCATCCAGCGACCAGTAATGCAGTTTGCCGCTCTGTTCACAGTTGCTGCATTTTACGCGCACCACGTGCCATTCGGTTTCGCACAGGTTGCAGTGCAGGTAACGCAGACCCTGAGTGGTGCCAATTTGCACCATGCTGGACACCGGCATAGAACCACAAACCGGGCAATATTGACGTTGTTCGCCATATTCCGCACGCGCTTTGCCGGGGATCAGATTGGCCATCTGCGCCCAGTAGAGCGACAGTGCAGCCCAGATAAACGGCGCTTTATCGCTGCTGACGGACGAGAAATCAGAGGCAAACAGTGCGCTGGCCATATCTTCCAGCTCCTGAGTCGATGCCTTCTCCAGATTCTCAATCACTGCCAGCGCCGGGCCGCTCATTTCAGGTTTCAGCTCAGCAATCAGCGCCATCAGCAGCTTTTGCCAGTGCTTATCACGCGGCAGAACGTGAATATCCAGCGGGGGCTTGCCTTGTGCGCTGGCTTCTTTAATGCGCGTGGTCAGATCCATCTCCAGCGGATGGTCGTACAGCACCACTTCCTGGGCGTGGGCGATAAGCGCAGCAAAGCGCAGGTAATCACCCAGCGGATTATTTTCTGCCAGCTCGTGCAGACGCTCGGCGCGGCGGTTGTATAAATTCTTGAGCCGAGGGAACAATAACGGCGGAATCATATCCGCCGTACGTTTCTCGCTCGAACCCAGCTCATCTTGCGGGATTATGCGAATACTCATTCAGCTTTCTTTTCCGTTGTCTTGCGGACCTCACGGTACCAGCGCGGGTGATGTTTCTTCGCCCAGGCGCTGGTAACCCATCCTTCCACCATGGCGGTAATCGTGCCTTTCACCCAAAGGGCGGCGTAGATATGCACCATGATAACCACAATTAACGCCACTGCGGCAAATGAATGCAGCATTAACGCAAATCGGATCACCGGGATTGAGAAAGCAGGCGCAAAATAAGGACGCCAGATAATCACGCCGCTCACCAGCAGCAGAACCAGGAAAATAATCGCCGCCCAGAAAACGCATTTCTGACCGAAGTTATAACGCCCGGTGTCACCTACTTCCTCGTTGACGACGATCTTACGAATATTCTTCGCCCAAAAGATATCATCCCGATTGATTAGGTTGTGATGCCAGTAACGGAAAAACATGATGATGAACGAGGCAAACATAACCACACCGACAAACGGGTGCAGAATTCGCGCCAGCTGCGGTGTGCCCATGATTTGCATCAACCAGTTGAAGGACGGGAACAAAAAGCCAAGCCCGCTCACCGCCGCCAGGATGAAGCAGAAGGCGGTGATCCAGTGGTTGATACGTTCCGGCGCGGTGTAGCGCACGATGGTGTCACGTCGTTTCATTTGCGCTCCTCGTCTTTCTCTTCGTGCAGATTATTCTCTTCCTCATCCGCACGGTTCGGACCGACACCCACGTAGTGGAAGATACTGGCCGCGAAGGTAGCCGCAAAGCCAACAGCTGCGAGCGGTTTCCAGATGCCTTTCCAGAATTTCACGGTTTCGCTGATTTCCGGGTTCTCCGGCAAGCCATGATACAGATTTGGCTTGTCAGCATGGTGCAGCACGTACATGACGTGTGTACCACCAACGCCTGCCGGATCGTACAGACCCGCATTGTCGTAACCGCGAGTTTTCAGCTCCGCCACGCGCTCGCTCGCCAGCGTTTTCATCGACTCTTTCGTACCGAAGTGAATCGCGCCCGTTGGGCAGGTCTTCACGCAGGCCGGTTCTTGCCCAACCACCACGCGGTCAACGCACAGCGTACATTTGTAGACGCGGTTGTCTTCCGGGTTGAGGCGCGGAATGTCGAACGGACAGCCCGCAATGCAATAACCGCAGCCAATGCACTGCTCGGACTGGAAGTCGACGATACCGTTGGCATACTGAATAATTGCACCTTCCGCCGGGCACGCTTTCAGGCAGCCTGGATCGGAACAGTGCATACAGCCGTCTTTGCGGATCAGCCATTCCAGTTTGTCGTTCTGCTCCACTTCCGAGAAGCGCATTACCGTCCACGATTTGGCACTTAAATCATTGGGGTTGTCGTACACCCCAATGTTATTGCCGACGGTATCGCGAATGTCGTTCCACTCTGAACACGCCACCTGACAGGCTTTACAGCCGATACAGGTGGTGACGTCGATGAGTTTCGCCACTTCTTCCTGGAAGTCCCGCGCCTGAGGCGCGGGGGTCAGACCGTTAGTCGCGGAACGACGAATGATATCTTGAGATTGATAAGCCATATGTCGTCTCCGTTACACCTTTTCCACATTCACAAGGAAGGACTTAAACTCTGGCGTCTGCGTGTTCGCATCACCAACGAATGGCGTTAACGTATTGGCAATAAAGCCTTTTTTCGCAACACCTTCATAGCCCCAGTGAATCGGAATACCGATGGTATAGATATCTTTGCCGTTCGCTTTCAGCGTGCGAATACGTTTGGTCACCACCGCTTTGGCTTTGATATAGCCACGGTTGGAGGAGACTTTCACGGTATCGCCCTGGGCAATGCCAAGTTTATTCGCCAGCGACTCACCGATTTCCACAAACTGCTCTGGTTGCAAAATCGCGTTCAACAGCGCGTGTTTGGTCCAGTAGTGGAAGTGCTCGGTCAGACGATAGGTGGTTCCGACATACGGGAACTTATCGGCTTTACCCAATGCTTCGGCGTCGTCTTTAAAGATTCGCGCAGCCGGGTTCGAGATAACGTTTGGATGCAGCGGGTTAGTTCCCAGCGGCGTTTCAAACGGCTCGTAGTGTTCCGGGAACGGACCTTCCGCCATCTTATCGAGGGCAAACAGACGCCCCATGCCTTCCTGCTGCATGATAAACGGCCCGACGCCACTGCCCGGAGGCGCTGCGCTGTAGTCCGGAATATCCCAGCCGGTCCATTTGGTGCCGTCCCATTTCAGCAACTGACGCTTCGGATCCCACGGGTTACCCTGCGGATCTGCGGAGGCGCGGTTATACAGAATGCGGCGGTTAAGCGGCCATGCCCATGCCCAGCCCAGCGTGTTACCGAGGCCAGACGGATCGGCGTTATCACGACGCGCCATCTGGTTGCCTTCCGGCGTCCAGCTACCGGCGAAAATCCAGCAGCCACAGGAGGTTGTACCGTCATCGCGCAGTTGAGCGAACGAGCTAAGTTGTTGGCCTTTCTTGACAATAACCGCACCGGTTGCCGGATCGGTAATATCGGCCAGCGCCTTACCGTTGCTCTCCATCGCCACTTCTTCCGACTTCGGCTCATGCGGAATGGCGTAGTTCCAGGTCATGTTCAGCACCTGGTCCGGGTTCGCGCCACCCTGTTCGGCATACATCTTGCGCAAGCGCAGGAAGATACCGGAGAGGATCTCGCCATCAGTCAGCGCAATCCCCGGGGCGTCCGCACCTTTCCAGTGCCACTGCAACCAGCGACCTGAGTTAACGATTGAACCGTTCTCTTCCGCAAAGCAGGTCGATGGCAGACGGAACACTTCGGTCTGGATCTTCGACGAGTCCACTTCGTTCAGCTCACCGTGGTTCTGCCAGAAGTTAGAGGTTTCAGTGTTCAGCGGGTCGATAGTGACGAGGAACTTCAGTTTCGACAGACAACCGATCACTTTGTTTTTGTTCGGGAATGAGGCAACAGGGTTAAAGCCCTGGCAGATATAGCCATTGACCTTGCCTTCTTTCATCATCTCGAAGTATTGCAGGACGTCGTAGCCTTTATCCCACTTCGGCAACCAGTCAAAGCCCCAGCTATTTTCCGCCGTCGCTTTATCACCAAAGAAGGCCTTCATCATAGAGACGAAGAATTTCGGGTAGTTGCCCCAGTAGTTTACCTGGCCTTCCAGCAGCGGTTTTGGCGTGTTGGCGGTAAGGTAGGTTTGCAGATCGGTCTGCTTCTCGCTTGGCAGCGTCATGTAACCTGGCAGGCTCTGCGACAGCAGCCCCAGGTCCGTCAGCCCCTGAATATTGGAGTGACCGCGCAGGGCGTTAACGCCGCCGCCGGCCATCCCCATATTGCCGAGCAGCAGCTGGATCATCGCCATCGTACGAATGTTTTGCGCACCAACGGAGTGCTGCGTCCAGCCTAGGGCATACAGGAACGAGGCAGTTTTATCGTGAGCACTGGTTTCGGCGATGTATTCGCAGACTTTCAGGAACGCGTCTTTTGGCGTACCACAGATGTTTTCAACCACATCTGGCGTGTAGCGGGAAACGTGCTGTTTCAGCAAGTTCCACACGCAGCGCGGATGTTGCAGCGTGGTATCGCGTTTGGCGAAGCCGTTTTCGTCCAGTTCATAAGTCCAGGAGGATTTATCGTACTTGCGTTTTTCCGCGTCGTAGCCGGTGAACAGGCCATCTTCAAAGCCGTAATCCTCACGCACGATCAGGCTGGCGTTGGTATAGGCTTCGGTGTATTCGCGGTTGAATTTTTCATTGTTCAGCAGGTACAGCAATACGCCTGACAGGAAAGCAATGTCAGTACCGGAACGAATAGGGGCATAGTAGTCAGCCACCGCCGCCGTACGCGTAAAGCGAGGATCGATCACAATCAGCTTCGCGCCATTGTGAATTTTGGCTTCCATCGCCCAGCGGAACCCGACCGGGTGAGCTTCAGCGGCGTTACCGCCCATCACCACGACGAGGTTGGCGTTCTTGATGTCGACCCAGTGGTTGGTCATCGCACCGCGACCAAATGTTGGAGCAAGACTTGCTACCGTTGGTCCGTGTCAGACACGCGCCTGGTTGTCGACCGCGAGCATACCCAGCGCGCGGGAGAATTTTTGCGTTAAATAGCCGGTTTCGTTACTCGACGCGGAAGCACACAGCATCCCGGTGGAGAGCCAGCGGTTAACAGTCACGCCTTCGGCGTTTTGCGCAATGTAGTTAGCATCGCGGTCTTCTTTCATCAGTTTGGCGATGCGATCAAACGCCTCTTCCCAACTGATTTGCTGCCATTTATCAGAACCTGGCGCACGGTATTCCGGAAACTTCAGACGGCTTTCGGAGTGGATGAAATCCACCAGGCCAGCGCCTTTCGGACAAAGTGCACCGCGGTTGACCGGGTGATCCGGATCGCCTTCGATATGGAAGATAGATGCTTTGGCGTTTTTTGCTCCGTCACCGAGGCTGTACATCAACAGCCCACAGCCTACGGAACAATAGGTGCAGGTATTACGGGTTTCGCGGGTGCGCAGCAGTTTATACTGCCGGGTTTCCGCGAGTGCTACGCTGGGTGCAAAACCCAGTGCCGCTGCCGTGGTGCCTGCCATACCGCCAGCGCAGATCTTAAAGAACTGCCTTCTGCTGACCTGCATGGATTGCTCCTTGTTTCGACATTGTCACGTCCCATTTACATTCGCTTGCTGCGTGTGCAGGGAGTGGGAGTTATTTTTCTTTGCGGAAGGGGCCGCAAAGGTCCAGAATTGGCTCAATTTCCCTCCATCCAGGAAGGGTTTGTAACAGAATACCATAATGTTGGTGTGTGTGTTCTTATCTGGTTAAGAGAAAGTGAAAAAAACACAGCAAAAAGAAATCGAAAATGTGACAAATGTCACAGGTGTTCGTCAAATTGAGTTATGGCGGCGTGATGATTTACAACACCCACGGTTAGATGAGGTGGCGGAAGAGGTTCCCGTTGCGCTGGTCTACAACGGCATTTCGCATGTAGTGATGATGGCGTCACCCAAAGACCTTGAGTACTTTGCGCTCGGTTTTTCGCTTTCCGAGGGGATTATCGAAAGTCCACGCGATATCTTCGGTATGGATGTCGTTCCTTCCTGTAATGGTCTGGAAGTGCAAATTGAGCTTTCCAGCCGCCGCTTTATGGGGTTGAAGGAACGTCGCCGGGCGCTGGCCGGGCGTACAGGCTGCGGCGTGTGCGGCGTGGAACAGCTTAACGATATCGGAAAACCGGTGCAGCCGCTGCCGTTCACCCAGACGTTTGATCTCAACAAACTGGATGATGCATTACGTCATCTCAATGATTTCCAGCCAGTGGGGCAACTGACTGGTTGTACTCACGCCGCTGCATGGATGTTGCCATCTGGCGAACTGGTCGGCGGGCATGAAGACGTGGGTCGCCATGTGGCGCTGGACAAACTGTTAGGCCGCCGGTCACAAGAAGGGGAAAGCTGGCAGCAAGGTGCGGTGCTGGTTTCCAGTCGTGCCAGTTATGAAATGGTGCAAAAGTCGGCGATGTGTGGCGTAGAGATTTTGTTTGCGGTGTCTGCCGCGACTACACTTGCTGTAGAAGTGGCTGAACGCTGTAATTTGACGCTGGTGGGCTTTTGTAAACCGGGTCGGGCAACGGTTTATACCCATCCGCAGCGTTTGAGCAATTAATTAAAATAAGTCCTGCGATATATATTAAATTGCAGGACTTATTCATTTCGTGAATTTTATTATTTTATTTATAAACAAAATGCGTGTAGTGGCGTTAACGCCTGCGCTGCAACCTATTGATGGCGTGGCGGTAAGTTATATTGATGCTGCCGTGGCGTTGGGTAATACCATTAACGAAATGGATAAATATTACACCCAGGAAAATTATAAAGACGATGCGTTTGCGAAAGGGAAAACGCTGCACCAGACATTCTTAAAAAATCTTGAAGCCTTTGAACCTGTAGCAGAATCTTATCATGCGGCGATTCAGGAAATTAATGACAAGCGTCAGCTTAGGGAATTGAAAAATATTGAAGAAAGAGAAGGGAAAACATTCCACTACTACTCTCTGGTAGTTATGATTTCAGCGAAACAAATTAATAACCTGATATCGCAAAATAAGTTTGATGCAGAAGCGGCAATGAAGAAAGTGTCTGAACTGGAAACGCTGGTGGCGCAAGCCAAAGAAGCGGATAAAAGCGGCATGAATTTCTCGTTTATTAATTCGGCAGGCCAGTATCAACTCGAGGCTAAAAAATACGTTCGCCGCATCAGAGATAAAGTCCTGTACTCTGACTGGGATAAAGAGCAACTTCAGGACGCAAACTCAAGCTGGATGGCCGAAGACTCATTTCCCGAGAGCATTATGCGAGTACAACGAAATGGTCGATGAAATATTTCAGTCAATTGTAATCGCGGGGCGGGTTTGTGATGAGCGCGGATATGTCACGAAGTCGTGACAATATAAAGCAGAGTGAAGGATAAATTTTGTGAATAAAGTATCATTATTTAATGATTTTGTGAATGTTTAAATTTCTCAGATAATTTGTTTAAGCGTTATTTATATTTGTGGCTTATGAGTCAGCGTGAATTATATCTAATATTTTTTACGATATTTGGTTAAAAACGGCACTATTGTTATATTCCTCACGTTCCAGGAAATCAGCGGATTTACTCATATTATGCAGCGGGATACTATCCATCGGCCTGCTGAGGTTGGATTGAAAATTCGAAAGTGCACACCTTATATTTCTCTATATACGTATTCCTTTTGGAAAGCGTAGGGTCTCTTTTATTTCAGGGAACGTAAATAATGAAAAAATCGACATTATCTTTAGCCATCGGTTTATTATTGGCATGTAGTACCGGAATGGCAAAAACACAGCATTTAACGCTGGAACAACGCATGGCATTGCTGGAAGAACGCCTGGAAGCGGCAGAAATGCGGGCAGCAAAAGCAGAGAGCCAGGTTAAACAGCTGCAGACACAACAAGCCGCTGAGATCCGCGAAATTAAGGCTGCCCAGGGCAATACGCCGGTAAATGGACAGGCAACGGCGGAATCTGCAAAGAAAAATTCCACCTCACCTAATCTTTTGCTCTCAGGTTATGGCGATTTAAAAATCTACGGCGACGTAGAATTTAATATGGATGCAGAAAGTAATCATGGCCTGCTGGCAATGACCAACGCTGATGTGAATAGCGATCCCACTAATGAACAGTGGAATCTCAATGGTCGTATTCTGTTAGGTTTTGATGGTATGCGAAAACTGGATAATGGTTATTTCGCCGGGTTCTCCGCACAACCGCTGGGGGACATGCACGGTTCAGTAAATATCGATGATGCGGTATTCTTCTTTGGCAAAGAAAACGACTGGAAGGTCAAAGTAGGCCGTTTTGAAGCCTACGATATGTTCCCGCTGAATCAGGATACCTTTGTTGAACATTCCGGTAATACTGCGAACGATCTTTATGACGATGGCAGCGGTTATATCTATATGATGAAAGAGGGCCGCGGGCGCTCTAACGCTGGCGGTAATTTCCTCGTCAGCAAACAACTCGATAACTGGTATTTTGAATTAAACACGTTACTTGAAGACGGAACATCTTTATATAATGACGGTAATTATCATGGACGCGATATGGAGCAGCAGAAAAATGTTGCTTATATGCGTCCGGTAATTGCCTGGTCGCCGACAGAAGAATTCACCGTTTCCGCAGCGATGGAAGCGAACGTGGTAAATAATGCTTATGGTTATACCGATAGCAAGGGTAATTTTGTCGATCAGTCCGATCGTACCGGCTATGGTATGAGCATGACCTGGAATGGCCTGAAAACGGATCCGGAAAATGGCGTCGTGGTTAATCTTAATACCGCCTATTTAGATGCTAATAATGAGAAAGATTTCACTGCCGGGATTAACGCGCTGTGGAAACGTTTCGAGCTGGGTTATATCTACGCGCACAATAAGATTGATGAATTCAGCGGTGTAGTTTGTGATAACGACTGCTGGATTGATGATGAAGGGACGTACACCATTCATACCATTCATGCGTCTTATCAGTTCGCTAATGTGATGGATATGGAGAACTTTAATATTTACCTCGGGACGTATTACTCCATTCTGGATAGCGACGGTGATAAAAAACACGGTGATGATACTGATGACCGTTACGGGGCACGCGTTCGCTTTAAATACTTCTTCTGATGAAGGCGCGGTGCTAGATATTTTCCGGCACCGCAACTCATTAAGGCAGGTAAAACACTTCTTGCAGCTCGCTACTGACTGGGCTGTTATCCGGGTTAGCTGGCATAACGTCGGTCATATATTTCCACCAACGTTGGCAGATTTCAGTGCTGGCAACCGCATTCCACCGTTCTTCAGATTCAATCTCTACCGTGGCAAACAGCAGATTACGCGCTTTGTCGAGGTAAATGGCGTAGTTATGCGCACCGTGAGATTTCAACACTGCTTCCAGTTCCGGCCAGATTGGATTATGCCGACGCTGATACTCTTCGTGGGCGTCGGGGTTAACCTGCATGACAAAGGCTTTGCGGATCATGTTTGCTCCTTACAGCGCCAGCGCACTGGCGAGTGGTGTAACGCCGAAACGCTGGCCGAGTGCTATCAACTCTTCACGACTGATGGTCTGTTTCATGCCGCCCATCGAATAAACCTTCACTAATACTTGTGCTGATTTTTCTGCGGTGTCGATTAAACCGAATGTTTCATCCAGTGTCGGACCGCTGCCGAAGACGCCGTGGAAGGGCCACAACACCAGCGAATGTTTTTGCATTTCCTGTGCGGTCGCCTGGCCGATTTCGTCCGTGCCGGGCACCATCCACGGCAAAATGCCGACGCCATCCGGGAACACTACCAGACATTCGGTGCTGCCTTCCCACAGTTGGCGAGTGAAGACCGCGGTGTCGTTTTCCAGTACGTAGGTAAGGGCGATCAGGTTGGTGGCATGGCAGTGCATGATCACCCGATCTTTACCGTTGGTGGCTTTAATGCGTTCGCAATGAGAGAGGAAGTGCGCCGGAAGTTCAGAGGTTGGAACGGCTTCGTGAGTTAGCCCCCAGAGAATGTGGTAGCCCGCGCCGTCGCTGTCGACTTTTACGACGCCTAAGTTAGCCGCAGGATCAAGCTGGACGTTGCGGAAGAATTTGCCGGAGCCGGTGACAATAAACGGTGTATTTGCCAGTAAAGGCATGGGCTGGCTGAGCGGGATATAGCGCGGTTGTGCATGAAAGTTGTCGTGATAAGGCGCGATATCGGCGTCATCCAGGCGTAGCGTCAGGTTGCCGCCGTTGCGCTCGTCCCAGCCTTTCAGCCAGGCGTCGGTGGTGGCTTTAATCATTCCCTGGACAAACCAGGACTGAGTAATGTTTTGCATGTTCGGTGTTCCTGTAAATTCGGTGTTGTCGGATGCACGATCTGTCGGCCGAATAAGGCGCTCGCGCCGCATCCGGCAGTGTTTACCCACGCTGGCTCAAAATTTCTTTTTCATAAGCCCGCACGCTCTCCAGCCATTCGCTACCTGCTGGGGTATCGTGACGCTGACAATACATTTCCCACACCGCCTGCCACGGCAACGATTTCTGCTCTTCCAGCAGTGCCAGACGCGCACTGTAATCGCCCGCCGCTTCCAGCTTACGCAGCTCAGCGGTAGGTTCCAGCAACGCACGCAGCAGGGCTTTTTTCATATTGCGTGTACCAATGACCCACGCAGCAATACGGTTGATAGAGGCATCAAAGAAGTCGAGGCCGATATGCACCCGGTCAAACAGATCGTGACGAACAATCTCACTGGCAATCGCCTGGGTTTCATCATCCAGCAGCACTACGTGATCGCTGTCCCAGCGAACCGGACGGCTGACGTGCAGCAGCAACTGCGGCACATACAGCATGGCGGCGGAAATCTTGTCGGAAATCACTTCAGTCGGGTGGAAATGCCCGGCGTCCAGGCACAGCGCCGTCTGGCGGCTGGTGGCATACCCCATGTAAAACTCATTGGAGCCAACCGTGTAGCTCTCCGCGCCAATACCAAACAATTTGCTCTCAACGGCGTCGATATGGTGCGCCGGATCCAGCTTCTCGCTGATCACTTCATCCAGTGCTGCCAGCAAACGCTGACGTGGGGCGAGACGGTCAACGGTGATATCTTTCATGCCATCCGGGATCCAGATGTTCATCACCGACGGTGTGCCAAGTTGCTCGCCAAAATAGGCAGAAACGCGACGGCTGGCTTTGCAGTGATCAATCCAGAACTGGCGAATACTGTCGTCGGCATGGGAAAGCGTAAAGCCATCGGCGCTTAGCGGATGCGAAAAACAGGAGGGGTTAAAATCCAGACCGAGCTGATTGGCTTTCGCCCATTCAACCCAGTTTTTGAAGTGCTCTGGTTTGATCTGGTCGCGCGCGACGGGTGTGTCTGATTCCAGATAGATGGCATGTAAATTAAGCCGTTTCGGCCCCGGAATCAGCCGCATAGCCTGTTCCAGATCGGCACGCAGCTCACTGGCATTACGCGCTTTGCCCGGATAATTGCCAGTAGCCTGAATCCCCCCGGTCAGCGAACCTTCCGGGTTCTCAAAACCGGAAACATCATCGCCCTGCCAGCAGTGCATTGAAACGGGTAAACGATCAAGTTGGCGCAGCGCCTCCTCGACATCAATCCCCACCGCCGCGAAACGCTGTTTCGCCAGTTCCCAGGCCTGTTCCAGTTGAGTGGTCATGCGCAAAGCTCCTTTGTCTGTCGTGTAGAGTGAATCCGCGCCACATAGTGGGCAATTTCACTGTCAGGATTAGGGGTAAAGGTGGTCAGATTCGCGGTGGTGCTGACGATCTGACGGAAATCATCCACATTGTTGAGTTCATCCAGCGTCATTAACTGGATGCCGATATTGCCGAGCGTCGAGGCTTCAACAGGCCCGGCGATCACCCGAATACCGCAGGCATCAGCACATAACTGGTTGAGCAGCGCGTTCTGGCAGCCGCCGCCGACAATATGCAGTTGCGAGAAATCTTCACCGCGCAGCTGCGCCAGCTCATGCAACACATCGGCATACAGCAGCGCCAGACTGTCGAAAATGCAGCGCGCCAGTTCAGCATCACTTTCCGGGATCGGTTGCGCCATTTCCCGACACGCAGCCTGAATTTCGCTGCACATCGCGTCAGGATTAATAAAGCGATCGTCATTGGGATTGATGATGAAGCGGCAGGCCGGAAGTGCCTGTGTCGCGGCGATAAGCGCCGGGAGATCGTTGATTTGCCGCTCCTGAAGCACCCGCTGAAGCAGCCATAAGCCCATAATATTTTTCAGCACCCGATAGCGACCTTCCGCCCCACCTTCATTGGTGATATTGGCGGCCAGCGCCGTGTCATTGGTAAATGGCGTCTGGCTTTCGAAGCCCATCAATGACCAGGTGCCAGAAGAGAGATAAGCGGCGCGTGAACCGTTTAACGGCGAGGCGATAACCGCGCTGGCGGTATCATGGCTGGTAACGGCGACCACCGGAATCTCATTACCCTGCGGGCAAATCCAGTGCCCAATGACATTACCCGGATGCGTCGGGCGACCAAACCAGGCTTTGTTGGCACCGCTCCACGCCAGTAGCGACTCGTCCCAGTCGTCGCTATTGATATTGACCAGTTGCGTGGTCGTGGCGTTGGTGTACTCCCAGTTCATCTTGCCGGTCAGGCGATAACTAAAGTAATCCGCCATCAGCAGAGCGTGAGCAATGTGTGGAATAAGCTCAGGTTGTTGCTCCGTCAGCGCACGCAACTGATAGATCGTATTGAAGGGCAGAAACTGGATGCCGCTACGCTGATAAATATCGCGTTTGCCGAGTTGCTGTTGTGCCTGCGCCATCAGGCCATTGGTGCGGCTATCGCGATAAGCAACAGGCAGGCCCACGCGCTGACCCTGTTGGTCGAGCAACACAAAGTCCACGCCCCAGGTATCAATCCCAATGCTATCGATACGAATCCCTTCCTCGCACACCTTGTTTAGCCCAAGGCGAATGGCACTTTCCAGGCTATCCACATCCCAGGTGACATAACCGTTCTGGCTATGCAGCCCATTGTTAAAACGATGGATTTCACGCAGCGTCAGGCTGCGGCATTCACGCTCGTAACGCGCCAGCATCACGCGCCCACTGGATGCGCCGAGATCGACGGCGACACAATTGCGAAAGGTCATAAATGTGATCCTGCTGAATTTCATTACGACCAGTCTAAAAAGCGCCTGACTTCGCGACCTTCTCGTTACTGACAGGAAAATGGGCCATTGGCAACCAGGGAAAGATGAACGTGATGATGTTCACAATTCGCTGAATTGTGGTGATGTGATGCTTACCGCATTTCCTGAAAATTCACGCTGTATCTTGAAAAATCGACGTTTTTTACGTGGTTTTCCGTCGAAAATTTAAGGTAAGAACCTGACCTCGTGATTACTATTTCGCCGTGTTGACGACATCAGGAGGCCAGTATGACCGTATTACATAGTGTGGATTTTTTTCCGTCTGGTAACGCGTCCGTGGCGATAGAACCCCGGCTCCCGCAGGCGGATTTTCCTGAACATCATCATGATTTTCATGAAATTGTGATTGTCGAACATGGCACGGGTATTCATGTGTTTAATGGGCAGCCCTATACCATCACCGGTGGCACGGTCTGTTTCGTCCACGATCATGATCGGCATCTGTATGAACATACCGATAATCTGTGTCTGACCAATGTGCTGTATCGCTCGCCGGATCGATTTCAGTTTCTCGCCGGGCTGAATCAGTTGCTGCCACAAGAGCTGGATGGGCAGTATCCGTCTCACTGGCGCGTTAACCACAGCGTATTGCAGCAGGTGCGACAGCTGGTTGCACAGATGGAACAGCAGGAAGAGGAAAATGATTTACCCTCGACCGCCAGTCGCGAGATCTTATTTATGCAATTACTGCTCTTGCTGCGTAAAAGCAGTTTGCAGGAGAACCTGGAAAACAGCGCGTCACGTCTCAACTTGCTTCTGGCCTGGCTGGAGGACCATTTTGCCGATGAGGTGAATTGGGATGCCGTGGCGGATCAATTTTCTCTTTCGCTGCGTACGCTACATCGGCAGCTTAAGCAGAAAACGGGACTGACGCCTCAGCGTTACCTGAACCGCCTGCGACTGATGAAAGCCCGACATCTGCTACGCCACAGCGAGGCCAGCGTTACTGACATCGCCTATCGCTGCGGATTCAGCGACAGTAACCACTTTTCGACGCTTTTTCGCCGAGAGTTTAACTGGTCACCGCGTGATATTCGTCAGGGACGGGATGGTTTTCTGCAATAACGCGAATCTTCTCAACGTATTTGTACGCCATATTGCGAATAATCAACTTCGTTCTCTGGCCGAGGTAGCCACGGTGGCGCATCAGTTAAAACTTCTCAAAGATGATTTTTTTGCCAGCGACCAGCAGGCAGTCGCTGTGGCTGACCGTTATCCGCAAGATGTCTTTGCCGAACATACACATGATTTTTGTGAGCTGGTGATTGTCTGGCGCGGTAATGGTCTGCATGTACTCAACGATCGCCCTTATCGCATTACCCGTGGCGATCTCTTTTACATTCATGCTGACGATAAACACTCCTACGCTTCCGTTAACGATCTGGTTTTGCAGAATATTATTTATTGCCCGGAGCGGCTGAAGCTGAATCTTGACTGGCAGGGGGCGATTCCGGGATTTAGCGCCAGCGCAGGGCAACCACACTGGCGCTTAGGTAGCATGGGGATGGCGCAGGCGCGGCAGATTATCGGTCAGCTTGAGCATGAAAGTAGTCAGCATGTGCCGTTTGCTAACGAAATGGCAGAGTTGCTGTTCGGGCAGTTGGTGATGTTGCTGAATCGCCATCGTTACACCAGTGATTCGTTGCCGCCAACATCCAGCGAAACGTTGCTGGATAAGCTGATTACCCGGCTGGCGGCCAGCCTGAAAAGTCCCTTTGCGCTGGATGAATTTTGTGATGAGGCATCGTGCAGTGAGCGCGTTTTGCGTCAGCAATTTCGCCAGCAGACTGGCATGACCATCAATCAATATCTGCGGCAGGTCAGAGTGTGTCATGCGCAATATCTTCTCCAGCATAGCCGCCTGTTAATCAGTGATATTTCAACCGAATGTGGCTTTGAAGATAGTAACTATTTTTCGGTGGTGTTTACCCGGGAAACCGGGATGACGCCCAGCCAGTGGCGTCATCTCAATTCGCAGAAAGATTAATTCGCCATGCCGATGCCGACGATGTTGGCGGCAACAATAATCACCACACAACCGAGGCTCAACACCGTTACCGGACGGCGACCTGCATTGTTCCACTCTTTCAGCACCAGCCCGACGATACCGCCGCACAATACATAGAAGCTCATATGCAGCATCCAGCTGATGTAGTCATACTGCGCCGGAATACGCGCGTGGCCCCAGGCATAGAAAAAGAATTGCAGATACCACATCAACCCGCCCAGTGCTGAGAGTAACACATTGTGAATGATCAGCGGTTTTGCCAGCGAGAAGTCGGCTTTTAGCGACAAATCCTTCACTTTTGCCAGACGAATGACGCAGAAACCGAGGTTAATGATCGCGCCGCCGCCCATGATGACAACATAGCTTGGCAGAGCGACATACAGTGGATCGACGCCCAGTGCAGCAGCGGCTTCATGCATCGGTTTTGCGGCGTTCATCGCAAAGGACATCCCAGCAGAGAAAATGCCGCACATCACCGCCAGCACCAGCCCTTTTTTCAGATTGAACTCTTCGGCTTTAATGCCCATCTTGCGCTCTTTCAACTGCCCGGCGCGAGTTACAATCCCTACGCCAATCAGCGCCACCAGAACGCCGAGCAACGTCATGCGTCCGCCTTCGGTATTAATCAGCACATCGAAATTGCCGTTTATAATTGGCGTCATCAGCGTACCGACAATCAACGTAATGCCAATGGCGATGCCAATTCCCATCGACATGCCGAGATAACGCATGGTCAGGCCGTAGTTGATATTACCGATCCCCCACATAGCGCCGAACAGAAAAACAGGCAGCAGCGTAGAGAGACTAAACGAGCTGTAATACGCCCAGAAATTCGGCAGTAACAGGGCGCTGATGGCCCACGGCAGAATAATCCACGAAACAATCCCACCGACTGACCACATGGTTTCCCATGACCATTTTTTTACTTTTTTGAACGGAGCGTAAAAACAGGCTGCACTGGCCGCGCCGATCAAATGCCAAAATATCCCCATCGTAATCGCGTTACTCATCTTCTTATCCTCATCATTTTTCGTCGCGTCACATCTCCGACGAGATGAGTGTAAAAATCGTGCTGTCGATTAACCTTTCGCCTGTTGCCGCCGTTGTCGATTTACTGGCAATCACGGCATTAAGTGGGTGATTTGCTTCACATCTCGGGCATTTTCCTGCAAAACCATACCCTTACGAAAAGTACGGCATTGATAATCATTTTCAATATCATTTAATTAACTATAATGAACCAACTGCTTACGCGGCATTAACAATCGGCCGCCCGACAATACTGGAGATGAATATGAGCTATACCCTGCCATCCCTGCCGTATGCTTACGATGCCCTGGAACCGCACTTCGATAAGCAGACCATGGAAATCCACCACACCAAACACCATCAGACCTACGTCAACAACGCCAACGCGGCGCTGGAAAGCCTGCCAGAATTTGCCAACCTGCCGGTTGAAGAGCTGATCACCAAACTGGACCAGCTGCCAGCAGACAAGAAAACCGTACTGCGCAACAACGCTGGCGGTCACGCTAACCACAGCCTGTTCTGGAAAGGTCTGAAAAAAGGCACCACCCTGCAGGGTGACCTGAAAGCGGCTATCGAACGTGACTTCGGCTCCGTTGATAACTTCAAAGCAGAATTTGAGAAAGCGGCAGCTTCCCGCTTTGGTTCCGGCTGGGCATGGCTGGTGCTGAAAGGCGATAAACTGGCGGTGGTTTCTACTGCTAACCAGGACTCCCCGCTGATGGGTGAAGCTATTTCTGGCGCTTCCGGCTTCCCGATTCTGGGCCTGGATGTGTGGGAACATGCTTACTACCTGAAATTCCAGAACCGCCGTCCTGACTACATCAAAGAGTTCTGGAACGTGGTGAACTGGGACGAAGCAGCGGCACGTTTCGCGGCGAAAAAATAATCATTTGCCGCCTGCTGCAATGAGGCGTTTACGCCGCATATCAGCTTAAAAAATGAACCATCGCCAACGGCGGTGGTTTTTTTGTGATCAATTTCAAAATAAAAACAATGATCCGATAAAAATAAAACAGTGTTTCAATTGATGTGGTTTTGATCACTTTTATTGATTAAATGAATGTCTATCTTCGTTTCCATCAACACTGATGCTCCATTGAGGAATGACGCATCAGCCCTTAAAAATATGCCGACAGGTGATGGAAATGCAGATAAAACGCTCGATTGAGAAAATCCCGGGGGGGATGATGCTCGTCCCGCTATTCCTTGGCGCACTGTGCCACACCTTCTCGTCGGAGGCGGGGAAATATTTTGGATCATTCACCAACGGGATGATTACCGGTACGGTGCCCATTCTGGCGGTGTGGTTTTTTTGCATGGGGGCGTCAATAAAATTAAGCGCGACGGGAACGGTATTGCGTAAATCCGGCACGCTGGTGGTAACAAAAATTGCCGTCGCGTGGGTGGTTGCGGCAATTGCCTCGCGCATTATTCCGGAACATGGTGTTGAAGTTGGATTCTTTGCCGGACTTTCAACGCTGGCGCTGGTGGCGGCGATGGATATGACCAACGGCGGACTTTACGCTTCCATCATGCAGCAGTACGGCACAAAAGAAGAAGCTGGGGCATTTGTGTTGATGTCATTGGAGTCCGGGCCGCTCATGACGATGATTATTCTGGGCACTGCCGGGATTGCCTCGTTTGAACCGCATGTTTTCGTCGGCGCAGTATTACCGTTCCTGGTGGGCTTTGCCCTTGGGAACCTTGACCCTGAATTACGAGAATTTTTCAGCAAAGCGGTGCAGACGCTGATTCCATTCTTTGCCTTCGCGCTGGGCAATACCATTGATTTGACTGTAATTGCCCAGACAGGTTTGCTGGGGATCCTGTTGGGTGTGGCAGTAATTATCGTGACCGGTATTCCGTTGATTATCGCCGATAAATTGATTGGCGGTGGCGATGGCACTGCCGGAATTGCCGCTTCCAGTTCCGCAGGGGCTGCGGTAGCGACACCTGTGCTGATTGCTGAAATGGTGCCTGCGTTTAAACCGATGGCTCCGGCAGCAACTTCGCTGGTCGCGACAGCGGTCATTGTGACTTCGATTCTGGTGCCAATTCTTACCTCTATCTGGTCACGTAAAGTCAAAGCCAGAGTGGCGAAAATCGAAATTTTAGGCACGGTAAAATAAACCTGCTTCCTTAATCCCCACAGCCGGATGAACTAACGTTCGTCCGGTTTGCTATTGAGCTCCTGCCTGGATACATACCGCGAAAACAGCACGCCTGACATAAAATAAATATGGTCTAATGGGGAAATTTCTCGTGGAGAGGGAACAGATGCGATATCCGGTTGATGTATACACAGGCAAGATTCAGGCTTATCCCGAAGGCAAACCCAGCGCAATTGCCAAAATCCAGGTTGATGGTGAGTTGATGCTGAGGGAGCTGGGGCTGGAAGGTGACGAGCAGGCGGAGAAAAAGGTTCACGGCGGGCCAGACAGAGCGCTGTGTCATTATCCTCGTGAGCACTATCTCTACTGGGCGCGGGAATTTCCGGAACAGGCGGAGTTGTTTGTTGCGCCTGCGTTTGGCGAAAATCTCTCAACCGACGGTCTGACGGAAAGTAATGTTTATATTGGCGATATTTTCCGCTGGGGAGAGGCATTAATTCAGGTCAGCCAGCCACGCTCACCTTGCTATAAACTCAATTACCATTTTGATATCAGCGATATAGCGCAGTTGATGCAAAACACGGGTAAAGTTGGGTGGTTGTATAGCGTGATTGCGCCAGGGTTGGTATCTGCTGATGCGCCACTGGAGTTGGTTTCCCGTGTCAGTGATGTGACCGTGCAGGAGGCTGCCGCCATCGCATGGCATATGCCGTTTGATGACGAGCAGTATCACCGTTTACTCTCCGCCGCCGGGTTATCGAAAAGCTGGACGCGGACGATGCAAAAGCGCCGACTGAGCGGCAAGATCGAAGATTTTTCCCGCCGGTTGTGGGGAAAATAACCCCCGGAGTGTAGGCCTGATAAGACGCTATCAGCGTCGCATCAGGCATCCTGCTCAAATGCCGGATGCGGCGTAAACGCCTTATCCTGCCTACAATGCGGAGTTTAACTCCGCTTATACAGCGGCAACCAAATCACCAGCCGTAAACCGCCAAGCGGGCTGTCTTCTGCCTTCACCCAGCCACGATGCTGCTGGATGGCGGTTTCAACAATCGCCAGCCCCAAACCTGTACCGCCAGATTCACGATCGCGTGCTTCATCGGTACGATAGAACGGACGGAAAATCTGTTCGCGATCTTCCGGGCTAACGCCAGGACCATCGTCATCCACCGTAATGGTGATACCGTCTTTATCTACCGCAAAGCCCACTTCAATCTTCGTATGGGAATAACGCAGGGCATTACGAACAATGTTTTCCAGCGCACTCTCCAGGGCGTTCGGGTTGCCGTACAGCGGCCACGGCCCAGGCGGGAAGTTAACCGTCAACGACTTGCCCATCTGTTCTGCTTCGAACGCCGCGTTATCCAGCACTTCACTCCACAACTGGTTGGCTTTGATGGTCTCACTCACCAGCGCGTTTTTCTGCTGATTACGTGACATCACCAACAGATCGTTAATCATGCTGTCCAGACGTTGCGCTTCGGTTTCAATACGCTCCAGTTCCTTGCTTTCACCGCTACGACGGCGCAGTAACGCCGTACCCAGTTGCAGACGCGTCAGCGGGGTGCGCAGCTCGTGAGAGATATCAGAAAGCAGACGCTGCTGAGAGGTCATCATGCGCTCCAGCGCGGTGACCATCTGGTTAAAACTGGCACCTGCGGCAAGGAATTCCTGTGGCCCCGCTTCCAGTTCCGGGTGCTGACGTAAGTTTCCCTGGGCAACTTCATCGGCCGCGTTTTTCAGCTTACGCGCCGGTTTTGCCAGACTCCAGGCCAACCACAACAGCAGCGGCGTACTGACCAGCATGGTGACAATCAGCAGTAATAGCGGGCGGTCAAACAGTAAGTTAATGAAATCGGATTGAGAACTGCTGGCCGGACGAATCAGATAAAGTTGGTAATTATCTTCGCCATCACGCACGGAGAACGGACCGACCAGTTCCACGCGGCCATACTTTTTCTTCTGCGGATGATCGGCGTTATCGGCCTGACCAATAAAGTTACGAATGATCTGCATTTCGCTGCGTTCAGCGCCGATCACGCGGCCCTCGGTGGTCACCAATAACAAACGCTGTCCTGGCGGTGCCCACTTATCAATCGCCCGGAACAGACGCCGCCACCACATTAAATCGTTGGGCGGATCGTTCGCCAGTTCCGCTTCAACATGCTGCTCAATCATCAGCCCCTGACGCTGTTCGCTATCCAGAAGCTCGGTCATCTGGCGTGAATCGAGCTTGGGTAACATCAAAACCAACATCAACACCAGCGCCAGCGTCAGCCAGAAGATGGCGAAGATGCGCGCGGTTAAGCTGCCTATCATGAAGCAGAAACCATCAGATAGCCGCGACCACGCAAGGTTTTAAACCACGGGTGACCATCTTTACGATCCGGCAGTTTACGACGCAGGTTGGAAATGTGCATATCGATAGCGCGGTCGAAAGGCGTCAGGCGTTTGCCCAGCACTTCCTGGCTTAAATGTTCACGGGAAACCACCTGACCCAGATGCTGTGCCAGCAAATAGAGCAGGGTAAACTCAGTACCGGTTAACTCCAGCGTTTGCCCGTCGAAGCTGGCTTCCTGACGGCCTGGATTCAGCACTAAGGCATCAACTTCCAGTGTCGGTGAACCGTTGTCGTTGTTTTGCTGTTGTTCGCTCCAGTGCGAACGGCGCAGGATCGCGCGAATACGTGCCACCAGCTCACGATCATTAAACGGTTTCGGGAGATAGTCATCTGCGCCCAGCTCAAGGCCGAGAACGCGATCAAGTTCACTGCCGCGCGCCGTCAACATAATGACAGGCGTCTGGTGTGTCTGGCGAAGTGCTTTTAATGTGTCGATACCATTTTTCTTCGGCATCATTACGTCAAGCAAAAGTAAATCAATGCTGTCGTCCAGAAGATCAAGCGCCTGTTCCCCATCGTGGGCAACAATCACGTTGAAGCCTTCCATCTCGAGCAGCTCCTTTAATAGGGAAGTCAGCTCTCGGTCATCATCAACTAACAGGATTTTATTCATTGTTTAAATACCTCCGAGGCAGAAATTACGTCATCAGACGTCGCTAATCCATGACTTTACGTTGTTTTACACCCCCTGACGCATGTTTGCAGCCTGAATCGTAAACTCTCTATCGTTGAATCGCGACAGAAAGATTTTGGGAGCAAATGATGCGCATAGTTACCGCTGCCGTCATGGCCTCAACGCTGGCAGTCAGTTCATTAAGCCACGCTGCTGAAGTCGGTTCAGGCGATAACTGGCATCCGGGTGAAGAACTTACGCAGCGCAGTACGCAGAGCCATATGTTCGACGGCATAAGTTTAACCGAACATCAGCGTCAGCAGATGCGAGATCTTATGCAACAGGCCCGGCACGAACAGCCTCCTGTTAATGTTAGCGAACTGGAGACAATGCATCGCCTTGTCACCGCAGAAAATTTTGATGAAAACGCTGTGCGCGCACAGGCAGAAAAAATGGCGAATGAGCAAATTGCTCGTCAGGTTGAGATGGCAAAAGTCCGCAACCAAATGTATCGCCTGTTAACGCCGGAGCAGCAAGCGGTTTTAAATGAGAAACATCAACAACGAATGGAGCAGTTGCGTGACGTGACGCAATGGCAAAAAAGTTCATCGTTGAAGCTATTGAGTAGTAGCAACTCACGTTCCCAGTAGTAAACCCTGTTTTCCTTGCCATAGACACCATCCCTGTCTTCCCCCACATGATGTGGGGGTTTTTTTTATCCTCAATTTGCTTGCTGCTTAATGCATTGCAGATGATTTGCTTCCGTTATACTAGCGTCAGTTGATAGCGGGAGTATTTATGAATCAATCTTATGGACGGCTGGTCAGTCGGGCGGCGATTGCTGCAACGGCGATGGCTTCACTGCTATTGCTGATTAAAATTTTTGCATGGTGGTATACCGGGTCGGTGAGTATTCTCGCCGCGCTGGTGGATTCGCTGGTGGATATCGGCGCGTCGTTGACGAATTTACTGGTGGTGCGATATTCCCTGCAACCTGCCGACGATAATCACTCGTTTGGTCACGGTAAAGCTGAGTCCCTCGCGGCGCTGGCGCAAAGTATGTTTATCTCCGGTTCAGCACTATTCCTGTTTTTGACGGGTATTCAACATCTGATATCTCCAACACCGATGACAGATCCAGGCGTCGGGGTTATCGTGACAATTGTGGCGCTAATTTGTACGATTATCCTTGTCTCGTTTCAGCGGTGGGTGGTGCGCCGGACGCAAAGCCAGGCGGTGCGGGCTGATATGCTACATTACCAGTCTGATGTTATGATGAACGGCGCAATTCTGCTGGCGCTGGGGTTGTCCTGGTACGGCTGGCATCGCGCCGATGCTCTGTTTGCATTGGGAATCGGCATCTATATTTTATATAGCGCGTTACGCATGGGATATGAGGCGGTACAGTCATTACTGGATCGCGCATTGCCTGATGAAGAACGGCAAGAAATTATTGATATCGTGACTTCCTGGCCGGGTGTTAGCGGCGCTCACGATCTTCGCACGCGGCAGTCAGGGCCGACCCGCTTTATTCAGATTCATTTGGAAATGGAAGACTCTCTGCCTTTGGTTCAGGCACATATGGTGGCGGATCAGGTAGAGCAGGCTATTTTACGGCGTTTTCCGGGATCGGATGTGATTATCCATCAGGACCCCTGTTCCGTCGTACCCAGGGAGGGTAAACGGTCTATGCTTTCATAATCAGTATAAAAGAGAGCCAGACCCGCATTTTGTGTATAAAATACCGCCATTTGGCCTGACCTGAATCAATTCAGCAGGAAGTGATTGTTATACTATTTGCACATTCGTTGGATCACTTCGATGTGCAAGAAGACTTCCGGCAACAGATTTCATTTTGCATTCCAAAGTTCAGAGGTAGTCATGATTAAGAAAATCGGTGTGTTGACAAGCGGCGGTGATGCGCCAGGCATGAACGCCGCAATTCGCGGGGTTGTTCGTTCTGCGCTGACAGAAGGTCTGGAAGTAATGGGCATTTATGACGGCTATCTGGGTCTGTATGAAGACCGTATGGTACAGCTAGACCGTTACAGCGTTTCTGACATGATCAACCGTGGTGGTACGTTCCTCGGTTCTGCGCGTTTCCCGGAATTCCGCGACGAGAACATCCGCGCCGTGGCTATCGAAAACCTGAAAAAACGTGGTATCGACGCGCTGGTGGTTATCGGCGGTGACGGTTCCTACATGGGTGCAATGCGTCTGACCGAAATGGGCTTCCCGTGCATCGGTCTGCCTGGCACTATCGACAACGACATCAAAGGCACTGACTACACTATCGGTTTCTTCACTGCGCTGAGCACCGTTGTAGAAGCGATCGACCGTCTGCGTGACACCTCTTCTTCTCACCAGCGTATTTCCGTGGTGGAAGTGATGGGCCGTTATTGTGGCGATCTGACGTTGGCTGCGGCCATTGCCGGTGGCTGTGAATTCGTTGTGGTTCCGGAAGTTGAATTCAGCCGTGAAGACCTGGTAAACGAAATCAAAGCGGGTATCGCGAAAGGTAAAAAACACGCGATCGTGGCGATTACCGAACATATGTGTGATGTTGACGAACTGGCACATTTCATCGAGAAAGAAACCGGTCGTGAAACCCGCGCAACAGTGCTGGGCCACATCCAGCGCGGTGGTTCTCCGATGCCTTACGACCGTATTCTGGCTTCCCGTATGGGCGCTTACGCTATCGATCTGCTGCTGGCAGGTTACGGCGGTCGTTGCGTAGGTATCCAGAACGAACAGCTGGTTCACCACGACATCATCGACGCTATCGAAAACATGAAGCGTCCGTTCAAAGGCGACTGGCTGGACTGCGCGAAAAAACTGTATTAATGATTTCGGAAAAAGGCAGATTCCTTTAGCCTGAAACCGATGACAGAAGCAAAAAGGCCTGATGCGCTTCGCTTATCAGGCCTACGTGAATTCTGCAATTTATTGAATTTGCAAACTTTTGTAGGCCGGATAAGGCGTTCGCGCCGCATCCGGCATGGACAAAGCGCACTTTGTCAGCAATATGAGGCGGATTTCTTCCGCCTTTTTAATCCCCCAACATATACCCGCAAGTTATAGCCAATCTTTTTTTATTCTTTAATGTTTGGTTAACCTTCTGGCACGCTTTGCTCATCACAACACAACATAAGAGAGTCGGGCGATGAACAAGTGGGGCGTAGGGTTAACATTTTTGCTGGCGGCAACCAGCGTTATGGCAAAGGATATTCAGCTTCTTAACGTTTCATATGATCCAACGCGCGAATTGTACGAACAGTACAACAAGGCATTCAGCGCCCACTGGAAACAGCAAACTGGCGATAACGTGGTGATTCGTCAGTCACACGGTGGTTCAGGCAAACAAGCGACGTCGGTAATCAATGGTATTGAAGCTGATGTTGTCACTCTGGCTCTGGCCTATGACGTGGACGCGATTGCGGAACGCGGGCGGATTGATAAAGAGTGGATCAAACGTCTGCCGGATAACTCCGCACCGTACACTTCCACCATTGTTTTCCTAGTGCGTAAGGGCAATCCGAAGCAGATCCATGACTGGAACGATCTGATTAAACCGGGTGTTTCGGTGATCACGCCTAATCCGAAAAGCTCTGGTGGCGCGCGCTGGAACTACCTGGCAGCCTGGGGCTACGCGCTGCATCACAACAACAACGATCAGGCAAAAGCACAGGATTTTGTTCGGGCACTGTATAAAAACGTCGAAGTTCTGGATTCTGGCGCGCGCGGCTCCACTAACACCTTTGTCGAGCGCGGGATTGGCGATGTACTGATTGCCTGGGAAAACGAAGCTCTGCTGGCAGCGAATGAACTGGGGAAAGATAAATTCGAAATTGTCACGCCGAGTGAGTCTATCCTCGCAGAGCCAACCGTGTCGGTGGTCGATAAAGTGGTTGAGAAAAAAGGTACTAAAGAGGTGGCGGAAGCCTACCTGAAATATCTCTACTCGCCAGAAGGTCAGGAAATTGCCGCGAAAAACTACTACCGTCCGCGCGACGCTGAGGTAGCGAAAAAGTACGAAAATGCGTTTCCAAAGCTGAAGTTATTCACCATTGATGAAGAGTTCGGCGGCTGGACGAAAGCGCAAAAAGAGCATTTTGCTAACGGCGGTACGTTCGATCAGATCAGCAAACGCTGATTTCTCCAGGATAATTATCAAACCCGGTGGTTTCTCGCGACCGGGTTTTTTATTTGTCACGATTTTGCGTTACCCTTGCATCTCTTTGAGGTACAGGGAAAAAAAGATGAAAAAAGCGGGTCTTCTTTTTTTGGTGATGATAGTTATCGCCGTTGTGGCTGCCGGTATTGGTTACTGGAAATTAACCGGTGAAGAGTCGGATACATTACGTAAGATTGTCCTTGAGGAATGTTTGCCCAATCAGCAGCAAAATCAAAATCCTTCGCCATGTGCGGAAGTCAAACCCAATGCCGGATACGTTGTTTTAAAAGATCTTAATGGCCCACTGCAATATCTGTTGATGCCAACGTATCGTATTAACGGAACTGAAAGTCCTTTGTTGACCGATCCTTCAACGCCGAACTTCTTTTGGTTGGCCTGGCAGGCGCGTGATTTTATGAGCAAAAAATACGGTCAGTCGGTTCCCGATCGCGCGGTTTCTTTGGCGATCAACTCCCGCACCGGGCGTACGCAAAACCATTTTCATATTCATATCTCTTGTATTCGTCCTGATGTGCGCGAACAACTGGATAAAAATCTGGCGAACATCAGCAGCCGCTGGTTGCCACTGCCAGGTGGTTTGCGCGGGCATGAATACCTGGCGCGTCGGGTAACGGAAAGCGAACTGGTACAACGCAGCCCATTTATGATGCTGGCAGAAGAAGTACCTGAGGCGCGGGAACATATGGGAAGCTACGGGCTGGCGATGGTGCGGCAGAGTGATAATTCGTTTGTTTTGCTGGCGACACAACGAAATCTACTGACGCTGAACCGTGCTTCAGCCGAGGAAATCCAGGATCATCAGTGTGAGATTTTGCGTTAAGGCGAGGAGTTAAGGAAAGTAAGTGCCGGATATGAAATCCGGCACCTGTCAGACTTAAGCCTGTTTAGCCGCTTCTGCAGCTTTAACGATCACTGCGAAAGCGTCAGCTTTCAGAGAAGCACCGCCAACCAGCGCGCCGTCGATGTCTGGCTGAGCAAACAGTTCTGCAGCGTTAGACGCGTTTACAGAGCCGCCGTACTGGATGATCACTTGTTCAGCGATGTTAGCGTCAACTTTAGCGATGTGGTCACGGATGAATTTGTGAACAGCCTGTGCCTGCGCCGGAGTTGCAGATTTGCCAGTACCGATTGCCCATACTGGTTCGTAAGCGATTACCGCACCTTCGAATGCTGCAGCACCCTGAGTTTTCAGTACCGCGTCGATCTGACGTGCACAAACTTCTTCAGTTTTGCCCGCTTCGTTTTCAGCTTCGGTTTCACCGATGCACAGAACCGGAGTCAGACCCTGCTCTTTCAGCACCGCGAATTTTTTCGCGATCAGTTCGTCAGACTCTTTGTGGTAAGTACGACGTTCAGAGTGGCCGATGATGATGTACTGTGCGCCGATGTCTTTCAGCATAGCAGCAGAGGTTTCACCGGTGAATGCGCCGGACAGGTTCAGGTCCACGTTTTGCGCACCCAGCATGATGTGGCTGCCTTCAGCTTCGCGCTTCGCCATATCGATGTACATTTCCGGTGGTGCGATTGCAACCGCACAGCCAGCAACACCTGCCAGCTCTTTACGCAGGTTAGAAACCAGCTCGTGAACCATGTGGCGGCTGCCGTTCAGTTTCCAGTTACCCATCACTAAAGGATGTCGCATTTTAATTCTCCACGCTTATAAGCGAATAAAGGAAGATGGCCGCCCCGCAGGGCAGCAGGTCTGTGAAACAGTATAGAGATTCATCGGCACAAAGGCTTTGCTTTTTGTCATTTATTCAAACCTTCAAGCGATTCAGATAGCGCCAGCTTAATCGGTTCAACAGCGAAGGTCAGCCCCTTTTCGCCGTTGTCCGCGACAACATAACGCAGTGCACCTTCTGTCTCGGTGTAATAACGTTTGTTTTTCCCGGCCGTTAGTAGCGACTGCAGTTTTTTCTGGCTTTGTGTTTTGGTCATTAATGGGGTGAGTGTGCGGATCACCGCTGCCATGTATTCCTGAGCTTTCGCTTTCGCGGCTTTTTGCTCTGGCCCCTGGATGGGTAGCCAGGTCATTTGAATGCTTTTGATTTTTAAGGTACCGCGCTCCAGCGCTGTAGAAGCATACAAGTTCTCGTTAATTTTACTGGCAGCACGAGTGAGATTGGCTTTGTCGGGACTGCTGTCGATGGCACGAAATTCGTTCAGTGGCAGGCTGGGATTCTGGCTGTTAAAGTCTTCTCGAAACTGGCTGATGGAGAGATCGAAAGTAGGGGCTCCAGCCAGCAGATAAGGCGCGGTCGTTGCCGTATCTGGTGTTTGTGCATGCGCCGTTGTTGTAACGGTTAATGCAGAACATAAGAGAAAAAACAGCGTACACCCTGGCTTCATTGACAGTACCTTTTGTTATGACTGGCTCCGATTAAAACGATATCTGTCGCCCTTGTCAAAAGGGTAGAATCCTGGAAAAGACAACCATCAAGGAACTTACATGACCATACAGCAATGGTTATTCTCATTTAAAGGGCGTATTGGACGCCGTGATTTCTGGATTTGGATAGGCCTGTGGTTCGCAGGCATGCTGGTGCTTTTCTCACTGGCGGGTAAAAATTTACTCGATATTCAGACCGCGGCGTTTTGCCTTGTGTGCTTGTTTTGGCCAACAGCGGCAGTAACCGTTAAGCGCTTGCATGATCGCGGGCGTTCCGGCGCATGGGCATTTCTGATGATTGTGGCGTGGATGCTGCTGGCGGGTAACTGGGCGATTTTACCGGGTGTCTGGCAATGGGCGGTGGGGCGTTTTGTCCCGACGTTGATTCTGGTGATGATGCTTATCGATCTTGGTGCGTTTGTTGGCACACAAGGCGAAAATAAATATGGTAAAGATACCCAGGATGTGAAGTATAAAGCCGACAATAAATCAAGTAATTAACCTTTAATATATCTCTTACTGCTATTTTTTTCCGGGATTGTTATTTCCACGATGCAAATGACAATGCCCGGAAAATCCTTCTGAGCTCTTCACCTTAAGCAATATCAAAAAAAATGGTAATCCATAAGATCATTACTTGTTTGTTCTTCCCTTAACGGCGCATTATTCTTAAGTCGTAATCGACAGAGAGGCGAATATACAGAGGTGCCCTATGAAAGATGTCGTAGATAAATGCAGTACTAAAGGATGTGCGATTGATATCGGTACGGTGATTGATAACGACAACTGTACCAGTAAGTTTTCGCGCTTTTTTGCCACCCGCGAAGAAGCAGAGTCCTTTATGACCAAACTGAAAGAGCTTGCCGCCGCTGCATCCTCTGCAGATGAAGGGGCCAGCGTGGCCTATAAGATTAAGGATCTGGAAGGGCAAGTTGAGCTTGATGCGGCCTTCACCTTCTCATGCCAGGCCGAGATGATTATTTTTGAGTTATCACTGCGTTCGTTAGCTTGATGGAGTTGCTTTAGAAGGAGTTAAACATGGCTTATAAACACATTGGCGTGGCAATTTCCGGGAATGAAGAAGATGCCTTACTGGTGAATAAAGCCCTGGAGCTCGCCAGACATAATGACGCTCATCTGACGTTAATTCATATTGATGATGGCTTAAGCGAGTTGTATCCGGGTATCTACTTCCCTGCAACAGAAGATATTCTTCAATTGTTGAAGAATAAGTCGGATAACAAGCTGTATAAACTGACGAAAAATATTCAATGGCCGAAGACAAAACTGCGTATTGAACGCGGAGAAATGCCGGAAACACTGCTGGAAATTATGCAAAAAGAGCAGTGCGACCTCCTTGTCTGTGGTCATCACCACTCATTTATCAACCGTTTGATGCCGGCATATCGCGGGATGATCAATAAGTTGAGTGCGGATTTGCTCATCGTGCCGTTTATCGATAAGTAACCGCTTACCAGTAATGCTCCGCTGTCATATGGCCCGGTCGGCGACGTAAATGTTTCGTCATCTGCCGGGTCTCTTTCAGTAACTGTTGCGTATCGCGCACCATCTGTGGATTGCCGCACAGCATCACATGGCTGGTTTCTTTATTCATCGGCAGGCCAACCGCGCTTTCCAGTTCACCACTTTCAATTAACGCTGGTATCCGTCCGGTGAGCGACCCCGCTGCCGTTTCCCGACTGACCACCGTCTGAATGCGCAGTTTGCCTTCGTAGCGTTTTTCCAGTTCTTGCATCAGTGGCAAATAGCTTAAGTCGGCGGCATAACGTGCGGCGTGAACCAGGACCAGATTTTTGAAGCGATCTAAATCTTTGCCCAGTTGCAGAATCGATAAATAAGGGCCAATCGCTGTACCGGTTGCCAGCATCCATAGCGTTTCGCAATCTGGTACTTCATCCAGAACAAAGAAGCCAGCTGCTTCGCTAACCACCTGCACTTCATCGCCCGGTTTCAGTGCCGCCAATCGTGGGCTTAATTTGCCATCGGGGACGGTGACCAGGTAAAACTCCAGATCGGGATTATCGGGCGAGTTAACATAGGAGTAGGCGCGCTGGACGCGTTCACCGTCGATTTCAAGGCCAAGCTTGGTAAATTGCCCGGCGGTAAACGGAAGCACGGGGGCGTGAACGGTGAGACTAAACAGGGCGTCGGTCCAGTTCTGCACTTTAGTGACTTTGCCTGTTACCCAATCAGCCATGTTTTTCTCCTGTTTTGATTGACTTGCCTTATCTTCGTTCTCCGAACAAAAAAATTCCAGTCCCGAAGGACTGGAAGGCTCAATCGATCAAATCACTCAGAGAATGTGCACCTGCATTTCCGGGTCTTTGCGATCCAGATAGTGGATGGACTGAATGCGGCGAATAGTGCGTGACTTGCCGCGGATCAGCAGCGTTTCGGTAGTCGCGATATTGCCTTTGCGGCTAATGCCTTCCAGCAGATCGCCTTTGGTAATACCGGTGGCAGAAAAGATGACGTTATCGCTGCGTGCCATATCGCCCAGACGTAATACTTTACCGGCTTCGATGCCCATTGCTTTGCAGCGTGCCAGCTCCTGCTCGCCAATGCGACGATTCTCTTCGTTGTCGCCTTTGACGTCATGACGCGCCAGCAGACGACCGTTCATGTCACCATCTAATGCGCGGATCACCGCCGCAGAAACCACGCCTTCCGGCGCGCCACCAATACCGTACAGCACGTCAACTTCGCTGTCTGGCATACAGGTGAGAATTGAGGCCGCAACGTCGCCATCCGGAATAGCAAATACGCGTACGCCGAGTTGCTGCATTTCAGCGATAACGGCATCGTGGCGTGGTTTAGCCAGAATCGTTACCGTCAGTTCGCTCAACGGTTTGCCGAGCGCCGCCGCTACATTGCGCAGGTTATCCGCCAGCGGCAGGTTCAGATCAATGGTGCCTTTGGCTCCCGGTCCGACGATCAGCTTCTCCATATACATATCTGGCGCGTTGAGGAAACAGCCTTTATCGCCTACTGCCAGCACCGCCAGCGCGTTAGCCTGGCCCATCGCCGTCATGCGCGTGCCTTCAATCGGATCAACAGCAATATCTACCGCGTCGCCGCGACCAGTACCGACTTTTTCACCAATGTAGAGCATCGGTGCTTCGTCGATTTCACCTTCACCAATGACGATGGTGCCGTCAATGTTGACCTGGTTGAGCATAATACGCATGGCGTTTACCGCCGCGCCGTCCGCGGTGTTTTTATCGCCGCGTCCTAACCATTTGTAGCCAGCCAGCGCCGCAGATTCGGTGACGCGGGAAAATTCGATGGCAAGTTCTCGTCTCATAGCAAACTCTAAGCAGTAAGGAATGGCGCGAAGTGTAGCACAGGGGAAGGGCGGGATTATTGATGTGTGCGGGGTTGCCCCCGCACGATTCAGGACTACCGGATGCGGCATAAACGCTTCATCCGGCATTTACATTACTCGTCGTGTTCTTCCCACGCCATCGCGCGTTTGACCGCTTTTTTCCAGCCTGCGTAACGGTAATTACGCTCAGTGGTTTCGATGCCTGGACGGAACTCGCGCTCAATCACCGCTTTCTCTTGCAGCTCGTCGAGGTTCTGCCAGAAGCCAACCGCCAGACCAGCAAGATAGGCCGCACCCAATGCGGTGACTTCGCGCACTTCCGGGCGCTCAACGCGCGTACCGAGAATATCGGACTGGAACTGCATCAGGAAATTGTTCGCTACTGCGCCGCCATCCACGCGCAGCGCGTGCAGACGAATACCGGAGTCGGCCTGCATTGCTTCCAGTACGTCACGCGTCTGATAAGCAATAGACTCCAGCGTCGCGCGGATAATGTGGTTAGCGTTCACTCCACGCGTTAAGCCGAAAATCGCCCCGCGCGCATACGGATCCCAGTATGGCGCACCCAGCCCGGTAAATGCCGGAACCACATATACACCATTGGTGTTTTGCACTTTGGTGGCGAAATATTCGGAATCGTACGCGTCGTTAATCAACTTCATCTCATCGCGCAGCCACTGAATGGATGCGCCCGCCATAAACACCGCACCTTCCAGCGCATAGTTCACTTCGCCAGTCGGGCCGCAGGCGATGGTGGTCAGCAGGCCGTTTTCTGATTTCACCGCTTTCTCGCCAGTGTTCATCAGCATAAAGCAGCCAGTGCCGTAGGTATTTTTCGCCATCCCTTCTTTCACGCACAACTGACCAAACAGCGCCGCCTGCTGGTCACCGGCGATCCCGGAGATTGGAATACGCGTGCCGCCTTTGCCGCCAATGTTAGTCTGACCGTATACTTCGGAAGAACGACGCACTTCTGGCAGCATCTCACGCGGAATATCCAGCACCTCCAGCATTTTGTCGTCCCAGTCCAGGGTATGGATGTTGAACAACATGGTACGAGAGGCGTTGGTGTAATCGGTCACATGGACACGGCCCTGAGTCATTTTCCAGATAAGCCACGTATCAACCGTACCAAACAGCAATTCACCACGACGCGCACGCTCGCGAGAGCCTTCCACATGGTCGAGGATCCACTTCACTTTGGTGCCAGAGAAGTACGGGTCAATCACCAGACCGGTATTGCTGCGGATATAATCTTCTAAACCGTCACGTTTTAAATGCTCGCAGATTTCTGCGGTACGACGGCACTGCCAGACAATGGCGTTATAGATAGGCTTGCCGGTTTCTTTTTCCCAGACAATAGTGGTTTCACGCTGGTTCGTAATACCGATAGCTGCAATTTGATCGGAACTGATATCGGCTTTCGCCAGCACTTCTACCAGCGTGGAGCTTTGGGTGGCCCAGATTTCCATTGGGTCGTGTTCTACCCAGCCTGGTTTTGGGTAGATTTGCTCAAATTCGCGCTGCGACACGCTAATGATATTGGCATCGTGATCCATTACGACCGCGCGGGAGCTGGTGGTGCCCTGGTCGAGCGCAACGATATATTTTTTTTCAGTCATGTTTAATTGTCCCGTAGTCATATTACAGCGAAGCTTTTTGTTCTGAAGGAGTTGTGGTCTCCTTTTCTTCCACAACACAGATATCGCAAGGCAAATGGCGACCAATCAGTTTGCGGTAGGCAAATGCACCTACAATCGCGCCAACGATAGGGCCAAAAAGCGGCACCAGGAAGTAAGGAATATCTCTGCCGCCGGTAAAGGCGACATTGCCCCAGCCCGCCAGCCAGGCAAAGACTTTCGGACCGAAGTCACGCGCTGGGTTCATGGCAAAACCCGTCAATGGGCCCATAGATGCGCCAATGACCGCAATCAGTAGACCAATCAGCAAGGGAGCCAAAGGGCCGCGTGGTACACCGTTGCCATCGTCCGTTAACGCCAGGATCAGCCCCATCAGAATAGCGGTAATCACCATCTCAACTGCGAAAGCCTGCACAAAATTGATATGAGGATTCGGGTAAGTAGAGAAAGTGCCAGCCAGATCAACACTTTCAACGCTGCCGCGAACAATGTGATGAGTCTGTTCGAAGTCGAAAAATAAATTGTAGTAAAGCCCGTAAACTAAAGCCGCAGCGCAGAAAGCGCCGGCAACTTGTGAAACGATAAAAGGAATAACTTTGCGCTTGTCGAAACAGGCAAACAGCCACAATGCAATGGTAACAGCGGGGTTAAGATGCGCGCCGGAAACCCCTGCGGTCAGGTAGATGGCCATTGCCACCCCCAGTCCCCAAATGACACTGATTTCCCACTGACCAAAAGACGCACCAGCGACTTTTAGTGCTGCAACGCAACCCACCCCGAAAAAAATCAACAACCCGGTACCGAGGAATTCAGCAATGCACTGGCCTTTCAAGGTTGATGTTTGACTCATAATCGGATCCTGAAGAGTTAATGTTTGTTGTATGCGTGAAAGTCACGGACCTCCACGATGCTTGTAGGCATGCTGTAAACTTATCGTTAACGAGCAAAAACGAGAAATATCGAACTTAAAATGTGTGTGCTTCGTCATAAAATGAGCGTTATCGCGCCATTTATTCCATCTGATTGTACATGATGCATGTTTGTTAGATCATTCGCGCAACAAATTTATTAACATTTTCGATTGATGTGGATTATGTCACCAGGAGAAGGATGAAAAGTGTGGCAAACCGTAATCTGCAAGGCGTGCCGCTGGACAGCGATGGCGCGGCTTCATACAATCGGAGCTAACTAAAGTGCGCTCGTATTTATTAAGGCGTCACCGGTAATCGGGACGAGGATTTTTATCCATCAACGCCTTGCAATTCAGGAGAGGTATGACAATGTCATTAGAAGTGTTTGAGAAACTGGAAGCAAAAGTACAGCAGGCGATTGATACCATCACTCTGTTGCAGATGGAAATCGAAGAGCTGAAAGAAAAAAACAACTCACTGTCGCAGGAAGTTCAAAATGCCCAGCATCAGCGCGAAGAGCTGGAGCGTGAGAACAACCATCTGAAAGAACAGCAGAACGGCTGGCAGGAACGTCTGCAGGCCCTGCTGGGTCGCATGGAAGAGGTCTGATTACGCTTCATCTTCCGCGTAATTTCTTTACTGTGTAGGCCAACAGGTAACGCAGAAAAAAGGCACCTTGCGGTGCCTTTTCTATCATTCAATATCCAACGGATCTTCAGAAAGAATAATCCCGGTATTGTCGGCATAAAGATGGTCGCCGGAGAAGAAGGTGACACCGCCAAAATTGACGCGGACATCGCTTTCGCCAATGCCTTCGCCAGCGGCACCAACCGGAATTGCCGCCATCGCCTGGATGCCGATATCCAACTCTTCCAGGTCATCTACCTGACGCACCGCGCCGTAAATGACCAGACCTTCCCATTCATTTTGTACTGCCAGACGCGCCAGTTCAGCATCGACCAGTGCGCGACGAACAGAACCACCGCCATCGACGACAAGAACACGACCACGGCCATTCTGTTCGAGCAGATCGTACAGCAACCCGTTGTCCTCGAAACATTTTACCGTGATTATTTGTCCGCCAAACGACGCCCGTCCGCCAAAGTTGGAGAACAGCGGTTCCACGACGTTAACATCTTCTTGATAGATGTCACAAAGCTCGGAAGTATCGTATTTCATAGGCTTAACATTCAGTTGCTGCGAGAATTTTCAGTATATCGCGCTATGTGGGCTGTTGGCAAAATCATCAATTGTTAATTGATATTTGTCAGTTATGCTGCCCACTGGCTTAGGAATATCCCTAAAACAAACAGCAGGTTAGTCAGTAACGCTCCCTTGACAGTGCGTTCCAGCATCGGTCGCATCGCCACCGGGTCCATTTCCCGCATCACATAACGGGCTTGCTTCACCAGCAACGGTGCCGCCAGCAGAAACAGCCAGCCCCACAGGCTATGCAGCGAAAAGAGATTAAACAGCGCCAGGCACACCAGAGAGCCCATCAGCAGGCAGGCATGATAACGACGCGCGTTCACTTCACCTAAGCGCACCACCAGCGTGTTTTTGCCATTTTCGCGGTCGCTATTGATATCACGCAGGTTATTAATGTTCAGTACTGCCGTTGCCAGCAGGCCGCATGCGGTCGCCGGAAGGATCAGCGCCGGAATCAATGTATGAGCCTGTAAATACCAGCTGCCCATGACGCTCAACCAGCCAAAGAAAACCAGTACGGAAATATCACCCAGACCGATATAACCATAAGGACGATTGCCCACGGTGTAGGTGATAGCGGCAATGATCGACAACCCACCAAGAATCAGGAAACCGACAAAATCGGCCAACGTATGGCACGCCACTGCAACCAGTGCCAGCCCGGAGAGACAGATGAGCACGACGGTAATAATGAGCGCCCGTTTCATCTCTTGCTGGGTAATGACCCCTTTTTGCATGCCGCGTAGCGGTCCGATACGGTCAGGTTTATCGCTGCCTTTTACCGCATCGCCGTAATCATTGGCGAGGTTAGAAAGGATCTGTAATAGCCCGGCGGTAATCAGTGCCAGCAGGGCGACCAGCGGATCGAAGTGACCTTGCCACCATGCCAGCGCCGTCCCGACGATAATTGCAGCAAAGGCGAGGGGGAGGGTTTTAGGTCGTAAACTTTCCAGCCACGCCTGAGTTCGGCTAATTTGTTGTTCAGTCATAATACGCGCCAATAAAAATGGGGCCTTTCAGCCCCATCAAACAATGATGAAAATGATTGAACGCGATTATAGGATAAAACGGCTCAGATCTTCATCTGCCACCAACGCATCCAGATGTTTGCTCACATAATCTGCGTCAATAGTGATGGTTTGACCGCTTAAATCGCTGGCGTCGTAGGAAATCTCTTCCATTAAACGCTCCAGAACGGTATGTAAACGACGAGCACCGATGTTTTCGGTAGATTCGTTCACCTGCCATGCCGCTTCCGCGATGCGCTTAATACCGGAGTCGGTAAACTCGATATTTACGCCTTCAGTCGCCATCAGTGCTTTGTACTGCACGGTAATAGAGGCATTCGGCTCGGTCAGAATACGCTCGAAGTCGCTGGTGGTCAGTGCCTGCAGCTCAACGCGGATTGGCAGACGACCTTGCAGTTCCGGGATCAGGTCAGACGGTTTCGCAATCTGGAACGCGCCAGAAGCGATAAACAGAATGTGGTCAGTTTTGACCATCCCGTGTTTGGTGGAAACGGTGCAACCTTCTACCAGCGGCAGCAGGTCACGCTGAACACCTTCACGAGAAACATCCGGACCGGAAGACTCGCCGCGCTTACAGATTTTGTCGATTTCGTCGATAAACACGATCCCGTGCTGCTCAACAGCGTCGATAGCGTCTTGCTTCAGCTCTTCCGGATTCACCAGTTTCGCCGCTTCTTCTTCAATCAGCAGCTTCATGGCGTCTTTGATTTTCAGCTTACGTGCTTTTTGCTTCTGGCCGCCCAGGTTCTGGAACATGGACTGCAGCTGGCTGGTCATCTCTTCCATGCCCGGAGGAGCCATAATTTCAACGCCCATCGGTGCTGCGGCAAGATCGATCTCGATTTCTTTGTCATCAAGCTGGCCTTCACGCAGTTTCTTGCGGAATGCCTGACGAGCAGCGGACGGTTCCTGCTGCTGTTCGGTCTGTCCCCAGTTGTTTTTAGCAGGTGGGATCAGCACGTCGAGAATACGTTCTTCTGCCAGTTCTTCAGCGCGATAACGGTTTTTCTCGATAGCCTGGACGCGTACCATTTTCACGGCGGCATCGGTCAGATCGCGAATAATAGAATCCACTTCCTTACCGACATAGCCCACTTCGGTGAATTTGGTCGCTTCAACTTTGATGAACGGCGCATTCGCCAGCTTAGCCAGACGACGGGCGATTTCAGTTTTACCGACACCGGTCGGGCCGATCATCAGGATATTTTTCGGGGTCACTTCATGGCGCAGCTCTTCGTTGAGCTGCATGCGACGCCAGCGGTTACGCAGAGCAATCGCCACGGAACGCTTGGCGTTGTCCTGGCCGATGATGTGCTTATCCAGTTCGCTGACGATTTCGCGTGGGGTCATTTCAGACATGGGAGATCCTTACGCTTTGTAGCTTAATTCTTCGATGGTGTGGAAATGGTTGGTATAGATGCAAATGTCGCCTGCAATATCCAACGCCTTTTCAGCAATTTCACGGGCGCTAAGTTCAGTGTTTTCTAACAGCGCGCGCGCCGCAGCCTGGGCGTAAGGGCCGCCGGAGCCGATAGCAATAAGATCGTTTTCTGGCTGCACCACGTCACCGTTACCGGTGATGATAAGCGATGCAGTTTCATCCGCGACTGCCAGCAGTGCTTCAAGTTTGCGCAGCATGCGATCGGTACGCCAGTCTTTCGCCAGCTCAACGGCGGCTTTGACCAGATGGCCCTGATGCATTTCCAGTTTACGTTCAAACAGTTCGAACAGCGTAAAAGCATCCGCAGTACCGCCCGCAAAGCCCGCGATGACTTTGTCGTTGTACAGACGGCGGACCTTTTTCACGTTGCCTTTCATTACGGTATTGCCCAACGTGGCCTGACCATCACCAGCGATGACCACATGGCCGTTACGGCGTACGCTTACTATAGTTGTCACGAGCTGACCCCTTGGTTACGAATACAGAGTACAAACCCCGTACAAAAGTACGGGGCATAATGCAATTATAGATGGGGGGGATTTTGAGGGTTTCAACCCCCGGCGGCGAGCCGAATGCAGTTTGTATGACCCGCCATCTTCAAGCGATTGAGGGTGCTGTCTGCGTTCTCTTTGCCTTTCACCGGGCCAATGACCACACGATTCCAGCCATTGTTGGTGGTGATCTTCGAGTCAAAGCCTTCAAACGCCAGCTGAGCACGTACCGTCTCTGCCTGTTCCGCGCCTCTGAACGAACCGCACTGCACCATCCAGCGGCGTTCGTCTTTTTTCTCCGCCGTCGGTTTTGGCGCGTCAGCGGCACGAGCAACCGGCGCAGCTTGCTGCGGCTTCGACTGCGCGGTCGTGTGCGCAGGAGTTTGCAGCAGATCCTGGTACGGCTGCTGAGTAGAAGCCGGTTTAGACTGGCGCGGTTGCGCCTGTACCGGTGCGGCTTGCGACGTACGCGTCTGCTGCTGCCAGCTTTGTTCAGTCGTACGCGACTGCTGAGCCAGGCGTTGCTGCTCCGCTAATTGCTGCGCCTGACGCTGGCGCTGTAGCGTTTGCTGACGCTGTTCCGGCGTCTGCTCATTCCACGGAACTTCAACCAGCTGCGTTGGCTGCTGGCGCATATCAGCCTGCATTTGCTCAAGGAGCTGGCGTTGCTCTGGTGTTAGTTGCTCCGGCGTTTTCACTTCACCACCGGCAGAAGGTTCTGTAGGCGCACGCACACCCGGCTGGCGACTTTCCAGCTCTTTGATGTAGCGCCAGCGTTCTTCTGGTTTTGGTGGTAGTCCGTTTCCGGTCACTTTCTGGCTTTGCAGCGTCTCGGACTCTTCTTTCTTGTGATGCGTAATGAAGTACAGACCACCGATAAAGGTCACAAGAACGGCGGCAGCAATAGCGACCATAGCGGGAGAAACCGCAGGCAGATTTCGTTGCTTTTTCCGTGAGGTGCTCTTTTTTCGCCGCGAAGGTGCCGGTTGGCTGCGGCGTACATAATCTCGTTGTGCCACTATCGTTTCGCTGTATTTATTCGTTCGTCAGCCCGCCATGTTACTTAAGCGGCGGGCCTTTGACCAGTCACGGCAGTCTTAAAGGTTTACTTTAAGGTAACGCGCGTGTTGATCCCCGGATGATAAGTTCGCAGTCCATTAAACGAGAGCCACTGCCAACGTGTTGCCCCTGCATTTGATCAAGCAATAACAGCATAGCTTCCCGACCGATTTCGTAACGCGGCTGCGCGATGGTTGTCAGCGGCGGATCACAAAATTGCGTCAGGTCGATGTTATCAAAACCGATTATGGAAAGGTCTTCCGGGACTTTCAGCCCCTGGCGTTTTGCCTGAGAAAGAGCGCCGAGCGCCATCACATCGCTATGGCAGAAGACAGCAGTAGGCGGTTGTGGAAGATCAAGCAGCTGTTGCATTGCTTTGCTTCCGGCTTCGAAGGTGAAGTCGCCACGGGCGATGTATTGCGGATCAACCATAATGCCGCAGCGACGCAGCGCCTGAACGTAGCCTTGCAGGCGGTAGTGACACAGCGGCATCTCTTCGGGACCGGCTATACAGCCAATCCGTTTATGCCCTTGCTCATATAAATAATTTACTGCATCAAATGCGGCGGTCAGATTGTCGATATGAACTGTAGGCAGCTCCAGTTCCGGTGCAAATTCGTTCGCCATCACTATCGGCGGCAGATTACGCTGTTCCTCAATGCTGGCATCAAACGGCAGCCTTGAACCCAGCAGCAACATGCCATCAATTTGCTTGGTGATGATCAAATCGATAAAGGTTTTTTCCTGCTGATTTTGATGCGCACAGTCGCCAATCAGCACCAGATATCCGTGATTTGCCGCCGTAACTTCGATACCGCGAATAATTTCGCTAAAGAAGGGATCGCAGATATCCGGGACAATCACCAGAATGGTGCGGGATTCATTACGCTTGACGTTGCGCCCCATAGGCTGCGGTAAATAACCCACTTCCCGGGCCGCTTTTTCAACCCGATTACGGGTGGCCTGGGAGACTTTATCGGGATTCATTAATGCTCGGGAGACAGTCGCTGTAGAGACTTTTGCCTTGAGGGCAACGTCTTTCATGGTCGCGGCAGTTTCCTGCTTCTTCGCTTTCACACTCACTCCTCGCCTGGCACGTCAGGCGTACTACATCCATGTTTACTTCACATCGGCAACATTTTTAGCAGATAGCGCGTGAAAACGGTTACAGAATTTTCATGAAAAGTGTGATGAATATTGAATTTTTCGATCCGCCTCGCATCGTTTGCGCATTAGCCCTCGATGGGATCGACATCCAGCACCCATTTCACCTTACGGGAATCCGGTATTGTATTAATAAGCGCCAGCGTACCATTGATGATGTGCTGTAATCGCACGCGGGAAGGGTGCTGCAACAAAATTTGCCAGCGCCAGCGACCACCACGCTTAGGGGCCAGTGCCGGAACCGGACCGAGAACCCACAGTTTGTCGTCTGCCAGCGGACTGGAGAGGATCAGATTACGCAGTTGTTGCAGGAACAGCGGCGCATGCTGATTGTTATGATCTTCCGCACGCACAATCACATGGCTGGTCCACGGCGGCAGCTGCATCATCCGTCGCTCAGCCAGCGCCTGTTCGGCAAAGGCGTCGTAGCCTTTATAGAGCAACGTTTGCAACAGAGGATGTTCCGGATGGTGCGTTTGCAGCACAACTTCGCCCTGTTTACCCGCACGCCCGGCACGACCGGCGACCTGGGTGTAAAGCTGGGCAAAACGCTCTGCCGAGCGAAAATCGGCAGAAAACAGCGCGCCGTCCACATCCAGTAACGCTACCAGCGTCACATCCGGAAAGTGGTGACCTTTCGCCAGCATTTGCGTGCCGATCAAGATCCTCGCGCCGCCGCGATGCACTTCCGCCAGTTGTTGTTCCAGCGCTCCTTTGCGGCTGGTGGTATCGCGGTCGATACGAGAAATGGGCACACCAGGGAATAACGGCGCGAGCGTCTGTTCAAGCTGTTCGGTGCCCAGCCCCACGGGTACCAGGTGCGTGGAACCGCAGGAAGGGCACTGGCGCGGCACCGGGCGTTGGCTGTCACAGTGGTGACAGCGCAAATGCTGTTGCGCCTGATGCAGCGTGTAGTAGTGATCGCAACGTGGACATTCGGCAATCCAGCCGCAGTCGTGGCACAGCAAGGCAGGCGCAAAGCCACGGCGGTTAAGAAAGAGGATAACCTGGTTGTCGGCCTGTAAATGCTGGCGCATACGGGTGATTAACGCCGGAGCCAGCCCCGCCTGCACCTTCTGACCTTTTAAATCCAGCACGTGTTGAATTGCCGGACGCGCATTCCCCGCCCGACGCGTCAGGCGCAGCAGGCGGTATTTTTTCTGCTGGACGTTGCATAACGTTTCCAGTGCGGGTGTTGCGGAGCCAAGAATAATCGGGATTTGCTCGCTGTGCGCACGATAAACCGCCAGGTCGCGGGCATGATAGCGCCAGCCTTCCTGCTGCTTGTAGGAACTGTCGTGCTCTTCATCAATGACAATCACACCGAGATTTTTAAACGGCGTAAACAGCGCGGAGCGGGTGCCGATGACAATCGCCGCCTCGCCATTTTTCGCTTTCAACCACGCCGAAAGACGCTCGCTGTCGTTCAGGCCGGAATGCAGAACTTCCACCGGGGCATTAAAACGTTCACGAAAACGGGCGATAGTTTGCGGTGTCAGGCCGATTTCCGGCACCATCACCAGCGCCTGTTTGCCCTGAGCGAGCACGTTTTCCAGTACACTGAGATAAACCTCCGTTTTACCGGAACCGGTAACGCCCGCCAGCAGCCAGGCAGAAAAAGTATCTGCCGCGCTATGAATTGCGCCAACGGCGGTGGCCTGTTCGGTATTCAACCGCAACCGCTCACCAGAAACGGCATAGTTCGTTCGCCAGTCGCTAAACTCTGGTGTTTCACTTGCTAAATCACACAGACCTTTTTTGCGCAGTGCCTGCAATGCGGCATCATTAAATTCGAGCGTGGCAACCTGATCGCGCCAGATTTTGCCTTGCCGTAACGCTGCCAGCGCCTGTTGTTGCTTTGGCGAGCGTTTCAGGCTGTTCAGATCCACCGCCTGGCCTTGTTCAGTGGTAAACCAGTACCACATCGGCGCGTTCGCCGCAGGCCGCCCCTGGCGTAGTAAAATCGGCAAGGCATGAAACAGCACATCGCCAATTGGATGATGATAGTAATCTGCCGCCCAGAGCAGTAATCGCCAGACGGAGTGAGTAAATACCGGCTCAACGTCCAGCACTTCAACTACCGCTTTCAGCTCGTTAAGCGGCAGCTCGCTGACATTGCTAACTGACACCACAACCCCGATGCGCTCCTGCTGTTTGCCAAACGGCACGCGCACGCGACACCCGGCTTTGACCGTCATGCCTTCTGGCAGCAGATAGTCAAAGGTACGAGGAAGCGGAACGGGCAAGGCAACGTGGGCAACGGGCATAGCATCATCCTGACTTGAAATTCGGTGGGTTAGTATACACATTGCCGTAGAAGAGTGCGGATCAGTTTGCATACGCTGGTTAATTTCTGTATGATTTCGCGCCTTCGTACGAAATGATCGTATTGAAGCTATACTTTTAACATCGCGTGGTGTCTGGCGTTAGGGCTGGAAGAGCGACGCGGCCTTAAACCGAGGTTTTCCCATGAAAAAAGATATTCACCCGAAATACGAAGAAATTACTGCTAGCTGCTCTTGCGGTAACGTAATGAAAATCCGCTCCACCGTTGGTCATGACCTGAACCTCGACGTGTGCAGCAAGTGCCACCCGTTCTTCACTGGCAAACAGCGTGATGTTGCTACCGGTGGCCGTGTTGACCGCTTCAACAAGCGTTTCAACATCCCGGGCAGCAAATAAGACCGGATTTCCGAAAAAAGCGCCGCACGGCGCTTTTTTTGTGCCTGAATTTTGGTCGTATTACCACGAAAACAGCGGCCACTCTTTGGCGACCGTGGTGAGTTGTGGCGCATCGAAAACGGCTTGTGGTGAAACTACCGTTTCCTCAAGCGGAATATTCTTGCCGTAACGTTCTTTGAGCTTTGCCTGAACTTGTGGGCTGCTCAGGTCGAACTCTTTCAGCTTCTGCTGTTCGCCCACGCGCATTCCCAGCGCATTCTGGTAAACCTTCCACACCACTTCCGAACAGTACTGGCGATCGTCGCTCCACGAGAAGCTGAAATCGTACGGTTTGCCGAGATAACGTTTTGCCGTTTGCGCCAGTTTTTGCTGTTGTTTAACACTCAGTCCGCCTTCAACGCGGCGAACAACGTATTTGCCCTTTTCACCATGGGCAATCCACTGCTTGAGCGGGGTGTATTTCACCGGGCCGACCGCTTCAAAAACGTAGGGCTTTTTGTTACGCATCACCAGCATACCGGTGTGGCTGTAATCGGAATGGGTCGCCAGTTGGATCGCTTTACTTTGCGATGAGCGAGAGATTTGAAAGATGATGTCGCCAGTTTGCGGCTGCCAGGCAAAGGCAGGCACAGAAACCAGCAGGCTGAGGATCAGTAGCCTGATTTTCATCGTTAAACGTCCTTGTATGAAAAAAGCGGCTGGTTAACTCCGCGCCGCTCTTTTCCGCTTTAGTATTCCCACGTCTCCGGGTTAATCCCCATCTCACGCATGATCTCTTTTGCCGCTTCCGGGATTTCGTCGCTGCGCTCTTTACGCAGATCGGCATCATCCGGCAATGGTTGCCCGGTAAAGGCATGCAGAAACGCTTCGCACAGCAGCTCGCTGTTGGTAGCGTGACGCAGGTTGTTCACCTGACGACGCGTGCGTTCATCGGTGAGGATTTTTAACACCTTAAGAGGAATGGAAACCGTAATCTTTTTGACTTGTTCACTCTTCTTGCCGTGCTCAGCGTATGGGCTGATATATTCGCCGCTCCATTCAGCCATGAGATACTTAATCCTCTTCGTCAATAAATTGAGACCAGACCACACAATTTATGTGGGTACTGACCGTAAACCCGCATAGTTTACCGTACAGGCGTTACCGTGACATCGTGTAATGCACCTGTCGGCGTGATAATGCATATAATTTTAACGGCTATTTGGGATTTGCTCAATCTATACGCAAAGAAGTTTAGATGTCCAGATGTATTGACGTCTATTAACACAATGTTTACTCTGGTGCCTGACATTTCACCGACCAAGCCCAGGGAACTTCATCACATGACGCGTAAACAGGCCACCATCGCAGTGCGTAGCGGGTTAAATGACGACGAACAGTATGGTTGCGTTGTCCCTCCCATCCATCTTTCCAGCACCTATAACTTTACCGGATTTAATGAACCGCGCGCGCATGATTACTCGCGGCGCGGCAACCCAACGCGCGATGTGGTTCAGCGTGCGCTGGCAGAACTGGAAGGTGGTGCCGGTGCCGTACTTACTAATACCGGCATGTCCGCGATTCACCTGGTAACGACCGTCTTTTTGAAACCTGGCGATCTGCTGGTTGCGCCACACGACTGCTACGGAGGTAGCTATCGCCTGTTCGACAGTCTGGCGAAACGCGGTTGCTATCGCGTGTTGTTTGTTGATCAAGGCGATGAACAGGCATTACGGGCAGCGCTGGCAGAAAAACCCAAACTGGTACTGGTAGAAAGCCCAAGTAATCCATTGTTACGCGTCGTGGATATTGCGAAAATCTGCCATCTGGCAAGGGAAGTCGGGGCGGTGAGTGTAGTGGATAACACCTTCTTAAGCCCGGCATTACAAAATCCGCTGGCATTAGGTGCCGATCTGGTGTTGCATTCATGCACGAAATATCTGAACGGTCACTCAGACGTGGTGGCCGGCGTGGTGATTGCTAAAGATCCGGACGTTGTCACTGAACTTGCCTGGTGGGCAAACAATATTGGCGTGACGGGCGGCGCGTTTGACAGCTATCTGCTGCTACGCGGTTTGCGAACGCTGGTGCCGCGTATGGAGCTGGCCCAGCGCAACGCGCAGGCGATTGTGAAATATCTGCAAACCCAGCCGTTGGTGAAAAAACTGTATCACCCGTCGCTGCCGGAAAATCAGGGGCATGAAATTGCCGCGCGCCAGCAAAAAGGCTTTGGCGCAATGTTGAGTTTTGAACTGGATGGCGATGAGCAGACGCTGCGTCGTTTCCTGGGCGGGCTGTCGTTGTTTACGCTGGCGGAATCATTAGGGGGAGTGGAAAGTTTAATCTCTCACGCCGCAACCATGACACATGCAGGCATGGCACCAGAAGCGCGTGCTGCCGCCGGGATCTCCAAGACGCTGCTGCGTATCTCCACCGGTATTGAAGATGGCGAAGATTTAATTGCCGACCTGGAAAATGGCTTCCGGGCTGCAAACAAGGGGTAAAAATGAGTGTGATTGCGCAGGCAGGGGCGAAAGGTCGTCAACTGCATAAATTTGGTGGCAGTAGTCTGGCTGATGTGAAGTGTTATTTGCGTGTCGCGGGCATTATGGCGGAGTACTCTCAGCCTGACGATATGATGGTGGTTTCCGCCGCCGGTAGCACCACTAACCAGTTGATTAACTGGTTGAAACTAAGCCAGACCGATCGTCTCTCTGCGCATCAGGTTCAACAAACGCTGCGTCGCTATCAGTGCGATCTGATTAGCGGCCTGTTACCCGCCGAAGAAGCCGATAGCCTCATTAGCGCTTTTGTCAGCGATCTGGAACGCCTGGCGGCGCTGCTCGACAGCGGTATTAACGACGCGGTGTATGCGGAAGTGGTGGGCCACGGCGAAGTGTGGTCGGCGCGCCTGATGTCTGCGGTACTTAATCAACAAGGGCTGCCAGCGGCCTGGCTTGATGCCCGCGAGTTTTTACGCGCTGAACGCGCTGCGCAACCGCAGGTTGATGAAGGACTTTCTTACCCGTTGCTGCAACAGCTACTGGTACAACATCCGGGCAAACGTCTGGTGGTGACCGGGTTTATCAGCCGTAACAACGCCAGTGAAACGGTGCTGCTGGGGCGTAACGGTTCCGACTATTCCGCGACACAAATCGGTGCGCTGGCGGGAGTTTCCCGCGTAACCATCTGGAGCGACGTCGCCGGGGTATACAGCGCCGACCCGCGTAAAGTGAAAGATGCCTGCCTGCTGCCGTTGCTGCGTCTGGATGAGGCCAGCGAACTGGCGCGTCTGGCGGCTCCCGTTCTTCACGCCCGTACTTTACAGCCAGTTTCTGGCAGCGAAATCGACCTGCAACTGCGCTGTAGCTACACGCCGGATCAAGGTTCCACGCGCATTGAACGCGTGCTGGCCTCCGGTACTGGTGCGCGTATTGTCACCAGCCATGATGATGTCTGCTTGATTGAGTTTCAGGTGCCCGCCAGCCAGGATTTCAAACTGGCGCATAAAGAGATCGACCAGATCCTGAAACGTGCTCAGGTGCGCCCACTGGCGGTTGGCGTACATAACGATCGCCAGTTGCTGCAATTTTGCTACACCTCAGAAGTGGCCGACAGTGCGCTGAAAATCCTCGACGAAGCGGGATTACCTGGCGAACTGCGCCTGCGTCAGGGGCTGGCGCTGGTGGCGATGGTTGGGGCGGGCGTAACCCGTAACCCGCTGCATTGCCACCGCTTCTGGCAGCAACTGAAAGGCCAGCCGGTCGAATTTACCTGGCAGTCGGATGACGGCATCAGCCTGGTGGCAGTACTGCGCACCGGACCGACCGAAAGCCTGATTCAGGGGCTGCATCAGTCCGTCTTCCGCGCAGAAAAACGCATCGGCCTGGTATTGTTCGGCAAGGGCAATATCGGTTCCCGCTGGCTGGAACTGTTCGCCCGTGAGCAGAGCACGCTTTCGGCGCGTACCGGCTTTGAATTTGTGCTGGCAGGCGTGGTGGACAGCCGCCGCAGCCTGTTGAGCTATGACGGGCTGGACGCCAGCCGCGCGTTAGCCTTCTTCAACGATGAAGCGGTCGAGCAGGATGAAGAGTCGCTGTTCCTGTGGATGCGCGCCCATCCGTATGATGATTTAGTGGTGTTGGACGTTACCGCCAGCCAGCAGCTTGCTGATCAGTATCTCGATTTTGCCAGCCACGGTTTCCACGTCATCAGTGCCAACAAACTGGCAGGAGCCAGCGACAGCAATAAATATCGCCAGATCCACGACGCCTTCGAAAAAACCGGGCGTCACTGGCTGTACAATGCCACTGTCGGTGCGGGCTTGCCGATCAACCACACCGTGCGCGATCTGATCGACAGCGGCGATACTATTTTGTCGATCAGCGGGATCTTCTCTGGCACGCTCTCCTGGCTGTTCCTGCAATTCGACGGTAGCGTGCCGTTTACCGAGCTGGTGGATCAGGCGTGGCAGCAGGGCTTAACCGAGCCTGATCCGCGTGATGACCTTTCCGGCAAAGACGTGATGCGCAAGCTGGTGATTCTGGCGCGTGAAGCGGGTTACGACATCGAACCGGACCAGGTACGTGTTGAATCGCTGGTGCCCGCCCATTGCGAAGGCGGCAGCATCGACCATTTCTTTGAAAATGGCGATGAACTGAACGAGCAGATGGTGCAACGACTGGAAGCGGCCCGCGAAATGGGGCTGGTGCTGCGCTACGTGGCGCGTTTCGATGCCAATGGCAAAGCGCGTGTGGGCGTGGAAGCGGTGCGTGAAGACCATCCGCTGGCATCACTGCTGCCGTGCGATAACGTCTTTGCCATCGAAAGCCGCTGGTATCGCGATAACCCTCTGGTGATCCGTGGGCCTGGCGCGGGGCGCGACGTCACCGCAGGGGCGATTCAGTCGGATATTAACCGCCTGGCGCAGTTGTTGTAATTTCAGGAAACTAATAATGTCCGGTACGCATGTCTTCGGGTCTATGGGTTATAATGTAATTTATTGAATTATCATAGGGTTATAGGCCGGATGAAGCGTTTACGCCGTATCCGGCAAGAAGCAATAAGTACGTTGTTAGCCTACATCTGCAATCCGGTCTGTTTTGCATACCGGATTTTCTTTTTCTTACCATCCTGAATTTTTTTCAACTTCCCTGATTTTTCCTCACCATCATTGGTCATTTTTCGGTTGACGCCCTTCAGCTTTTCCTTCATCTTTACATCTGGACGTCTAAACGGATAGATGTGCACAACACAACATATAACTACAAGCGATTGATGAGGTAAGGTATGAGCTTTTTTCACGCCAGCCAGCGGGATGCCCTGAATCAGAGTCTGGCAGAAGTCCAGGGGCAGATTAACGTTTCGTTCGAGTTTTTCCCGCCGCGTACCAGTGAAATGGAGCAGACCCTGTGGAACTCCATCGATCGCCTTAGCAACCTGAAACCGAAGTTTGTGTCGGTGACCTATGGCGCGAACTCCGGCGAGCGCGACCGTACGCACAGCATTATTAAAGGCATTAAAGATCGCACTGGTCTGGAAGCGGCACCGCATCTTACTTGCATTGATGCGACGCCCGACGAGCTGCGCACCATTGCACGCGACTACTGGAATAACGGTATTCGCCATATCGTGGCGCTGCGTGGCGACCTGCCGCCGGGAAGTGGTAAGCCAGAAATGTATGCTTCTGACCTGGTGACGCTGTTAAAAGAAGTGGCAGATTTCGATATCTCCGTGGCGGCGTATCCGGAAGTACATCCAGAAGCGAAAAGTGCCCAGGCCGATTTACTCAACCTGAGACGAAAAGTGGATGCCGGAGCCAACCGCGCGATTACTCAGTTCTTCTTCGATGTCGAAAGCTACCTGCGTTTTCGCGATCGCTGCGTCTCGGCAGGCATTGATGTGGAAATCATTCCGGGAATTTTGCCGGTTTCGAACTTTAAACAGGCGAAGAAATTTGCCGACATGACCAACGTGCGTATTCCGGCGTGGATGGCACAAATGTTCGACGGGCTGGATGATGATGCTGAAACCCGCAAGCTGGTGGGCGCGAATATCGCCATGGATATGGTGAAGATTTTAAGCCGTGAAGGAGTGAAAGATTTCCACTTCTATACGCTTAACCGCGCTGAAATGAGTTACGCGATTTGCCATACGCTGGGTGTTCGACCTGGTTTATAAGTATTGTGGCTTTTGTAAAAATCACACAGTGATCACAAATTTTAAACAGAGCACAAAATGCTGCCTCGAAATGAGGGCGGGAAAATAAGGTTATCAGCCTTGTTTTCTCCCTCATTACTTGAAGGATACCAAGCTAAAACCTTTTTTATAAAGCATTTGTCCGAAATCAGACATACTCATAAGGGCTTAATTACGATCAATTTGATCTACATCTCTTTAACCAACAATATGTAAGATCTCAACTATCGCATCCGTGGATTAATTCAATTATAACTTCTCTCTAACGCTGTGTATCGTAACGGTAACACTGTAGAGGGGAGCACATTGATGAGCACGTCAGACGATATCCATAACACGACAGCCACTGGCAAATGCCCGTTCCATCAGGGCGGTCACGACCAGAGCGCAGGTGGGGGCACAACCACGCGCGACTGGTGGCCAAATCAACTCCGTGTTGACCTGTTAAACCAACATTCTAATCGTTCTAACCCACTGGGTGAGGACTTTGACTACCGCAAAGAATTCAGCAAATTAGATTACTACGGTCTGAAAAAAGATCTGAAAGCCCTGCTGACAGAATCTCAGCCGTGGTGGCCTGCCGACTGGGGCAGCTACGCCGGTCTGTTTATTCGTATGGCCTGGCACGGCGCGGGTACTTACCGTTCAATCGACGGGCGCGGCGGCGCGGGTCGTGGTCAGCAACGTTTTGCACCGCTGAACTCCTGGCCGGATAACGTAAGCCTCGATAAAGCGCGTCGCCTGTTGTGGCCAATCAAACAGAAATATGGTCAGAAAATCTCCTGGGCCGACCTGTTTATCCTCGCGGGTAACGTGGCGCTGGAAAACTCCGGCTTCCGTACCTTCGGTTTTGGTGCCGGTCGTGAAGACGTCTGGGAACCGGATCTGGATGTTAACTGGGGTGATGAAAAAGCCTGGCTGACCCACCGTCATCCGGAAGCACTGGCGAAAGCGCCGCTGGGCGCAACCGAGATGGGCCTGATTTACGTTAACCCGGAAGGCCCGGATCACAGCGGCGAACCGCTTTCTGCGGCAGCAGCTATCCGCGCGACCTTCGGCAACATGGGCATGAACGACGAAGAAACCGTGGCGCTGATTGCGGGTGGTCATACGCTGGGTAAAACTCACGGTGCCGGTCCGACATCAAATGTAGGTCCTGATCCAGAAGCTGCACCGATTGAAGAACAAGGTTTAGGCTGGGCGAGCACTTACGGCAGCGGCGTTGGCGCAGATGCCATTACCTCTGGTCTGGAAGTAGTCTGGACCCAGACGCCGACCCAGTGGAGCAACTACTTCTTCGAAAACCTGTTCAAGTATGAGTGGGTACAGACCCGCAGTCCGGCTGGCGCAATCCAGTTCGAAGCGGTAGACGCACCGGAAATTATCCCGGATCCGTTCGATCCGTCGAAGAAACGTAAACCGACGATGCTGGTGACCGACCTGACGCTGCGTTTTGATCCGGAGTTCGAGAAGATCTCTCGTCGTTTTCTCAACGATCCGCAGGCGTTCAATGAAGCCTTTGCCCGTGCCTGGTTCAAACTGACGCACAGGGATATGGGGCCGAAATCTCGCTACATCGGACCGGAAGTACCGAAAGAAGATCTGATCTGGCAAGATCCGCTGCCGCAGCCGATCTACAACCCGACCGAGCAGGACATTATCGATCTGAAATTCGCGATTGCGGATTCTGGTCTGTCTGTCAGCGAGCTGGTATCGGTAGCCTGGGCGTCTGCTTCTACCTTCCGTGGTGGCGACAAACGCGGTGGTGCCAACGGTGCGCGTCTGGCATTAATGCCGCAGCGCGACTGGGATGTGAACGCCGCAGCCGTTCGTGCTCTGCCTGTTCTGGAGAAAATCCAGAAAGAGTCTGGTAAAGCCTCGCTTGCGGATATCATCGTGCTGGCAGGTGTGGTTGGCGTAGAGAAAGCCGCAAGCGCCGCAGGTTTGAGCATTCATGTACCGTTTGCACCGGGTCGCGTTGATGCGCGTCAGGATCAGACTGACATTGAAATGTTCGAACTGCTGGAGCCAATTGCTGACGGTTTCCGTAACTATCGCGCTCGTCTGGACGTTTCCACCACCGAGTCACTGCTGATTGATAAAGCACAGCAACTGACGCTGACCGCGCCGGAAATGACCGCGCTGGTGGGCGGGATGCGTGTACTGGGTGCCAACTTCGATGGCAGCAAAAACGGCGTCTTCACTGACCGCGTTGGTGTATTGAGTAATGACTTCTTCGTGAACTTGCTGGATATGCGTTACGAGTGGAAAGCGACCGACGAATCGAAAGAGCTGTTCGAAGGCCGTGACCGTGAAACCGGCGAAGTGAAATACACAGCCAGCCGTGCGGATCTGGTCTTTGGCTCTAACTCTGTCTTGCGTGCGGTGGCGGAAGTTTACGCCAGCAGCGATGCCCACGAGAAGTTTGTTAAAGACTTCGTGGCGGCATGGGTGAAAGTGATGAACCTCGACCGTTTCGACCTGCTGTAATCTGACCTTCTTCAGCGACTGTCTTTCAGGCAGTCGCTGAAGTTTCTTTACCGGCGTATAGTGTCCACAGGAAAACTACACACTGGATCTCTCATGTCTGCCGCAGGAAAGAGCAACCCACTGGCAATCAGTGGCCTGGTTGTGCTCACACTTATCTGGAGTTATAGCTGGATTTTCATGAAGCAAGTCACCAGCTACATCGGTGCCTTCGACTTTACCGCCTTACGCTGCATTTTCGGCGCTCTCGTTTTATTCATCGTCCTTTTATTACGTGGTCGCGGAATGCGCCCGACACCGTTTAAATACACCTTAGCCATTGCCCTGTTACAAACCTGTGGGATGGTTGGCCTGGCGCAGTGGGCGCTGGTCAGTGGAGGAGCGGGGAAGGTGGCGATCCTGAGCTATACCATGCCGTTCTGGGTGGTGATTTTCGCCGCGTTGTTTCTCGGTGAACGCCTGCGACGTGGGCAATATTTTGTGATTCTGATTGCCGCCGTTGGCTTACTGCTGGTGTTACAACCGTGGCAGCTCGATTTCTCTTCGATGAAAAGTGCCATGCTGGCAATCCTCTCCGGTGTTAGTTGGGGGGCGAGCGCGATTGTCGCGAAACGCCTATACGCCCGCCATCCGCGCGTGGATTTATTGTCGTTAACATCCTGGCAGATGCTTTATGCGGCGCTGGTGATGAGTGCGGTCGCTTTACTGGTGCCGCAACGTGAAATTGACTGGCAACCCACCGTGTTCTGGGCTCTGGCCTACAGTGCGATTCTGGCGACGGCGCTGGCGTGGAGCTTATGGTTGTTTGTATTGAAAAACTTGCCTGCCAGTATTGCCAGCTTAAGCACACTGGCCGTTCCCGTTTGCGGCGTACTCTTTTCCTGGTGGCTGCTCGGTGAGAATCCGGGGGCCGTTGAAGGTAGCGGTATTGTGCTGATTGTGCTGGCACTGGCGCTGGTGAGCCGTAAGAAAAAAGAAGCTGTCAGTGTAAAAAACATCTGAATTTTTTCTTCATGTGGGGCGATCGCTTATTTAACAAAATACCGATAGTGCCCCACCATCCGCCAGCTAAACAGCACGTCTTCTTCCTGCGCGCCTGCGCCAATGTTATGTATCACCAGCGGCGTACCGTCGCGGGCGAAGCCATCTGACACCACCCCAATATGCGCCAGCCCGTTATCTAATCGCCAGGAGACAATATCGCCCGCTTGATAATCACCGGGGTTCTTGCTGGTGGGGCGTGTTTTATCGTGGCGGGTAAACCAGGTTTCCAGATTAGGCACCCGACGGTGATCGATGTTGCTGTCCGGGCGCTTTAACTGCCATTTTTGCGGGTACTCAGCAAAATTCTTCGCCATATCTTCGTGAACCAGTTTCTGCAAATCGACCTTCTGGCTGCGCAAGGCGCGGATCACCACATCGGAACATACGCCGCGTTCTTGCGGGACATCACCGCCAGGATAGGTAAGCTGCACATACGCCGGATCGTAAAATAGCGTGCCGTCGATTTGCTGTCTGGCACCGTCTGCGATGGCAAGGTTGGTGTTGGCCTGGATTTGTACCACGGTTGGTGGAACGGCCGGAGATTTTAAGGAGTTGCTGGTAAATGCCGTTAGCAGGCTGACCAGCGCCAGTGAAGCTTTCATCTGTTCCGTCCGTGAAAATAAGAGTCACAGATTCGACCTTCCGGGCTAACGATTGTTCTGTAGAGAAAATGTCCAGAAGCGGATAAAAAATTCCTGAACAACGTGGGAGTTTCAGACGGGTGATAACGTATAAAAAGTGCTCGAACAGTCCCCTCTCCCCTTTGGGGAGAGGGTTAGGGTGAGGGGAACAGGCCAGCTCCGGGGCGAATATTTACCCTCACCCCGACCCTCTCCCTGAAAGGGCGAGGGGGAAAAACATGCCCGCAGTGACGAGTGAGCCACTTTGCCTGCACTCTCAAACTCCCGGACAAGCCGGGAGTTTGGAGTAGGTTATTCCCACTCTTGCAGGAAACGCTGACCGTACTGGTCGGCTACCAGCAGTGCGGCGTAAACCTGATCTGGCGTCGCGCCGCCAGGCATGTTGTGAATGGTTTCACCTTCTGCACATGCCGCTTCTGCCACAATTCGCATTTTCGCCGGGACATCTTCTTTAATATCCAGTTGAGCGAGAGTTATTGGCAAACCTACCGCATGGCTAAGGGCAGCTACGGTTTCGATTTCCTCCACCGGCGCATTTTCCAGAACCAGCTGCGTCAGCGTACCAAATGCCACTTTTTCACCGTGGTAATAGTGATGCGCGTCCGGGATAGCGGTCAGGCCGTTATGCACCGCGTGAGCCGCCGCCAGCCCGCCGCTTTCAAAACCAACGCCGCTCAAATAGGTGTTCGCTTCAATCACGCGCTCCAGCGCCGGAGTCACTACATGCTGTTCGGCGGCAAGCATCGCTTTTTCGCCTTCTTCCAGCAGAGTGTTGTAGCACAGTTCTGCCAGTGCCAGCGCCGCCTGGGTACACTTGCCGCCCGCCATAGTGGTAGCGCCGCTACGGGAACAGGCGCGTGCTTCAAACCAGGTTGCCAGCGCATCGCCGATACCCGCCGCTAACAGACGTGCAGGTGCGCCAGCGACGATTTTGGTGTCGACAATGACCATATTCGGGTTATTTGGCAACATCAGATAGCGGTCAAATTCACCATCATCGGTGTAGATAACAGACAATGCGCTGCACGGTGCGTCGGTAGAGGCGATAGTCGGTGCGATCGCTACCGGAACACCCATGAAATGTGCCAGTGCTTTGGCAGTATCGAGAGTTTTTCCGCCACCGATACCGAGAATTGCGCCACACTGCGCAGTCTCCGCGATGCCACGCAGACGGTCGATCTCATTTTGCGAACATTCACCGCCAAACGGCGCAATTTCTACTACCAGTCCAGCATCTTTAAAGCTTTTCTCGACAGTGGATTGAGCAAAACCTAAAACAAATTTGTCACCCACCACTAACCAGCGTTCTGCCAGCGGCTTCAGGTATTCGCCCAGACGATTAATCACATCAGCGCCCTGGATGTATTTACCCGGTGATTGAATAATGCGGTCCATAATTGCTCCTTTAGAGATGAGTAGTGCCAAATGCGGCATTCCAGTCGTGTTCGAACTTCTCTATAGCTGACTCTACCGCAGGGGTGTTGAGCATTTGTTGCGCTACATCTAAGGGCAGGGTGATGGATTCACATCCTGCCAGTAAACAGTCCAGCGCCTGACGCGGCGTTTTAAAGCTGGCCGCCAGCACCATGCTTTCTGGTGCGTGCATTTCTAACAGCGCTTGCAGCTCCTGAACCGTACGAATGCCGTCTCCGCCCTGGGCATCTACGCGGTTAACATACGGAGCAACGTATTTTGCCCCTGCCAGTGCGGCTAATAACCCTTGTGCGGCGCTATATACAGCGGTGCCAAGTGTAGTAATACCCTCTTTTTTCAGTATTTTAATTGCTGCCAGACCTTCGGAAGTCACCGGGATTTTCACCACAATACCCGGAATGGCGTCGCGCAGGCGTTTCGCTTCTTTCACCATACCCTGCGCGTCGCGGCTCATGGTCTGAGCAAACAGAATTCCCTCATCACCGATCGCTTTTTGAAGGCGCGGCAGCACTTCCCAGATGGACTCCTTGCTGGCAGCGATAATGCTCGGGTTAGTTGTCACCCCGGCAATCGGGAATATGCGTGCCAGACGTTCGACTTCTGCGACGTTAGCGGTGTCCAGATACAGTTCCATGATGTTTCCTTTTACAGTTCCAGTTCATGTTGCAGCAGGCTGGCGATAGCGTCGGCAGAGGCGGCGTTAACCAGCGCATTACGGAATTCTTCGTGCATGATGCGACGAGCGAGGCGCGAGAAAATGCGCATATGTTGATCGCCCGTGGCGTGTTTGTTCAGGGTTAACATAATGATGAATTGCGCTTCATCATCGCCCCAGCGCACCGGCGCTTGCAAACGCGCTACGCTGATGGTGGATTGCTCAATGTGTTCTGATTTGCTGTGGGGAATGGCAAAACTAAAGCCCAGACCGGTAGAGAAAACGGCCTCGCGCGCCCACAAGTCGGCTTCCAGTTTACGCGGATAGCGACAGCGGCCCGCCAGCAGCAGGTTATCGGTCATGCCTTTGAGCACTTCTTCTTTGCTGCGCCAGTCGCTTTCCAGTGTGATGCACTCGGCGGTGACCAGCGGTGCGTCTTGTTGGGTCATGCGGAATTGCGCCAGCAGGTGTTCCACTTCCAGCGAAGTACGGCAGGCCATTGCCTGGTTGAGCAACTTGCGGCACTCACGGCTATCAAGTTGCGCCATCCGCGCTTTCGCCGCCGGAATTGATGGTGCGCTCATGCTGAGTTCATCCAGCCCTAAACCGACCAGCAACGGCAGCACGGAACCTTTCGCTCCCAGTTCACCGCACAGACCAATCCATTTGCCCTGGCGATGCACCGCCTGCACGGCGTAATCGAGCGCCCGCAAGAAGGCCGGATTCAGGCTGTTGTAGTGACGAGTCACCTTAGCGTTATCGCGATCCACTGCCAGTAGATATTGCGTCAGGTCATTACTACCAATACTAAAGAAATCAATCTCTTCGCAGCATTGATCGATGATGAACATCACCGACGGCACTTCCAGCATAATGCCGAGCTGGATCTTCTCATCAAACGGAATGTGTTCGTTACGTAGTTGCTGTTTGGCTTCTGCCAGTTTTTCTTTTACCCATAAGATCTCTTCCATTGAGGAGATCATCGGGATCATGATTTTCAGGCTGCCGTGAGCAGAGGCGCGCAGGATCGACCGTAGTTGTGTGGTAAACAACGACGCGTATTCTTCATAAATACGCACCGCGCGATAACCGAGGAACGGGTTTGCCTCTGCGGGAATATTCAGATAATCAACGGGTTTGTCACCGCCAATATCCATAGTGCGCACAATAATGCTGCGTCCGTTGGCGGACTCCAGCGCCTGACAAAAAATGTTGTACAGCTCGCTTTCGCCCGGTGCACTGGTGCGATCCATATAGAGCATTTCAGTGCGGAATAAACCAACGCCTTCCGCACCATTGCCGAATGCGGCCTGCGCTTCCACGGAGTGAGCGATGTTAGCGGCAATTTCAATGCGGATACCGTCTGCGGTACGGGCTTGTTGGGTCAGCCAGACACGCTGTTGCTCACGCAGGGCGTCCTGTACGCGGGCTTCCTGCTGATAATAACGAGCTACGGCTTCCCCTGGCTCAACCACAATCGCCCCAGCGTTGCCGTCGATATAAATCGTTTGATGCTGCCACGGAGTGAGGGCATCAATATCCACACCAACCAGCGTCGGAATGTTGAACGAACGGGCAAGGATCACCGTATGTGAGGTGGTGCCGCCGCTTTTGAGCAACAATCCTTTGAGGTGATTTTTATCCAGTTCGAGGAACTGGCTGGGGGTCAGTTCATCCGCCATACAAATGGCGGGCTGCGTCAGTTTGCCCGGTGCCGGGAAGCGTTGCTCACCGTAGATTTGCTGGAGTAACTGGAAGCAGACGTCGCGTACGTCCAGGGCGCGTTCTTGCAGGTAGCTGCTGCTGGAACGGGAAAACTCTTCGCAGAAGTGGTGTGCACTGGCGACAATCGCTTCGGCACAGCTTAATCCGGCGCTGACACCTGCCAGTAAATGTTCGCGCAGGGAAGTATCGCCAGCCAGGGATCGGTGCGCTTCCAGAATCGCGCTGGTAGCACCGTCGCTATCCAGCAGACGAAACTCTATGTTTTTCAGTACCAGCGTCAGACCGTTTTCCAGTGCGGATTGTTCGGCGTCAACGCCTTTGGCTGCGGGAAGATTACCCAGCGCATTGAGATCTAAAGAAGAGATCGGCGTCAGAATGCCGCCTGCGCTACCGCTGCACACGGTGCGGGCACGGATAATTTGCGGATTCAGATTGGTCAGTGAAACCGGCAGTGGTTCCAGTTCGTCAGATTTTACTTCCGCCAGCGGTGCGTCGCAGTGGGGGAATTCATCGCGCAGCCATTGGCTTAAACGCTGGTGCGCTTCCTGTTCGTCGGCCCCGGAAATCAGTAACTGGCAGTTATCGCCCACCAGCGTATCGGTGCCAATCAGCGCAAGGGCGCTTTTGGCGTTGCCCTTGCGGTCAGTGCGCAGGTTATGCCACTCAATTTGTGATGAAAAAGTATTACACAGCGTTTCAACGTGGCTTGCCGGACGCGCATGGACGCCGTTAGGTAGCTCACAAATAAATTCCACAATCAGGGCCATTGCCTTTCTCCCGGTACGGTTTTCTGTTTACAGGATAAGAGCGCACGGCAACGGCCTACCATGTGACAAATCTGCCAAAAGCTGGACAAATGTAATGTAACCGTCAATTTGCGACGCGTCTCACAAGACGCCGTTTTGCGGTGTACTTCCGGATTATCGCAAGTTATGAGGCGGATCGCATTTTTGTACTGATATTACAAAAGTCCAGTAAATGGCCTTTTTATCCACTGTTTGCTCCGCCTGCGATTGCCTATTGTTTCTTCCATCAAAAATATGGACATGGGCTTTCGCAAGCCCGGGAGCAGCTTATGAATGAGTTGGTGCAGATCCTGAAAAATACCCGTCAGCATTTAATGACGGGCGTTTCACACATGATTCCCTTCGTGGTATCGGGCGGTATTTTGCTGGCGGTTTCCGTCATGTTGTATGGCAAAGGCGCAGTGCCGGATGCCGTAGCCGATCCGAATCTGAAAAAACTGTTTGATATCGGCGTTGCAGGTTTGACGCTGATGGTGCCTTTCCTCGCCGCTTACATCGGTTATTCCATTGCAGAACGTTCTGCGCTGGCTCCATGCGCTATCGGTGCCTGGGTTGGTAACAGCTTTGGCGCGGGCTTCTTTGGTGCGCTGATCGCCGGGATTATCGGCGGCATCGTGGTGCATTACCTGAAGAAAATTCCGGTGCATAAAGTTCTGCGCTCGGTGATGCCAATCTTCATCATTCCAATCGTCGGCACACTGATTACCGCTGGCGTCATGATGTGGGGGCTGGGCGAGCCGGTGGGGGCGTTGACCAACAGCCTGACCCAGTGGCTTCAGGGGATGCAGCAGGGCAGCATTGTTATGCTGGCGGTGATCATGGGTCTGATGCTGGCGTTCGATATGGGCGGCCCGGTTAACAAAGTGGCCTATGCCTTCATGCTGATTTGCGTTGCTCAGGGTGTTTATACCGTGGTGGCTATTGCTGCCGTGGGGATTTGTGTTCCACCGCTGGGGATGGGGCTGGCGACGCTGATTGGTCGTAAAAATTTCTCCGCAGAAGAGCGCGAAACCGGCAAGGCGGCACTGGTGATGGGCTGTGTTGGGGTTACTGAAGGGGCGATTCCTTTCGCCGCTGCCGATCCGCTGCGTGTCATTCCTTCCATCATGGTCGGTTCAGTTTGTGGTGCGGTAACTGCGGCGCTGGTCGGTGCGCAGTGCTATGCAGGCTGGGGTGGTCTGATTGTGCTGCCGGTGGTTGAAGGTAAGTTGGGTTACATCGCGGCAGTGGCTGTCGGGGCGGTTGTGACGGCAGTCTGCGTGAACGTGCTGAAAAGCCTGGCGCGTAAAAATGGGTCTTCAACTGAAGAGAAGGAAGACGACCTGGATCTGGATTTTGAAATTAATTAATTGAGGAACGAGCCATGACGAAAATTATCGCAGTAACCGCATGTCCTTCAGGTGTTGCCCATACTTATATGGCGGCAGAGGCGCTGGAAAGCGCCGCGAAAGCGAAAGGCTGGGAAGTGAAAGTAGAAACCCAGGGGTCGATTGGTCTGGAAAATGAACTGACTGCGGAAGACGTGGCAAGCGCCGATATGGTGATTTTGACCAAAGATATCGGCATCAAATTTGAAGAGCGTTTTGCTGGCAAGACTATCGTGCGTGTCAACATCAGCGACGCGGTAAAGCGTGCTGACGCCATTATGAGCAAAATTGAAGCTCACCTGGCACAAACCGCTTAAGTTCTTATCCCGCCCGCAAGGGCGGGTTCGCTTTCCCACAGGAGTTCCTCATGACGAATCGTATCTCTCGCCTCAAAACTGCACTGTTTGCCAATACCCGTGAAATCTCGCTGGAGCGGGCGTTGCTTTATACCGCCAGCCATCGGCAAACCGAAGGGGAGCCGGTGATAATGCGTCGGGCGAAAGCAACAGCGTATATCCTTGAACACGTTGAAATTTCGATTCGTGATGAAGAACTGATTGCCGGTAACCGCACCGTAAAACCACGCGCCGGGATTATGTCGCCGGAAATGGACCCTTACTGGCTGCTGAAAGAGCTGGATCAATTCCCGACGCGTCCGCAGGACCGCTTTGCTATCAGCGAAGAAGATAAACGTATCTACCGCGAAGAGTTGTTCCCGTACTGGGAAAAACGTTCGATGAAAGATTTCATCAACGGGCAGATGACGGATGAAGTAAAAGCCGCGACCAGCACGCAGATTTTCAGCATCAACCAGACGGATAAAGGCCAGGGGCACATTATTATTGATTACCCGCGCCTGCTGAATCACGGGCTGGGGGAGCTGGTGGCACAGATGCAGCAACATTGTCAGCAACAGCCGGAGAATCACTTTTATCAGGCAGCGCTGTTACTGCTGGAAGCCTCGCAGAAACATATTTTGCGTTACGCCGAACTGGCGGAAACGATGGCGGCAAGCTGCACTGATGGCCCGCGTCGCGAAGAACTGCTGACCATTGCGGAGATCTCCCGCCATAACGCCGAACATAAGCCGCAGACGTTCTGGCAGGCGTGCCAGTTATTCTGGTACATGAACATCATTCTGCAATACGAATCCAACGCCAGTTCGCTATCGTTGGGGCGCTTCGACCAGTATATGTTGCCGTTCTATCAGGCATCATTAACCCAGGGCGAAGATCCGGCATTCCTGAAAGAACTGCTCGAATCTTTATGGGTGAAATGCAACGACATCGTGCTGTTGCGCTCCACCAGTAGCGCGCGTTATTTCGCAGGTTTCCCTACCGGCTATACCGCACTGCTCGGCGGGTTAACCGAGAACGGACGTAGCGCGGTGAACGTGCTTTCGTTCCTTTGCCTTGACGCTTATCAAAGCGTGCAATTACCGCAACCGAACCTCGGCGTGCGCACTAACGCCTTGATCGACACGCCGTTCCTGATGAAAACCGCAGAAACCATTCGCCTCGGCACCGGTATTCCGCAAATCTTTAACGATGAAGTGGTGGTGCCAGCGTTCCTCAACCGTGGCGTTTCGCTGGAAGATGCGCGCGACTATTCCGTAGTGGGCTGTGTGGAATTATCTATTCCCGGCAGAACCTACGGCTTGCATGACATCGCGATGTTTAACCTGCTGAAAGTGATGGAAATCTGCCTGCATAAAAATGAAGGCAACGCTGCGCTGACTTATGAAGGTTTACTGGAACAGATCCGCGCCAAGATCAGCCACTACATCACCCTGATGGTTGAGGGCAGCAATATTTGTGATATCGGCCATCGCGACTGGGCACCTGTACCGCTACTCTCGTCTTTTATCAGCGATTGTCTGGAAAAAGGCCGCGATATTACTGACGGCGGCGCGCGTTATAACTTCTCCGGCGTACAGGGGATCGGTATCGCCAACCTGAGCGATTCTCTCCATGCGTTGAAAGGGATGATTTTTGATCAACAGCGTTTAAGTTTTGACGAATTGCTGTCGGTATTAAAAGCCAACTTCGCAACGCCAGAAGGCGAAAAAGTCCGCGCTCGCTTAATTAACCGCTTCGAGAAATACGGTAACGATATCGACGAGGTGGATAACATCAGCGCCGAACTGTTACGCCACTACTGCAAAGAAGTGGAAAAATACCAGAACCCGCGCGGCGGCTACTTCACGCCAGGATCGTATACCGTTTCTGCTCACGTCCCGTTGGGATCGGTGGTTGGCGCGACGCCAGACGGTCGTTTTGCCGGGGAACAACTGGCAGACGGTGGCTTGTCACCCATGCTGGGTCAGGATGCACAAGGGCCAACGGCGGTACTGAAATCAGTCAGTAAGCTCGATAATACGCTGCTGTCTAACGGTACGTTGCTGAACGTGAAATTCACTCCGGCGACCCTGGAAGGTGAAGCGGGATTACGCAAACTGGCTGACTTCTTACGGGCATTTACCCAGCTTAAGTTGCAGCATATTCAGTTTAACGTGGTGAACGCCGACACGTTACGGGAAGCGCAACAGCGCCCACAAGATTATGCCGGGCTGGTGGTGCGCGTTGCCGGATACAGCGCCTTCTTTGTCGAATTGTCGAAGGAGATCCAGGATGACATCATCCGCCGGACAGCGCATCAGCTGTAACGTTGTGGAAATGCGCCGCGATGATGTGGCGCGCATTTTCAACATTCAGCGTTATTCACTGAATGACGGCGAGGGCATTCGTACGGTGGTCTTTTTTAAAGGCTGTCCGCATCTTTGCCCATGGTGTGCTAATCCGGAGTCGATCTCCGGCAAAATCCAGACGGTGCGCAGAGAGGCGAAATGTCTGCACTGCGCGAAATGTTTGCGTGATGCGGATGAATGCCCCTCCGGGGCATTTGAACGGATTGGCCGCGATATCAGCCTTGACGCTCTGGAACGGGAAGTGATGAAAGATGACATTTTTTTTCGCACGTCCGGCGGTGGCGTCACGCTTTCTGGCGGCGAAGTGTTAATGCAGGCGGAGTTTGCGACCCGTTTTTTACAGCGACTGCGGCTATGGGGTGTGTCATGCGCCATCGAAACTGCCGGAGACGCGCCAGCCAGCAAGCTGTTACCGCTGGCGAAATTGTGCGATGAAGTGTTGTTCGATTTAAAAATTATGGATGCGGCTCAGGCTCGGGATGTGGTGAAGATGAACCTGCAACGCGTGCTGGAGAATCTGCGTTTGCTGGTGAGTGAGGGTGTCAACGTGATCCCGCGTTTACCGCTGATCCCTGGTTTCACACTCAGCCGGGAGAATATGCAGCAGGCGCTGGATGTACTGATCCCGCTGAATATCAGGCAGATCCATCTGTTACCGTTTCATCAGTACGGCGAACCGAAATACCGCCTGCTGGGGAAAACATGGTCGATGAAAGATGTTGCTGCGCCGTCGTCAGCCGATGTGACAACGATGCGCGAAATGGCAGAACGGGCCGGATTTCAGGTTACCGTGGGAGGTTAAAATGGCATACCTGGTGGCAGTAACCGCCTGCGTAAGCGGCGTGGCGCATACATATATGGCGGCGGAACGGCTGGAAAAGTTGTGCCAGTTAGAGAAGTGGGGCGTCAGCATTGAAACCCAGGGCGCGTTGGGAACGGAGAATCGTTTAGCGGACGAGGATATCCGCCGGGCGGATGTTGCGCTGTTAATTACGGATATCGAGCTTGCCGGTGCTGAGCGATTTGAACATTGCCGCTATGTGCAATGCAGCATCTACGCTTTCCTGCGTGAGCCGCAGCGGGTGATGAGCGCGGTGCGCAAAGTGCTTTCTGCGCCGCAGCAAACCCATCTTATTCTGGAGTAGTCGGTTTTTCTGTCAGTTGGCTGTGGTACTGCCGACGATATTCCGACGGTGAGCGTTCGGTATTTTTACGAAACAGACGGCAGAAGTAGTTGCTGTCGACAAAGCCGCAGGCGTGCGCCACTTCTTTTACCTTCAGGTCATAGCCTTTCAATAACGTCTTAGCGTGCTCCAGTCGCGTGTAATTCAGGTATTCGTTAAAACCAATGGCCCCCGTTTTTTGAAACAGGTGCGAGAGATAGTTTGGTGAAATATAGAACGCCTGTGCGACAGATTCGCGGGTAAGCGCGGAGGCATAGCGTTCGTCGATATAATCGCGAATAGCTTCGAATAGTGCCTGGCTACGTGAGGCGGTCTGGATTTGGCTGCCGAGCAAATCGCGGCAGTGGCTAAGCAGGCTGGCGACGATAAGCCTTGCCGTTTGCTGCTCCTGCGGCTGCATTTGCATTTCATTGAGCGTTTGTAGCAGAAAAGAACCAATGCGCGGGCCGCGTCGGGCGACGTGTTGCTTCGCCAGATTTTGATATTGTTTGCCATCCCATTGCACGACGCTGAAGCCGAGTTGCTGTTTGCCAAACAGCACGCTAAAGGTAGTGGCGGGGGCTTGCCATTGTGGAAAATTCCAGCCACCAGCGGGAACGTACAGCACATCGCCGGGAACTAACGTTGCTCCAGCGCCGGTATCAACAAACTCACCTTCCAGCACAATTTCCAGCCGTGGAAAATCGACCTGATACGCGAGATCGGGCACCGGACCGTTGCTGCTGGCAAAGTAAATCTGGCGCAGGGACAGCGGGCCGTTGATCAGGCGGGAGAGCAGATAGCTGACGTCGTGATACATGTTATTCCCTTAGCTATGTAGACGGGAAAACAGTAACTGGCATTATGAAAAAAGGCCACCTGAAAAGTGTGGCCTGATGGGAGTGCGATGTAAACATTGCGGCAGTATCGCATCCGGCAAATAGCGCCAGACGCGATACAAAGGTCATTTACTGATTACCTACCTGATCGCCATACGGCAGAGTGTCGTAATCGATCAGCGCATTTTTCTTGTACGGGTTACCAATCCAGCGGGTGGTTTCTTTGAACTGCGGATTCACCACTGAACGGGTTGGATCGTAACCGTCGTAAGATAAGCCCGCCAAATCTGACCAGGTGTGGATCAGTTCCGCCAGGCTGTATTTACGATCAACATCCTGTGAGAAATCACGCGGATGAGTCGCTTGCCATTTTTCTGACGTCCACAGCAGGAACGGAATGGTGTACATATGACGCGTCGGGTTGTCTTCATTACGCCCCTGAGTTTTGTGCGGCGGCGTGTCGTAAACCTCTTCACCGTGGTCAGAGAAATAAACCAGGAAACCGTTCGGGTCTGCTGCTTTAAAGTCTTTAATCAGGCTGGCAACCACGTGATCGTTGTACAGGTTAGCGTTGTCATAATCGTTATATGACTCCAGTTCTTCTGCGCTTAATCCCGGCGGAACATGATCGGTATTGCCATCAAACTTGCCCTGATTTTCCGGGTAACGGTATTTGTATTTGATATGCGTACCCAGCAGATGAACGATGATCAGTTTCTTCGGCGCAGGGTCCTTCAGCACTTCCTGGAACGGCTTCAGCACGTTGGTGTCGTATTCACGCGCACTCTGCGTACGTTGCTGGTTCATGTAGTACTGCTTGTCGGTCTGGCGCGAAAATACCGTCAGCATGGTGTTGCGGGCAGTCATCGTCTGCTGGTTGGTGATCCAGAAGGTTTTATAACCCGCCTGTTTCATCATGTTCATCAGCGACGGCTGCGTCAGATACAGATCCGGGTTCTTTTCATTGGCAAAGGTCAGCGCCTGTTGCAGGATTTCAATGGTGTACGGACGAGACGTCACCACGTTATTAAACACGGTCAGATTCGGATCGGTTTTATGCAGCGCATCCAGCTCCGGCGTGGTTTCACGCGGATAACCGTACAGACTCATGCGTCCACGCTGGGTCGACTCGCCAATCACCAGCACTAAAGTGCGCGGTTCGTTACCCGATTCATCTTTGAAATTCGCCAGCGGCGGCAAGGCATTATTTTCATTCAGTAGCTTTGTTAGCGAGTTTAGTTGCTGACGATACTGATAATAGCCGGTCAGGAATTGCCACGGTGCGGCAGGCTCCATACGCGATGCCAGGTTATCCAACGTTTTCTCAAACGGCTTGTTTTTGATAAACGTATTCATGGCGATCGGATGCAGAATCAAGCCATAAAGTAGGGCAAAAGAGACAACATAACGCCACGGCTTTGGAATATAGACCGGGCGCAGGCGTGTCCACAGCAGAACTGCCACCGCCGTATAGGCCAGCGCGATAAGCACAATTTTCAGGCTGAAATACTGGCTTAAATACTCGCTGGCTTCGTTGGTGTTGGTTTCGAACATCACAAACAGAACGCTCTGCGAGAACTCCTGACCGTAGATGATGTAGTAGCACAGCGCCGCCAGAGAGGCCGCCCATAGCACTACGCCGATTACTGCGGCAATAATTTTAATCCGCTTCGGAAAGAGGAATACCGGGATCAACCACAGCGAACTGAATAACAGCGAGTCGCGAATGCCGTTAGTGCCACTATAACCACTGATGTAAATAATGGCCTGTAGCAGAGTAGAGAAAAACCAAAAGTAGAGCAGTGCCCAACCCAGGGCTTTCCAGCTAAAAAGAGGTTTAGCCTGGACTTCTGTGGAATGCATAGTAAGAACCTGTCTTGAAAAAAATATCGCCGAATGTACCGACAATTCCTTAAGGATATCTGAAGGGATATCCAGAATTTGAATAAAATGCAGACAGAAATATATTGAAAACGAGGGTGTTAGAACAGAAGTATTTCAGAAAACCCTCGCGCAAAAGCACGAGGGTTTGCAGGAGAGGAAGATTAGCCGGTATTACGCATACCTGCCGCAATCCCGGCAATAGTGACCATTAACGCCTGCTCGACGCGAGGATCCGGCTCATGGCCTTCTTTTTCTGCCTGGCGGGAGCGGTGCAGCAACTCGGCCTGCAATACGTTCAGCGGGTCGGTGTAAATATTCCGTAGCTGAATAGACTCTGCAATCCACGGCAGATCGGCCATCAGATGGGAATCGTTGGCAATCGCCAGCACCACTTTGATGTCTTCTTCTTGCAGATTGCGTAACTCTTTACCTAACGGCCACAGTGCTTTGTCTACCAGACGTTGGTCATAGTATTCCGCCAGCCACAGGTCTGCTTTGGCGAAGACCATCTCCAGCATGCCGAGACGCGTCGAGAAGAATGGCCAATCGCGGCACATAGCCTCCAGCTCGCTCTGTTTGCCATCTTCGACCACTTTTTGCAGCGCCGTACCTGCACCCAGCCAGGCGGGGAGCATCAGGCGGTTTTGCGTCCATGCAAAAATCCACGGAATGGCGCGCAGCGACTCGACGCCACCGGTCGGGCGACGTTTGGCCGGACGTGAACCCAGCGGCAGTTTGCCCAGTTCTTGTTCCGGCGTAGCGGAGCGGAAGTAAGGCACAAAATCTTTGTTTTCACGTACGTAGCCACGGTAGAGATCGCAGGAGATGACTGACAGTTCATCCATAATGCGACGCCAGCTCTCTTTCGGCTCAGGTGGTGGCAGCAGGTTGGCTTCCAAAATCGCCCCGGTGTACAGCGACAGGCTGCTGACGGTGATTTCTGGCAGACCATATTTAAAGCGGATCATCTCGCCCTGTTCAGTCACGCGCAGGCCGCCTTTCAGGCTTCCTGGCGGTTGTGACAGCAGCGCCGCATGAGCAGGTGCGCCGCCGCGACCAATGGAACCGCCGCGACCGTGGAACAACGTCAGTTCAATACCCGCTTTTTCGCAGGTTTTGATTAATGCATCCTGTGCCTGATATTGCGCCCAGGAAGCCGCCATCACGCCCGCATCTTTTGCTGAGTCGGAATAGCCAATCATCACCATCTGTTTGCCCTGAATCAGGCCGCGATACCAGTCGATATTCAGCAGCTGGGTCATGACATCGTTGGCGTTGTTCAGGTCATCGAGGGTTTCAAACAGCGGAGCAACCGGCATTGCAAACCCGATACCCGCTTCTTTCAGCAGCAGGTGGACAGCCAGCACGTCGGACGGCGTTTTCGCCATCGAGATCACGTAGGCGGCAATGGAGCCTTGCGGCGCTTCGGCAATCACCTGGCAGGTATCGAGCACTTCGCGCGTTTCGGCGCTTGGTTGCCAGTTGCGCGGCAGAAGCGGACGTTTGGAGTTCAGTTCGCGGATCAGGAACGCCTGTTTGTCGGCCTCTGACCAGCTTTCGTAGTCGCCGATACCGAGGTAGCGGGTCAGCTCGCCCAGCGCTTCGGTATGGCGGGTGCTCTCCTGACGGATATCAATACGGACCAGCGGTACGCCGAAACATTTCACGCGGCGCAGGGTGTCGAGCAGATCGCCGTTGGCGATAATACCCATGCCACACGCCTGAAGTGACTGGTAGCAAGCGTAGAGCGGTTCCCACAGTTCTTCGTTTTGTGTCAGCAGGCCTTCTGGTTTTGGCAGTTCTTCGCCTTTCAGGCGCGCTTCCAGCCATGCCTGTGTCGCCATCAGGCGAGAACGCAGGTTTTTCATCAGATAGCGATACGGTTCTGCGGCACCTTCTTCGCCAACCAGCGCCAGCAGTTCAGGGGTCGCTTCAACCATCGACAGTTCAGAAACCAGCACCTGAATATCTTTCAGGAACAGATCGGTGGCTTTCCAGCGACTGAGCAGCAGGACGTGGCGGGTGATATCGGCAGTGACGTTCGGGTTGCCGTCGCGGTCACCGCCCATCCACGAGGTAAAACGGACCGGAACAAATTCGACGGGCAGTTTGTAGCCGAGATTCTCTTCCAGTTGTTCGTTCAATTCGCGCAGGTAATTCGGTACGCCTTGCCACAGGCTGTTTTCTACTACGGCAAAGCCCCATTTGGCTTCATCTACCGGGCTTGGACGCAGTTTACGGATTTCATCGGTATGCCATGACTGGGCGATCAACTGGCGCAGGCGGCGCATCAGCTGGTTGTGTTCGTAGTCGGCGATATCTTTGTTATCGAGCTGTTTTAAACAGGCGTTCACTTCCACCATTTTGTGGATCAGTGTACGACGGGTAATTTCGGTTGGGTGAGCCGTGAGGACCAGTTCCAGCGACAGCGATTCCACTGCTTTTTTGATGGTGTCTTCGCTCAGTTCCGGCTGGTTTTTCAGTTTACGCAGGGTGCGGGCGATCACTTCCGGGTTGCTGGCAGCTTCGCCTTTCGGCGAAATGCTGTGGTATTGCTCAGCGGTGTTGGCCAGGTTCAGGAACTGACTAAACGCACGCGCAACGGGCAGCAGCTCGTCGTTCGACAAATTTTGTAAGGTGGTGAGCAACTCCTGGCGGTTAGCATCATTGCCAGCGCGTGAAGATTTCGACAACTTACGGATAGTTTCTACGCGTTCAAGAATGTGTTCTCCCAACGCATCCTTGATGGTTTCTCCCAGCACTTTGCCGAGCATACTGACATTACTACGCAATGCGGAATATTGTTCGTTCATATTACCCCAGACACCCCATCTTATCGTTTGATAGCCCTGTATCCTTCACGTCGCATTGGCGCGAATATGCTCGGGCTTTGCTTTTCGTCGTCTTTTATAAAGCCACGTAAAAGCGGTGACGTCAAATGCTGCGAAATCGCTTCAGCAAACGAATAAATAGCAGGAATTTACGCCATTAAATTCACGACGCTTTAAATAAGCGTAACTTATGGGAATGTTAAAAAATCGCCTCAATTAACACCAAAGAGTTATGAGTTGTAGTTACCATTTGGGCATCATTTGAGATTGCTGACAAACTCGCTTACGGGTCAGTATGGGCACGGTTTTCCCCTCACCCTAACCCTCTCCCCGAAGGGGCGAGGGGACTGTCCGTGCGCTTGCATGGCTTTGTCATCAGCCTGATTTGCTTTTTTAATGCCAGCAAAAATGGTGAATTACCTGGGTTATCAGTTCGCGGGTGGGCTTGATAAACCGCGTCTCCAGATATTCATCAGGCTGATGAGCCTGATTAATTGAGCCAGGGCCCAGAACCAGCGTCGGGCATAACGTTTGAATAAACGGCGCTTCGGTACAGTAATTCACCACTTCGGTCTTTGCTCCGAGCAATTTCTCAACTACTTCAACCAGTTGATGATTTGGCGGGCATTCATAGCCAGGGATCGGCGGATGCAGCTCGTCGACCGTCAGACGACCCGGCCAGCGTTCGCTCACCGGAGCCAGCGCATCGTTGAGTAGGCCATTAAGTTCATTGAGTGTCATGCCCGGCAGCGGACGAATATCCATATGCAACTCACAGCAAGCGCAAATACGGTTAGAAGCGTCGCCACCGTGAATATGCCCGAGGTTGAGCGTGGGGTATGGCACGGTAAACGCTTCGTAGTGATAACGTTCTTTCAGCTTATCGCGCAATTGCAAAATATGCCCGATGGCGTCGTGCATCAGTTCGATAGCGTTAACTCCGCGTGCAGGATCGCTGGAGTGGCCCGACTGGCCCTGAATACGGATGGCGTTAGAGATATGACCTTTATGTGCGCGTACCGGTTGTAGTGACGTCGGTTCGCCAATGATGGCGCAATCCGGGCGCAGGGCGGTAGTTTCGGCAAAATAACGCGCTCCGGCCATACTGGTTTCTTCATCGGCAGTCGCCAGAATGTAGAGCGGTTTTTTCAGTTTCGTGACGTCGACATCGCGTAGCGCATCAAGGATAAACGCAAAAAAGCCTTTCATGTCGGCGGTGCCTAAGCCGTAAAGCTTGCCGTCATGCTCCGTCAGTGTAAACGGATCGCGCGTCCAGCGTCCGTCATCAAATGGCACCGTATCGGTATGCCCCGCCAGCAACAAACCGCCAGCCCCCTGTCCGGTACTTGCCAGCATATTAAATTTGTTGCGAGTTCCTGGCACAGGCTGCACTTCCACATTGAAGCCTAAATCTTTAAACCAGTCCGCCAGCAGAGTGATTAAATCTGCATTGCTTTGATCGAGTGCCTCTTCCGTGGCGCTTATTGAAGGTGTGGCAATCAGAGCACGGTAAATCTCGATAAATGGCGGTAATTTGTTTTTCATTGTTGACACACCTCTGGTCATGATAGTATCAATATTCATGCAGTATTTATGAATAAAAATACACTAACGTTGAGCGTAATAAAACCCACCAGCCGTAAGGTGAATGTTTTACGTTTAACCTGGCAACCAGACATAAGAAGGTGAATAGCCCCGATGTTGAATACGCTGATTGTGGGTGCCAGCGGCTACGCTGGCGCAGAGCTAGTGACCTATGTAAATCGCCATCCGCATATGAACATAACCGCTTTGACTGTTTCAGCGCAAAGCAATGATGCGGGAAAGTTAATCTCCGATTTGCATCCGCAGCTAAAAGGCATCGTTGATCTGCCGTTGCAGCCGATGTCGGATATCAGCGAGTTTAGCCCAGGGGTGGACGTGGTGTTTCTCGCCACCGCCCATGAAGTTAGCCACGATTTAGCGCCGCAATTTCTTGAAGCCGGCTGCGTGGTGTTCGACCTTTCCGGCGCGTTTCGTGTTAACGACGCCACCTTCTATGAAAAATATTACGGCTTTACCCATCAGTATCCGGAACTGCTGGAACAGGCAGCCTACGGTCTGGCCGAGTGGTGCGGTAATAAATTAAAAGAAGCGAACTTGATTGCCGTGCCAGGCTGTTATCCGACGGCGGCACAGCTGGCGCTGAAACCGTTGATTGATGCCGATCTTCTTGACCTCAATCAGTGGCCGGTGATCAACGCCACCAGCGGCGTGAGCGGTGCAGGACGTAAGGCAGCGATTTCAAATAGTTTTTGTGAAGTTAGCCTGCAACCGTATGGCGTCTTTACTCATCGCCATCAACCAGAGATCGCCACACACCTCGGTGCTGACGTTATCTTCACCCCGCATCTGGGCAATTTCCCGCGCGGCATTCTCGAAACCATTACCTGCCGCCTGAAACCGGGTGTGACCCAGGTGCAAGTCGCGCAAGTGTTACAGCAGGCGTATGCCCATAAACCGCTGGTGCGACTGTATGACAAAGGCGTTCCGGCGCTGAAAAATGTCGTTGGGCTGCCATTTTGCGATATCGGGTTTGCCGTTCAGGGCGAGCATCTGATTATTGTGGCGACCGAAGACAACTTACTGAAAGGCGCGGCGGCACAAGCGGTACAGTGCGCCAATATACGTTTCGGCTATGCGGAAACGCAGTCTCTTATTTAAGGGTGCAATGATGAATCCATTAATTATCAAACTGGGCGGCGTACTGCTGGATAGTGAAGAGGCGCTGGAACGTCTGTTTAGCGCCCTGGTGAATTATCGTGAGTCACATCAGCGTCCGCTGGTGATTGTCCACGGTGGCGGCTGCGTGGTAGATGAGTTGATGAAAGGGCTGAATCTGCCGGTGAAAAAGAAAAATGGCCTGCGGGTGACGCCAGCGGATCAGATAAACATTATCACCGGAGCACTGGCGGGAACGGCAAATAAAACCCTGCTGGCATGGGCGAAGAAACATCAGATTGCGGCCGTAGGTTTGTTTCTCGGTGACGGCGACAGCGTCAAAGTGACCCAGCTTGATGAAGAGTTAGGCCATGTTGGACTGGCGCAGCCAGGTTCGCCTAAGCTTATCAACACCTTGCTGGAGAACGGTTATCTGCCGGTGGTCAGCTCCATTGGCGTAACAGACGAAGGGCAACTGATGAACGTCAATGCTGACCAGGCAGCGACGGCGCTGGCGGCAACGCTGGGCGCGGATCTGATTTTGCTCTCCGACGTCAGCGGCATTCTCGACGGCAAAGGGCAACGTATTGCCGAAATGACCGCCGCGAAAGCAGAACAACTGATTGAGCAGGGCATTATTACTGATGGCATGATAGTGAAAGTGAACGCGGCGCTGGATGCTGCGCGCACGCTGGGCCGCCCGGTGGATATCGCTTCCTGGCGTCATGCGGAACAGCTTCCGGCACTGTTTAACGGTATGCCGATGGGTACGCGGATTTTAGCTTAAGTTTTGTTGGCCGGAAGCGCAGCTTTCCGGCATTGAATTTCAAAATAAGGAAACAGAGTTATGGCACTTTGGGGCGGGCGTTTTACCCAGGCAGCAGATCAACGGTTCAAACAATTTAACGACTCACTGCGCTTTGATTACCGTCTGGCGGAGCAGGATATTGTTGGCTCTGTGGCCTGGTCCAAAGCCCTGGTAACGGTCGGTGTGCTGACCGCAGAAGAACAGGCGCAACTGGAAGAGGCGTTGAACGTGCTGCTGGAAGATGTTCGCGCCAGGCCACAACAAATCCTTGAAAGCGACGCCGAAGATATCCATAGCTGGGTGGAAGGCAAACTGATCGACAAAGTGGGCCAGTTAGGCAAAAAGCTGCATACCGGGCGTAGTCGTAATGATCAGGTAGCGACTGACCTGAAACTGTGGTGCAAAGATACCGTTAGCGAGTTACTGACGGCTAACCGGCAGTTACAATCCGCTCTGGTCGAGACCGCACAAAACAATCAGGACGCGGTGATGCCGGGTTACACCCACCTGCAACGCGCTCAACCGGTGACTTTCGCGCACTGGTGCCTGGCCTACGTTGAGATGCTGGCGCGTGATGAAAGCCGTTTGCAGGATGCGCTTAAGCGTCTGGATGTCAGCCCGTTAGGCTGTGGCGCACTGGCGGGAACGGCCTATGAAATCGACCGTGAACAGTTAGCAGGCTGGCTGGGATTTGCCTCAGCGACCCGTAACAGTCTCGACAGCGTTTCTGACCGTGACTACGTGCTGGAACTGCTGTCTGCTGCCGCTATCGGCATGGTGCATCTGTCGCGTTTTGCTGAAGATCTGATTTTCTTTAACACCGGCGAAGCGGGGTTTGTCGAGCTTTCGGACCGCGTGACTTCCGGTTCATCATTAATGCCGCAGAAGAAAAACCCGGATGCGCTGGAGCTGATTCGCGGTAAATGCGGTCGGGTGCAGGGGGCGTTAACCGGCATGATGATGACGCTGAAAGGTTTGCCGCTGGCTTACAACAAAGATATGCAGGAAGACAAAGAAGGTCTGTTCGACGCGCTCGATACCTGGCTGGACTGCCTGCATATGGCGGCGCTGGTGCTGGACGGCATTCAGGTGAAACGTCCGCGTTGCCAGGAAGCGGCTCAGCAGGGTTACGCCAACGCCACTGAACTGGCGGATTACCTGGTGGCGAAAGGCGTACCGTTCCGCGAGGCGCACCATATTGTTGGTGAAGCGGTGGTGGAAGCCATTCGTCAGGGCAAACCGCTGGAAGAACTACCGCTCAGTGAGTTGCAGAAATTCAGTCAGGTGATTGGCGAAGATGTCTATCCGATTCTGTCGCTACAATCGTGCCTCGACAAGCGTGCGGCAAAAGGCGGCGTCTCACCGCAGCAGGTGGCGCAGGCGATTGCTTTTGCGCAGGCGCGGTTGGGGTAAGAACATTTATATGTACAAATTTGAGCCTGGCTTATCGCCGGGCTTTTTTATGGCAAAAAAAAGCGGATCCTGGAGATCCGCAAAAGTTCACGTTGGCTTTAGTTATTCGAGTTGAGAAACTCTCGAAACGGGCAGTGACTTCAAGGGTTAAAAGAGGTGCCGCTCCGTTTCTGTGAGCAATTATCAGTCAGAATGCTTGATAGGGATAATCGTTCGTTGCTATGCTACCTATCGCCGCGAACTATCGTGGCAATGGAGGATGGATAATGAATATTCGTGATCTTGAGTACCTGGTGGCATTGGCCGAACACCGCCATTTTCGGCGTGCGGCAGATTCCTGCCACGTTAGCCAGCCGACGCTTAGCGGGCAAATTCGTAAGCTGGAAGATGAGTTGGGCGTGATGTTGCTGGAGCGGACCAGCCGTAAAGTGTTGTTCACCCAGGCGGGAATGCTGCTGGTGGATCAGGCGCGTACCGTGCTGCGTGAGGTGAAAGTCCTTAAAGAGATGGCAAGCCAGCAGGGCGAGACGATGTCCGGACCGCTGCATATTGGTTTGATTCCCACGGTTGGACCGTACCTGCTACCGCATATTATCCCGATGCTGCACCAGACCTTTCCAAAGCTGGAAATGTATCTGCATGAAGCACAGACCCACCAGTTACTGGCGCAACTGGACAGCGGCAAGCTCGATTGCGTGATCCTCGCGCTGGTGAAAGAGAGCGAAGCATTCATTGAAGTGCCGTTGTTTGATGAGCCAATGTTGCTGGCTATCTATGAAGATCACCCGTGGGCGAACCGCGAATGCGTACCGATGGCCGATCTGGCAGGAGAAAAACTGCTGATGCTGGAAGATGGTCATTGTTTGCGCGATCAGGCAATGGGTTTCTGTTTTGAAGCCGGGGCGGATGAAGATACACACTTCCGCGCGACCAGCCTGGAGACGCTGCGCAACATGGTGGCGGCAGGTAGCGGGATCACTTTACTGCCAGCGCTGGCTGTGCCGCCGGAGCGCAAACGCGATGGAGTTGTTTATCTGCCGTGCATTAAGCCGGAGCCTCGCCGCACTATTGGGCTGGTTTATCGTCCGGGCTCACCGCTGCGCAGCCGCTATGAGCAGCTGGCAGAGGCCATCCGCGCAAGAATGGATGGCCATTTCGATAAAGTGTTAAAACAGGCGGTTTAAACCGTTTAACGCAGCTACCCGATAGGCTTCCGCCATCGTCGGGTAGTTAAAGGTGGTGTTGACGAAGTACTCAATAGTGTTGCCGCCACCTTTCTGTTCCATAATCGCCTGACCGATATGAATAATTTCGGCAGCGCGCTCGCCAAAGCAGTGAATACCCAGAATCTCTTTTGTTTCCCGATGGAACAAAATTTTCAGCGTGCCCACGTTCATGCCGACGATTTGTGCGCGTGCCAGATGTTTGAACTGGGCGCGGCCCACTTCATACGGCACTTTCATCGCGGTCAGCTGCTGTTCGGTTTTGCCCACAGAGCTGATTTCCGGGATGGTGTAAATGCCGGTAGGGATATCTTCAATCAGATGTGCGGTGGCTTCGCCTTTCACCAGCGCCTGCGCGGCAATGCGCCCCTGGTCATAGGCCGCCGACGCTAGGCTCGGATAACCAATCACGTCGCCCACCGCGTAAACGTGTGGCTGTGCGGTCTGATACATGCTGTTGACCTTCAGCTGTCCGCGACTGTCAGTTTCCAGCCCAATGTTCTGTAACGCCAGCGAATCGGTATTACCGGTGCGACCGTTGGCATAGAGCAGACAGTCAGCTTTCAGTTTTTTACCCGACTTCAGATGCATGATCACACCGTCGTCACAGCCTTCGATCTTCTCGTACTCTTCGTTGTGACGAATCACTACGCCACTGTTCCAGAAGTGATAGGAGAGAGAATCTGACATCTCTTGATCGAGAAATGCCAGCAGGCGATCGCGGGTATTGATCAGATCCACTTTTACATCCATACCGCGGAAGATCGACGCATATTCACAGCCGATCACTCCAGCACCGTAAATCAGCACATGGCGCGGTTCGTGGTGCATGCTAAGAATTGAGTCGCTGTCGTAAATGCGTGGATGGGTGAAATCAACATCTGTTGGATGATATGGACGAGAGCCACAGGCAATAACAAATTTTTCAGCGGTTAGTGTTTCGACGCTGCCGTCCGGGCAATCCAGCGCCAGCGTATGCTCGTCAACAAAGCGAGCGTTTCCCTGCAATATTTCACAGTGATTACGTTCGTAAAATCCCTGACGCATGCGCGTTTGTTGATTAATCACGTTATCGGCATGGTTAAGGATATCGGCAAAAGAAGAGCGGAGCAGTCGCGAATGGTCGCTGTATAGTGGGTTTTGATTGAATTCTATAATGCGGCTGACGGCGTGACGGAGAGCTTTCGACGGGATGGTGCCCCAGTGGGTGCAACCGCCGCCAACATTTTGATAACGCTCGATAACTGCGACGCGCGCACCTTGCTTAACCAGGCCCATTGCAGCGCCTTCGCCGCCGGGGCCGGAACCTATTACTATGGCATCGTAATCGTAGGAATGTGGCATGGTAGGGCTTACCTGTTCTTATACATAAAAGCAACAGAATGGTAACATTTTATCGCGGGTAAGCCAATTGATCCCCGTCATTTATCTGGCTATAACTTGAGCGGGCTTTGCTTTATCTGCCCCTTCTTATTTCATTAATTCACTATTAATCGCTTTTTCTTATGGCTGATAGTTTTATCTTGCCGAAGCGTTCTTTTTTGTTATTGTCTTTATGAAATCTTCTTATAAAACAAATATATAAATATTTTATATTGATGAGTTATTTGTATTTATACCATCAATAAGATCCGTTAATTAGCCTGTTTATAAGTGAATAAAGGAATAGCCGATGATCGAACACTATATTCGAGGGTTTGAGGAAGAACTGCGCGAGATCCGCCATCAGATCCACGAAAACCCGGAACTGGGATTACAAGAATTTAAAACCAGTGCTTTGGTGGCGGAAAAGCTGCGCCAGTGGGGCTATGAGGTTGAGCAAGGGCTGGCGACAACCGGCGTGGTAGCCACGTTAAAAGTGGGCGACGGAGAGAAAAGTATTGGCCTGCGGGCGGATATGGATGCATTGCCAATTTATGAAAATAGTGGCAAGCCCTGGGCCAGTAAACATCCTGGTTTAATGCACGCCTGCGGGCATGACGGGCATACCACCATACTGCTGGGTGCCGCGCGTTATTTTGCCGAAACCCGCCTTTTTAACGGCACGTTACGTCTCATCTTCCAGCCTGCGGAAGAGATGATTAACGGCGGTGAGATCATGGTTAAAGAGGGGCTTTTTGACCGTTTCCCCTGCGATGTCATTTTCGGCATGCATAACATGCCCGGTCTGCCGGTGGGTAAGTTTTATTTCCAGCCTGGGGCGCTAATGGCGTCAATGGATCAGTTCCATATTACGGTTCGTGGTTGTGGTGGACACGGTGCGATCCCGCACAAAGCCATCGATCCGGTGCTGGTTGCTGCACATATCACCACCGCATTACAAAGCATTGTGTCGCGCAATGTCGATCCGCTGGAAGCGGCGGTAATTACCGTCGGCAGCATTGTTGCAGGGGAGGCGGCTAACGTCATTCCTGACAGTGCTGAGATGAAAATCAGCGTCCGCTCTCTTAGCCGCGATACCCGACAACTTCTTCTGACCCGTATTCCTGCTCTGGCACAAGCCCAGGCTGCCAGCTTTGGTGCTACGGCTGAGGTTACGCATGTTAACGGTACACCGGTATTAGTGAATGACGAGGAGATGGCGCGCTTCGCCTGGCAGGTGGCGTGTAAAACGTTTGGTGAAGATCGGGCCGAGTTTGGCATCAAGCCCCTGATGGGCAGTGAGGATTTCTCTTTCATGCTGGAAGCCCAGCCGAAAGGCGCTTTTTTGCTGTTCGGTAATGGCGATGTCGGGGAAGGTTCCTGCATGGTGCATAACCCGGGCTACGACTTCAACGATGCAAGTCTGGTCCCGGCATGCAGCTACTGGGGCGCACTGGTAGAAGCCTGGCTGCAATAAATAAAACAACACACAACAACACTTTTTGGCAAGGAACATGGAATGACGGCGATCGTAAATGGAAGCGTGATTGTGAAGAAAAAGCCCAGCGGTAAGCGGGTGATTTTTGCTTCGGCGTTTGGCAATGCGCTCGAATTTTTTGATTTTGGCGTTTACAACTTTTTTGTGGTCTATATCAGTACACTATTTTTCCCGCCCAGCGCAGACAAAAACGTCGCGCTACTACTGGCATTTGCAACGTTTGGCGTGAGTTTTTTTATGCGCCCGCTTGGTGGAATTATCGTCGGGGCCTGGGCCGATCGTTTCGGACGTAAGCCCGCGATGGTGTTCACCATTGCCCTGATGAGCCTCGGCACGTTGATGATTGGCATCGCGCCGACATATGCAACGGCAGGCTATTGGGGAACCGCGACGCTGGTGCTGGCGCGTCTAATTCAGGGCGTTGCGGCAGGAGGCGAAGTCGGTGCCTCAATGTCTTTGTTGGTTGAATCAGCTCCGGCAAATCGTCGCGGCTTTTACAGTAGCTGGTCGCTGGCGACCCAGGGGCTGGCAACGACCTTTGGTGGTGTTGTTGCTTTAGGTCTGAGCGCATGGCTACCGTTCGCCACAGGTTCAGAAACCGTAATGGCAGAATGGGGCTGGCGTGTGCCGTTCTTTATTGGCGTGTTATTAGCACCTATCGGTTGCTGGTTGCGTCTGAGCCTGGAAAATGACGTACCTGAGCCTGTGCGCAATAAAAAAGCTGCTACCAGCGAAAGCGCGTTCTCTCTGCTCCTGCTACACAAGGCGACGATCGTTAATGGCGTTTTACTCGCTATTGGTAGCACGGTCGCAACCTATATTTCCCTCTTTTATTACGGCACCTGGGCGGCGAAGTATCTGGCGATGCCTCAACATTATTCTCATGCAGCGATGTTACTGGCGGGCGTTATTACGTTTGTGGGTGCGTTGCTGGTGGGGATGTTGTGCGATTCGGTCGGGCGTAAAAAGCTGATTTTAATCTCCCGTGTGATGGTGCTGATCTGTAGCTGGCCGTCATTCTGGCTGTTGGTGAATTACCCAAGCCCTGGCATGTTGCTGACGGTGGTTTTCGTGATGGTCAGCTTTACCACGCTTGGTGGTGTGCCAGTGATGTTGTTGATCTCTGAATTGTTGCCGAAACGGATTCGGGCATTGGGTTTTGCACTGGTTTATAGCATTGGTGTGGCAATCTTTGGCGGTTTTGCTCAATATTTCGCTACGCAATCCATCGTGTTGCTGGATAGTTTGACGGCTCCGGCGTGGTATCTGGGGGGAGGCACGTTGCTGTCGATGCTGGCGTTGTTGTACGTAAAAGAACCGGCCAAAGAATTGCAGTAAATATGTTTTATTGCGTTACCGTTCATTCACAACACTGGAGCAATCCAGTATGTTCATTCTCTGGTATAGTGCCAGCAGTACTTTTGGCAAGGATTCAGACATCGTGATGGGCGTAAGAGCGCAACAAAAAGAAAAAACCCGCCGTTCGCTGGTGGAAGCCGCATTTAGCCAATTAAGTGCTGAACGCAGCTTCGCCAGCCTGAGTTTGCGTGAAGTGGCGCGTGAAGCGGGCATTGCTCCCACCTCTTTTTATCGGCATTTCCGCGACGTAGACGAACTGGGTCTGACCATGGTTGATGAGAGCGGTTTAATGCTACGCCAACTCATGCGCCAGGCGCGTCAGCGTATCGCCAAAGGCGGGAGTGTGATCCGCACCTCGGTCTCCACATTTATGGAGTTCATCGGTAATAATCCTAACGCCTTCCGGTTATTATTGCGGGAACGCTCCGGCACCTCCGCTGCGTTTCGTGCTGCGGTTGCGCGTGAAATTCAGCACTTCATTGCGGAACTTGCGGACTATCTGGAACTCGAAAACCATATGCCGCGTGCGTTTACTGAAGCGCAAGCCGAAGCCATGGTGACGATTGTCTTCAGTGCGGGTGCCGAGGCGTTGGACGTCGGCGTCGAACAACGTCGGCAATTAGAAGAGCGACTGGTACTGCAACTGCGAATGATTTCGAAAGGGGCTTATTATTGGTATCGCCGTGAACAAGAGAAAACCGCAATTATTCCGGGAAATGTGAAGGACGAGTAATGAAACAAGCAAATCAAGATAGAGGTACGCTGCTGCTGGCGTTAGTTGCTGGCTTATCGATTAATGGTACTTTCGCAGCGCTGTTTAGCTCCATTGTGCCATTTTCTGTATTCCCGATTATTTCCCTTGTGCTGACGGTTTACTGCCTGCATCAACGTTATCTTAATCGCACTATGCCGGTAGGCTTGCCGGGTCTGGCAGCTGCCTGTTTTATTCTCGGCGTACTGCTGTACAGCACGGTAGTTCGTGCGGAATATCCGGATATCGGCTCTAACTTCTTCCCGGCAGTACTGTCCGTCATTATGGTGTTCTGGATTGGCGCGAAGATGCGTAACCGTAAGCAGGAAGTTGCTGAGTAATCGGTATCATGCCGGATGCTGGCGCATCCGGCATAGATTTTACTTCGCGGTCAGTAATACGCCGCACTCCATATGGTGCGTGTAGGGGAACTGATCAAACAGAGCCAGACGTTCGACCTTGTGCGTCTGGCTTAATGTTTCCAGATTCTTGCATAACGTTTCCGGGTTACAGGAGATGTACAAAATACGCGGATACGCCTGCACCATTTTCTCGGTTTCACTGTCCAGACCGCTGCGCGGCGGGTCGACAAAAATGGTTTCGCACTGATAGGTCTTTAAGTCGATCCCTTGCAGGCGGTTAAACTCACGTACGCCATTCATCGCCTGAGTAAATTCTTCTGCCGCCATACGAATAATTTGTACATTATCAATATGGTTAGCGGCAATGTTGTATTGCGCGGCAGCGACCGACGGCTTGGCGATTTCGGTGGCTAATACCCGATCAAAATTGCGCGCCAGGGCTAATGAGAAGTTACCGTTGCCGCAGTACAGCTCCAGTAAATCGCCTTTTGAGCCTTTGGTTACGTCCAGCGCCCATTCCAGCATCTGAATATTCATCGCCGCGTTCGGCTGGGTAAAGCTGTTTTCTACCTGACGGTAGATCATCTCTTTCCCTGCGACCGGCAGACGTTCGTCGATGTAATCTTGATCCAGCGCGATTTTGGTTTTCGTTGCCCGACCAATCAGATGCACATTCAGATTCTGCGCTCGCAGTGCATCACGCAGGGTTTCCGCCTGCTGACACCATTCGTCATCCAGCTTTTTATGGTACAGCAGGGAAACGACCGCCTGATTGCTCAGCGTGGTGAGGTAATCAATCTGGAACAGCTTGTGGCGCAGGACGGGATTATTGCGCACACCCGCAATCATCGCCGTCATCAACTGGTTGATAAGTTCACTGGCGGCGGGGAAGCTATCCACGCGGATGCGGCTTTTGGTTTGTTGATCGAAAATGATGTGATACAGGTCATCGCCATCGTGCCAGATGCGGAACTCCGCACGCATCCGGTAATGACTGACCGGCGAGCGAAACACTTCCGGAACCAGGTCAGAAAACGGTGCCATCATACTTTGCAAACGTACCACTTTTTCGGCTAACTGCGCTTCATACTGTTCTGTTGGAAGGTGTTCGGGGGTCATGATGTATCCTGAAAAATTAAAGTACGCGGCGATTGTAGGGATTGCTCATCAGATGTCCAGATCTTGATGTATTCCTATTTGTGAGCTACGTCTGGACAGTAACTTGTTACAACCTGTAGCATCCACTTGCCGGTCCTGTGAGTTAATAGGGAATCCAGTGCGAATCTGGAGCTGACGCGCAGCGGTAAGGAAAGGTGCGATGATTGCGTTATGCGGACACTGCCATCCGGTGGGAAGTCATCATCTCTTAGTATCTTAGATACCCCTCCAAGCCCGAAGACCTGCCGGCCAACGTCGCATCTGGTTCTCATCATCGCGTAATATTGATGAAACCTGCGGCATCCTTCTTCTATTGTGGATGCTTTACAATGATTAAAAAAGCTTCGCTGCTGACGGCGTGTTCCGTCACAGCCTTTTCCGCTTGGGCACAGGATACCAGCCCGGATACTCTCGTCGTTACCGCTAACCGTTTTGAACAGCCGCGCAGCACTGTGCTTGCACCAACCACCGTTGTGACGCGTCAGGATATCGACCGCTGGCAGTCGACCTCGGTCAATGATGTGCTGCGCCGTCTTCCGGGCGTCGATATCACCCAAAACGGCGGTTCAGGTCAGCTCTCATCTATTTTTATTCGCGGTACAAATGCCAGTCATGTGCTGGTGTTAATTGATGGCGTCCGCCTGAATCTGGCGGGAGTGAGTGGTTCTGCCGACCTTAGCCAGTTCCCTATTGCGCTTGTCCAGCGTGTTGAATATATCCGTGGGCCGCGCTCCGCCGTTTATGGTTCCGATGCGATAGGTGGGGTGGTGAATATCATCACGACGCGCGATGAACCCGGAACGGAAATTTCAGCAGGGTGGGGAAGCAATAGTTATCAGAACTATGATGTCTCCACGCAGCAACAATTGGGGGATAAGACACGGGTAACGCTGTTGGGCGATTATGCCCATACTCATGGTTATGATGTTGTTGCCTATGGGAATACCGGAACGCAAGCGCAGACAGATAACGATGGTTTTTTAAGTAAAACGCTTTATGGCGCGCTGGAGCATAACTTTACTGATGCCTGGAGCGGCTTTGTGCGCGGCTATGGCTATGATAACCGTACCAATTATGACGCGTATTATTCTCCCGGCTCACCGTTGCTCGATACCCGTAAACTCTATAGCCAAAGTTGGGACGCCGGGCTGCGCTATAACGGTGAACTGATTAAATCACAACTCATTACCAGCTATAGCCATAGCAAAGATTACAACTACGATCCCCATTATGGTCGTTATGATTCGTCGGCGACGCTCGATGAGATGAAGCAATACACCGTCCAGTGGGCAAACAACATCATCATTGGCCACGGTAATATTGGTGCGGGTGTTGACTGGCAGAAGCAGAGCACGGCACCGGGCACAGCTTATGTTAAGGATGGATATGATCAACGTAATACCGGCATCTATCTGACCGGATTGCAACAAGTCGGCGATTTTACGTTTGAAGGCGCAGCCCGCAGCGACGATAACTCACAGTTTGGTCGTCATGGAACCTGGCAAACGAGTGCCGGTTGGGAATTCATCGAAGGCTATCGTTTTATCGCTTCTTATGGCACGTCGTACAAGGCACCTAATCTTGGGCAACTGTATGGTTTCTACGGAAATCCGAATCTGAATCCTGAGAAAAGCAAACAGTGGGAAGGCGCGTTTGAAGGCTTAACCGCTGGGGTGAACTGGCGTATTTCCGGATATCGTAACGATGTCAGTGACTTGATCGATTATGATGATCACACCCTGAAATATTACAACGAAGGGAAAGCGCGGATTAAGGGCGTCGAGGCGACCGCCAATTTTGATACCGGACCACTGACGCATACTGTGAGTTATGATTATGTCGATGCGCGTAATGCGATTACCGACGTGCCGTTGTTACGCCGTGCTAAACAGCAGGTGAAATACCAGCTCGACTGGCAATTGTATGACTTCGACTGGGGTATTACTTATCAGTATTTAGGCACTCGCTATGATAAGGATTACTCATCTTATCCTTATCAAACCGTTAAAATGGGCGGTGTGAGCTTGTGGGATCTTGCGGTTGCGTATCCGGTCACCTCTCACCTGACAGTTCGTGGTAAAATAGCCAACCTGTTCGACAAAGATTATGAGACAGTCTATGGCTACCAAACTGCAGGACGGGAATACACCTTGTCTGGCAGCTACACCTTCTGAACCACGTCCCACCGTGCTGGTGTTTGACTCCGGCGTCGGTGGGTTGTCGGTCTATGACGAGATCCGGCATCTCTTACCGGATCTCCATTACATTTATGCTTTCGATAACGTCGCTTTCCCGTATGGCGAAAAAAGCGAAGCGTTTATTGTTGAGCGAGTGGTGGCAATTGTCACCGCGGTGCAAGAACGTTATCCCCTTGCGCTGGCTGTGGTCGCTTGCAACACCGCCAGTACCGTTTCGCTTCCTGCATTACGCGAAAAGTTCGACTTCCCGGTTGTTGGTGTCGTGCCGGCGATTAAACCTGCTGCACGTCTGACGGCAAATGGCATTGTCGGATTACTGGCAACCCGCGGAACTGTTAAACGTTCTTATACTCATGAGCTGATCGCGCGTTTCGCTAATGAATGCCAGATAGAAATGCTGGGCTCGGCAGAGATGGTCGAGTTGGCTGAAGCGAAGCTGCATGGCGAAGATGTTTCTCTGGATGCGCTAAAACGTATCTTGCGTCCGTGGTTAAGAATGAAAGAGCCGCCAGATACCGTTGTACTGGGGTGTACCCATTTCCCTCTACTACAAGAAGAACTGTTACAGGTGCTGCCAGAGGGAACCCGGCTGGTGGATTCTGGCGCAGCGATTGCTCGCCGAACGGCCTGGCTGTTAGAACATGAAGCCCCGGATGCAAAATCTGCCGATGCGAATATTGCCTTTTGTATGGCAATGACGCCAGAAGCTGAACAATTATTGCCCGTTTTACAGCGTTACGGCTTCGAAACGCTCGAAAAACTGGCAGTTTTAGGCTGATTTGGTTGAATGTTGCGCGGTCAGAAAATTATTTTAAATTTCCTCTTGTCAGGCCGGAATAACTCCCTATAATGCGCCACCACTGACACGGAACAACGGCAAACACGCCGCCGGGTCAGCGGGG
>NZ_JBJQJE010000018.1:0-113572 GCF_046487585.1 Escherichia sp. WS1265
TCTGCAATCCAGTGCCCGAGGACCGTGAAGAAGAAAAAGATTAATCCAGTGTGAGAGGCTGGTGTGAGAAAGTTGAAAGAGTTTTGCCGTAGAAATGATGCCTGCATGACCAGCCAGGTAGTGATTTACAGCGGCAAGTTTTACTTCAAATGAATGTTTCATAAACTGCACCTTCAGATGTCAGATTATGTCCAACATTTGGGGTGCAGTTCATACGCCGCATCCGGCATGAAACGATGAGCAATCTGTAGAGTTTGATTCAGACCTTCTATTTTTCCCGCTTATCCGTGCCCCATCTCCCATTTTCCCTCACACGTACCGTCACCGCCTTGTCATCTTTCTGACACCTTACTATCTTACAAATGTAACAAAAAAGTTATTTTTCTGTAATTCGAGCATGTCATGTTACCCCGCGAGCATAAAACGCGTGAATTCGCGCATTCGGTACAACAAGAGAGATAAACGATGAAACCGTTACATTATACAGCTTCAGCACTGGCGCTCGGACTGGCGTTAATGGGGAATGCACAGGCAGTGACGACCATTCCGTTCTGGCATTCTATGGAAGGGGAACTGGGTAAAGAGGTGGATTCTCTGGCCCAACGTTTTAACGCCGAAAACCCGGATTACAAAATTGTACCGACCTATAAAGGCAACTACGAACAGAATTTAAGCGCGGGGATTGCCGCATTTCGTACCGGCAACGCGCCTGCTATTTTGCAGGTTTATGAAGTTGGCACCGCCACCATGATGGCGTCGAAGGCCATTAAACCGGTGTATGACGTGTTTAAAGAGGCGGGGATTCAGTTCGATGAGTCGCAGTTTGTGCCGACGGTTTCAGGCTACTACTCCGACAGCAAAACCGGCCACTTACTCTCCCAGCCGTTCAACAGCTCGACTCCCGTTCTCTATTACAACAAAGACGCCTTCAAGAAAGCCGGTTTAGACCCGGATCAGCCGCCGAAAACCTGGCAGGATCTGGCGGACTATGCCGCAAAACTGAAAGCCTCCGGTATGAAGTGCGGCTACGCCAGCGGCTGGCAGGGCTGGATCCAACTGGAAAACTTTAGCGCCTGGAACGGTCTGCCGTTTGCCAGCAAAAACAACGGCTTTGACGGCACAGACGCGGTGCTGGAGTTCAACAAGCCGGAGCAGGTGAAACACATCGCTATGCTCGAAGAGATGAACAAGAAGGGCGATTTCAGCTACGTCGGGCGTAAGGATGAATCCACTGAGAAGTTCTATAACGGTGATTGCGCGATGACCACCGCCTCTTCCGGTTCTCTCGCCAACATTCGCGAGTACGCCAAATTTAACTACGGCGTAGGCATGATGCCTTACGACGCCGATGCGAAAGATGCGCCACAAAACGCCATTATCGGCGGAGCCAGCTTGTGGGTAATGCAGGGTAAAGATAAAGAAACTTATACGGGTGTGGCGAAGTTCCTCGACTTCCTCGCGAAGCCAGAAAACGCTGCCGAGTGGCATCAGAAAACTGGTTATCTGCCAATCACCAAAGCGGCGTATGACCTGACCCGTGAGCAGGGTTTTTATGAGAAAAACCCAGGGGCGGATACCGCGACGCGTCAGATGCTGAATAAGCCGCCGTTACCGTTCACCAAAGGGCTGCGTCTGGGCAACATGCCGCAGATCCGCGTGATTGTGGATGAAGAGCTGGAGAGCGTGTGGACCGGTAAGAAGACACCACAGCAGGCGCTGGATACCGCCGTTGAGCGCGGGAACCAGTTACTGCGCCGCTTTGAGCAGTCTACGAAGTCTTAATTCTCTTACCCTCACCCTAACCCTCTCCCAAAGGGAGAGGGGACCGATCGGCGTGGTATCCAGGTGCCGTGTCGGTTTGCAACTTCGCTCGGTGGGAAAGTATGCACCGCCTTTCTCCCTCGCCCCTTTGGGGAGAGGGCCGGGGTGAGGGGAACACAACACGAAGAGTTTAACTATGTCATCATCCCGTCCGGTGTTCCGCTCGCGCTGGCTGCCCTATTTGCTGGTCGCGCCGCAGCTCATTATCACCGTTATCTTTTTTATCTGGCCTGCGGGCGAAGCGTTGTGGTACTCGCTGCAAAGCGTCGATCCGTTTGGTTTCTCCAGCCAGTTTGTCGGCCTGGATAACTTCGTCACGCTGTTTCATGACAGCTATTATCTCGACTCCTTCTGGACGACGATAAAATTCAGCACCTTTGTCACCGTCAGCGGTTTGCTGGTATCGCTGTTCTTCGCGGCGCTGGTGGAGTACATCGTGCGCGGCAGCCGTTTCTATCAAACCTTAATGCTGCTGCCTTACGCCGTGGCTCCCGCCGTTGCCGCCGTATTATGGATCTTCCTGTTTAACCCCGGTCGCGGGCTGATCACCCATTTTCTCGCTGAGTTCGGCTACGACTGGAACCACGCACAAAACAGCGGTCAGGCGATGTTCCTGGTGGTGTTTGCCTCGGTATGGAAGCAAATTAGCTACAACTTTCTGTTCTTCTATGCCGCGCTGCAATCCATTCCCCGTTCGTTGATCGAAGCCGCAGCCATCGACGGTGCAGGCCCGATTCGCCGCTTCTTTAAGATTGCGCTGCCGCTTATCGCTCCGGTGAGTTTCTTCCTGCTGGTGGTGAACCTGGTGTACGCCTTCTTCGACACCTTCCCGGTGATCGACGCCGCCACGTCCGGCGGGCCGGTTCAGGCCACCACGACGCTGATTTATAAGATCTACCGCGAAGGCTTTACCGGACTGGATCTGGCTTCGTCTGCCGCGCAGTCGGTGGTGTTGATGTTCCTCGTCATCGTGCTGACGGTGGTGCAGTTCCGCTATGTTGAAAGCAAGGTGCGTTACCAATGATTGAGAACCGTCCGTGGCTGACAATATTCAGCCATACCATGCTGATCCTCGGGATCGCGGTGATCCTCTTCCCGCTGTACGTGGCGTTTGTCGCGGCGACACTGGATAAACAAGCCGTCTACGCCGCGCCGATGACGCTAATCCCCGGCACGCATCTGCTGGAAAACATCCACAACATCTGGGTGAACGGGGTAGGCACGAATAGCGCGCCGTTCTGGCGGATGTTGCTTAACAGCTTTGTGATGGCGTTCAGCATTACGCTCGGCAAAATTACCGTCTCGATGCTCTCGGCATTTGCCATTGTCTGGTTTCGTTATCCGCTGCGTAACCTCTTCTTCTGGATGATTTTTATCACTCTGATGTTGCCGGTTGAAGTGCGTATTTTCCCGACGGTGGAAGTCATCGCCAATCTGAAGATGCTCGACAGCTACGCCGGCTTAACGCTGCCGCTGATGGCCTCGGCGACCGCCACCTTCCTGTTCCGCCAGTTCTTTATGACGCTGCCGGATGAGCTGGTGGAAGCCGCGCGGATCGACGGCGCGTCACCAATGCGTTTCTTTTGCGACATCGTTTTTCCGCTGTCCAAAACCAATCTGGCGGCGCTGTTTGTGATCACCTTTATCTACGGCTGGAACCAGTATTTGTGGCCGTTGTTGATTATTACCGATGTGGATCTCGGCACCACCGTAGCAGGGATTAAAGGGATGATCGCCACAGGCGAAGGCACCACGGAATGGAACTCGGTGATGGCGGCGATGTTGTTAACCCTGATCCCACCAGTAGTGATTGTTTTAGTGATGCAGCGTGCCTTCGTGCGCGGCCTGGTCGATAGTGAGAAATAAGATGGCAGGACTGAAATTACAGGCAGTAACCAAAAGCTGGGATGGCAAAACCCAGGTCATTAAACCGCTGACCCTTGATGTGGCGGATGGCGAATTTATCGTGATGGTCGGGCCGTCTGGCTGCGGGAAATCGACGTTATTGCGAATGGTGGCCGGACTGGAGCGGGTAACGACGGGCGATATCTGGATCGACCGCAAGCGTGTCACCGAAATGGAGCCGAAAGATCGCGGGATTGCGATGGTGTTCCAGAACTACGCGCTCTATCCGCATATGAGCGTAGAGGAGAACATGGCGTGGGGGCTGAAAATTCGTGGCATGGGCAAGCAACAAATTGCCGAACGTGTTAAAGAAGCGGCGCGCATTCTGGAGCTGGACGGCCTGCTTAAGCGCCGCCCGCGTGAGCTATCCGGCGGTCAGCGTCAGCGTGTGGCGATGGGGCGTGCGATTGTGCGTGAGCCGGCAGTGTTCCTGTTTGATGAGCCGCTCTCTAACCTCGATGCCAAGCTGCGTGTGCAGATGCGTCTTGAACTGCAACAGCTGCACCGTCGCCTGAAAACGACTTCACTCTACGTTACCCACGATCAGGTTGAGGCGATGACGCTCGCCCAGCGAGTAATGGTGATGAACGGCGGCGTCGCCGAACAGATTGGCACGCCAGTTGAAGTGTACGAAAAGCCCGCCAGCCTGTTTGTGGCGAGTTTTATCGGCAGCCCGGCGATGAACCTACTGGCTGGCCGCGTGAATAACGAAGGTACGCATTTCGAACTGGATGGTGGTATTACGCTGCCGCTAAACGGTGGCTACCGTCAGTATGCCGGGCGTAAAATGACCCTAGGCATTCGCCCGGAACATATAGCGCTAAGCTCGCAGGCAGAAGGTGGTGTGCCGCTGGTGATGGACACGCTGGAGATCCTCGGCGCAGATAACCTGGCGCACGGACGTTGGGGCGAACAGAAGCTGGTGGTGCGACTGGCGCATCAGGAGCGCCCGACGGCAGGCAGCACGCTGTGGCTGCATCTGCCGGAAAATCAGCTACATCTTTTTGATGGTGAAACAGGACAACGAGTATGAGTAACTGGCCTTATCCCCGCATCGTCGCCCATCGTGGTGGCGGTAAGCTGGCCCCGGAGAACACCCTGGCAGCAATCGACGTCGGGGCAAAATACGGTCATAAGATGATCGAATTTGACGCGAAGTTATCGAAAGATGGCGAGATCTTCCTGCTCCATGACGACAATCTTGAACGCACCAGCAACGGCTGGGGCGTCGCGGGCGATCTGAACTGGCAGGATTTACTGCGCGTGGATGCAGGCAGTTGGTACAGCAAAGCGTTTAAAGGTGAGCCGCTGCCGTTGCTTTCGCAGGTGGCGGAACGCTGTCGTGAACACGGGATGATGGCGAATATCGAAATCAAGCCCACCACTGGCACCGGGCCATTAACGGGCAAAATGGTGGCGCTGGCGGCACGCGAACTGTGGGCCGGTATGACGCCGCCGCTGCTGTCATCGTTTGAGATTGATGCTTTAGAAGCCGCACAATTGGCGGCACCGGAACTGCCGCGTGGTTTATTGCTTGATGAGTGGCGCGACGACTGGCGAGAACTGACCGCGCGGCTGGGCTGCGTCTCTCTTCATCTCAATCATAAGTTACTCGATAAAGCGCGAGTGATGCAGTTGAAAGACGCCGGATTACGGATTCTGGTTTATACCGTCAATAAACCCCAGCGCGCGGCAGAGTTGCTGCGCTGGGGCGTGGATTGCATCTGTACCGATGCGATTGATGTGATTGGTCCGAACTTTACGGCCCAATAGTTTTCAACGGAATATCAGGCTGCGGCGTGCCGGGCTGATTCAGCATGTCGCCGTTTCTCCTCTCCGGCAGCATATGCTGCTGATTCAACGAACTATCCGGATTACGGTTGCTGTTTAACATCCCGCCGTTGGTGTTGGGCAGCATTTGCTGCCGGGCGGGATTTCGCTCCCCCGGCTGTGACTGCAACACCCGCTGAGAATTATTGTTTATCTGGTTTTCTAAATGCTGTTGTTGCAACTGAGTTTGCGTTTTCAGTTGCTGATTCAGCATCCCTTTTTGCTGGATTTGCTGCGTTTGCATTTGAGTCTGCATCCGCTGCTGGCTGGGGATCTGATATCCCGGCTGGTTGGGGTTGTTCAGAGTATTAATGGGCTGTGCAAAGCCGACAAACGGCAGGAGTGCCGTAAGAATCAGAAGTCGTTTCATCGCGTATCCTCCTCTGAAGATATCCTTTAAGTTTACTCGCTTCCCGGCAAAACGATGATTAATTCAGAGTTATATACCAGGCTTAGCTGGGGTTGCCCCTTAATCTCTGGAGAATAACGATGATAAAACCGACGTTTTTACGCCGGGTGGCCATTGCTGCTCTGCTCTCAGGAAGTTGTTTTAGCGCCGCCGCCGCGCCTCCTCCGCCACCTGTTTCTTATGGCGTGGAGGAAGATGTCTTCCATCCGGTACGCGCGAAACAGGGGATGGTGGCGTCTGTAGATGCTACTGCCACTCAGGTGGGGGTGGATATCCTCAAGGAGGGCGGGAATGCCGTTGATGCCGCCGTGGCTGTGGGCTACGCGCTGGCGGTAACGCATCCGCAGGCAGGGAATCTGGGCGGTGGTGGTTTTATGCTGATCCGCTCGAAAAATGGCAATACCACCGCTATCGATTTCCGCGAAATGGCACCCGCCAAAGCGACCCGCGATATGTTCCTCGATGACCAGGGCCACCCGGACAGCAAAAAATCACTCACTTCGCATCTGGCCTCCGGTACGCCAGGTACGGTCGCAGGTTTCTCGCTGGCGCTGGAGAAGTACGGCACCATGCCGTTAAATAAAGTGGTGCAGCCGGCGTTTAAACTGGCACGCGATGGTTTTATCGTTAATGACGCGCTGGCTGACGATCTCAAAACCTACGGTAGCGAAGTGTTGCCGAATCACGAAAACAGCAAGGCTATCTTCTGGAAAGAGGGCGCGCCGCTGAAAAAGGGCGACAAGCTGGTGCAGGCGAACCTGGCAAAGAGCCTGGAGATGATTGCCGAAAACGGCCCGGACGAATTCTACAAAGGCACAATAGCGGAGCAGATCGCTCAGGAGATGCAGAAAAACGGTGGCTTGATCACTAAAGAAGATTTAGCGGCGTATAAAGCGGTCGAACGTACACCGATTAGCGGCGAATATCGCGGGTATCAGGTTTACTCGATGCCACCGCCATCTTCCGGCGGGATCCATATCGTACAGATCCTCAATATTCTGGAAAACTTCGATATGCAGAAATACGGCTTTGGCAGTGCCGATGCGATGCAAATCATGGCAGAAGCGGAGAAATACGCCTACGCCGACCGCTCGGAATATCTTGGCGATCCGGATTTTGTGAAAGTCCCGTGGCAGGCGCTGACCAATAAAGCCTATGCCAAATCTATTGCCGATCAAATTGATATCAATAAAGCGAAGCCATCCAGCGAAATTCACCCCGGCAAGCTTGCGCCTTATGAGAGTAATCAAACTACCCATTACTCAGTGGTGGATAAAGACGGCAACGCGGTAGCGGTGACCTATACGCTGAACACCACCTTCGGTACGGGCATTGTCGCGGGCGAGAGCGGTATTCTGCTTAATAACCAAATGGATGATTTCTCCGCCAAACCGGGCGTGCCGAACGTTTACGGGCTGGTGGGTGGTGACGCTAACGCGGTCGGGCCGAATAAACGTCCGCTGTCGTCGATGTCACCAACCATTGTGGTGAAAGACGGTAAAACCTGGCTGGTCACCGGAAGCCCAGGCGGGAGCCGGATTATCACCACCGTGCTGCAAATGGTGGTGAACAGCATCGATTATGGTATGAATGTCGCCGAAGCGACCAATGCACCGCGTTTCCACCATCAGTGGTTGCCGGACGAGCTGCGTGTCGAAAAAGGGTTTAGCCCGGATACGCTCAAGCTGTTGGAAGCAAAAGGTCAGAAAGTGGCGCTGAAAGAGGCGATGGGTAGTACACAAAGCATTATGGTTGGGCCGGACGGCGAGTTGTACGGCGCATCCGATCCGCGCTCGGTGGATGATTTAACGGCGGGGTATTAATATCTTAAGCCCTCCCGGTAGGTGAGGGCTTAAATGACAAACTTAGATTGCAAATTCTCTATTTCACCCGCGCCATATAATACGCATCGATATATTCACCATTACGAAAAGCGTAATTTTTGCCGGTGCCTTCTATGTGAAATCCGAATTTTTTATAGACGGCGATTGCCGGGGCGTTATCCGCAAATACAGTCAACTCAATACGATCTATCCGTAGCCAGTTATCGCACATTTCAATCAATTCGCGGATCAGGGCGCTGGCGACGCCGCGGTTGTGCCAGCGGGAGTCAACACAGATACCAAAAGTTGCAACATGACTGCGGCGTGGGCCTTGATAAGCCTCAATGAAAAGATGACCCACCACGATGCCATCAATGCAGGCAACCAGTTGTTTAAACCCCTGGCGATCTTTCAATCTTTCTGGCCACCAGCCTTCCGAAGGATGAGGTAGTTGTAGTGTGTTGCAATACACCTCCGGCTGGGCGTGAATCTGCCTGATGGCCTCGTAATCCCGTGTTTCTGCGTGGCGTATCACTATCTCACTCATTCCTTTGTCCTCTTTGGGGTAAATGTCCCTTTCAACATCATTGACTTTCACATACGAGTCAAATGCATTTTTTTGCAAAAAGTGTTGGACAAGTGCGAATGAGAATGATTATTATTGTCTCGCGATCAGGAAGACCCTCGCGGAGAACCTGAAAGCACGACATTGCTCACATTGCTTCCAGTATTACTTAGCCAGCCGGGTGCTGGCTTTTTTTTTGATCTTTCGTTTTCAATTTATCCACGGGAAGTGCTTGTGTTCGTTATGCGCACTCCAGTAGGAACCACGTCCGCTTTGCGCTAAGGTGTAAATAATCACCTTAAAAAGGACGAAATCATGGTCATCAACTGCGCCTTTATTGGCTTCGGCAAAAGCACCACCCGTTACCATCTGCCGTATGTACTTAACCGCAAGGATAGTTGGCATGTCGCGCATATTTTTCGCCGCCATGCGAAGCCGGAAGAACAGGCCCCCATTTACTCTCATATCCATTTCACCAGCGATCTCGACGAAGTACTAAACGATCCCGATGTTAAGCTGGTTGTGGTCTGCACCCATGCAGACAGCCACTTCGAGTACGCGAAGCGCGCGCTGGAAGCCGGGAAAAATGTGCTGGTCGAAAAACCGTTCACCCCGACGCTTGCGCAGGCGAAAGAGCTGTTTGCTCTGGCGAAAAGTAAAGGGCTGACCGTCACGCCATATCAGAATCGTCGCTTTGATTCCTGCTTTCTGACGGCGAAAAAAGCGATTGAAAGCGGCAAGCTGGGAGAGATTGTCGAAGTGGAAAGCCATTTTGACTATTACCGCCCGGTGGCAGAAACCAAACCTGGGCTGCCGCAGGATGGCGCGTTCTATGGCCTTGGTGTGCATACGATGGACCAGATTATTTCTCTGTTCGGTCGCCCGGATCACGTCGCTTATGACATCCGCAGCCTGCGTAATAAAGCCAATCCTGACGACACCTTTGAAGCGCAGCTGTTTTATGGCGACCTGAAAGCCATCGTCAAAACCAGCCATCTGGTGAAAATCGATTATCCGAAATTTATCGTTCACGGTAAGAAAGGTTCGTTTATTAAATACGGTATCGACCAGCAGGAAACCAGCCTCAAGGCTAATATTATGCCGGGCGAACCGGGATTCGCAGCGGATGATTCGGTCGGTGTGCTGGAGTATGTCAATGACGAGGGTGTGACGGTCAGAGAAGAGATGAAGCCGGAGATGGGCGATTACGGGCGCGTTTATGATGCGTTGTATCAAACCATCACCAACGGTGCGCCAAATTACGTCAAGGAATCTGAAGTTCTTACCAATCTGGAAATCCTTGAACGAGGATTTGAGCAAGCCTCTCCCTCCACAGTGACTCTCGCGAAGTAAGTTTGATGGCCCCTCGAATAGTTCAATTTTTTTGAACAGAGGGGTCAATTTTCACCCTCTATCATCCCAGGCAGATCGGGTCCACACTAAGCCCATCGAAAACATTCAGGGGGCGAATACAAATGATCTACTTACGCAAAGCAAATGAACGTGGTCATGCAAATCATGGCTGGCTGGACTCCTGGCATACTTTCTCTTTTGCCAACTACTACGACCCGAACTTTATGGGTTTCTCCGCGCTGCGCGTGATTAACGACGACGTGATTGAAGCAGGGCAGGGCTTCGGCACTCACCCACATAAAGATATGGAAATTTTGACCTACGTGCTGGAAGGTACAGTTGAGCACCAGGACAGCATGGGCAATAAAGAGCAGGTTCCGGCGGGTGAGTTCCAGATTATGAGTGCGGGTACGGGTATTCGTCACTCAGAGTACAACCCAAGCAGCACCGAGCGTCTGCATCTGTATCAAATCTGGATCATGCCGGAAGAAAACGGTATTACGCCGCGTTATGAACAGCGTCGCTTCGATGCCGTACAGGGCAAACAGCTGGTGCTCTCGCCGGATGCGCGAGATGGTTCGCTGAAAGTGCATCAGGATATGGAACTGTATCGTTGGGCATTGCTGAAAGATGAGCAGTCGGTGCATCAGATTGCCGCTGAACGCCGCGTCTGGATCCAGGTGGTGAAAGGCAATGTCACCATTAACGGCGTGAAAGCCTCGACCAGCGATGGTCTGGCAATCTGGGATGAGCAGGCAATCTCCATTCATGCGGATAGCGACAGCGAAGTGTTACTGTTCGATCTGCCGCCGGTTTAAAATTCAACGGCATCTTTGAAGCCTGCCTTTTTGCAGGCTTTCACGCTCGCTCCGGTCGCGTGCTGATGTACGCTTCCGGGGTTTTGCCGTGTCGTTAGCACAATGCGATGCAATTGATTTAGTGTATATCTAATAATTGTAAACAAGCACTGTTTTCCCCGGGAAGGTTCTGATGCGTCCGTGTTAAACTAAGAGAATCTATCTCTTTTGTACCTTCAGGACGATGAAAAAGAAAAGACCCGTACTTCAGGATGTGGCTGACCGTGTAGGCGTGACCAAAATGACGGTCAGCCGTTTTTTACGCAACCCGGAGCAGGTTTCCGTCGCTCTACGCGGCAAGATTGCCGCCGCTCTTGATGAACTGGGTTATATTCCCAATCGCGCACCCGATATCCTCTCTAACGCCACCAGCCGGGCGATTGGCGTCCTGTTACCTTCTCTCACCAACCAGGTTTTTGCGGAAGTATTACGCGGAATCGAAAGCGTCACCGACGCGCACGGTTATCAAACTATGCTGGCGCACTACGGTTATAAACCGGAAATGGAGCAAGAACGCCTCGAATCAATGCTCTCATGGAATATCGATGGACTGATCCTCACCGAACGTACCCACACGCCACGCACCTTAAAGATGATTGAAGTGGCGGGGATTCCGGTGGTGGAGTTGATGGACAGCAAGTCGCCGTGCCTCGATATTGCCGTCGGTTTTGATAACTTTGAAGCGGCACGCCAGATGACCACCGCCATTATTGCTCGCGGGCATCGCCACATTGCCTATCTCGGCGCACGTCTCGACGAACGTACTATCATCAAACAGAAGGGATACGAACAGGCGATGCTGGATGCAGGCCTGGTGCCGTATAGCGTGATGGTTGAGCAATCTTCTTCTTACTCTTCCGGTATTGAACTGATTCGCCAGGCGAGGCGGGAATATCCGCAGCTGGATGGCGTGTTCTGTACTAATGATGACCTGGCGGTCGGCGCGGCGTTTGAATGTCAGCGTCTGGGGTTAAAAGTTCCTGACGATATGGCGATTGCCGGTTTCCACGGTCATGACATTGGTCAGGTGATGGAACCACGGTTGGCGAGCGTACTGACGCCGCGTGAGCGGATGGGCAGTATCGGCGCTGAACGCCTGCTGGCGCGTATTCGTGGCGAATCTGTGACACCGAAAATGTTAGATTTAGGTTTCACCTTGTCACCGGGCGGATCTATTTAAGCCCACAAATTTGAAGTAGCTCACACTTATACACTTAAGGCACGGATGGATATTGCTTCTGATATTGTCCGGCCGGACAATGTTACCGATAACAGTTACCCGTAACATTTTTAATTCTTGTATTGTGGGGGCACCACTTTGAGCACGACTAACCATGATCACCACATTTACGTCTTGATGGGCGTATCGGGCAGCGGCAAATCTGCGGTCGCCAGTGAAGTGGCGCATCAACTTCATGCCGCGTTTCTTGATGGCGATTTCCTCCATCCACGGCGCAATATCGAAAAAATGGCGTCTGGTGAACCGCTGAATGACGACGATCGCAAACCGTGGTTGCAGGCGCTGAACGACGCCGCGTTTGCTATGCAGCGCACTAATAAAGTGTCGCTGATTGTCTGTTCTGCACTGAAAAAACACTATCGCGACTTGCTGCGTGAAGGTAATCCGAATCTTTCGTTCATCTACCTGAAAGGCGATTTTGATGTGATTGAAAACCGCCTGAAAGCGCGCAAAGGCCATTTCTTTAAAACCCAAATGTTGGTGACGCAGTTTGAAACGCTGCAGGAGCCGGGTGCGGACGAAACCGATGTACTGGTGGTGGATATCGATCAACCGCTGGAAGGTGTTGTGGCAAGCACCATTGAGGTTATTAAAAAAGGCAAATAAGTAGTGACTACATTAACGCTTGTTTTAACAGCAGTAGGATCTGTTTTACTGCTGCTGTTTTTAGTCATGAAGGCGCGTATGCACGCTTTCCTGGCTTTGATGGTGGTGTCCATGGGGGCTGGCCTTTTTTCCGGTATGCCGCTCGATAAAATCGCAGCGACGATGGAAAAAGGGATGGGAGGCACCCTCGGCTTCCTGGCGGTGGTTGTCGCCCTGGGAGCTATGTTTGGCAAGATCTTACATGAAACCGGCGCAGTCGATCAGATTGCCGTCAAAATGCTCAAATCCTTCGGTCACAGCCGCGCGCATTATGCCATCGGCCTTGCGGGGCTGGTCTGTGCGCTGCCGTTGTTCTTTGAAGTGGCGATTGTTCTGCTGATTAGCGTTGCTTTCTCAATGGCGCGCCACACCGGTACGAACCTGGTGAAGCTGGTAATCCCATTATTCGCAGGCGTGGCGGCCGCGGCTGCGTTCCTGGTGCCTGGACCAGCGCCAATGCTGCTGGCATCGCAGATGAATGCCGACTTTGGCTGGATGATCCTGATTGGCCTGTGTGCGGCAATTCCGGGAATGATTATTGCCGGGCCGCTGTGGGGTAATTTCATCAGCCGCTACGTGGAGTTGCATATTCCTGACGACATCAGCGAACCGCATCTCGGCGAAGGCAAAATGCCATCTTTCGGATTCAGCCTGTCGCTGATCCTGTTGCCGCTGGTGCTGGTAGGGCTGAAAACCATTGCCGCGCGCTTTGTGCCGGAAGGCTCTACCGCTTACGAATGGTTCGAGTTTATTGGTCATCCGTTTACCGCGATTCTGGTTGCTTGTCTGGTAGCGATTTATGGCCTGGCAATGCGTCAGGGCATGCCAAAAGACAAAGTGATGGAGATTTGCGGTCACGCGCTGCAACCGGCGGGGATCATTCTGCTGGTGATTGGTGCAGGCGGCGTGTTCAAACAGGTGCTGGTTGACTCTGGCGTAGGTCCGGCACTGGGCGAAGCGTTAACCGGCATGGGCCTGCCGATTGCCATCACCTGCTTCGTGCTGGCAGCTGCAGTGCGCATCATTCAGGGTTCTGCCACCGTTGCCTGTTTAACGGCGGTGGGACTGGTGATGCCGGTTATTGAACAACTGAACTATTCCGGAGCGCAAATGGCGGCGCTGTCGATTTGTATCGCCGGTGGTTCGATTGTTGTCAGCCACGTTAACGACGCCGGTTTCTGGTTGTTCGGTAAATTTACCGGCGCGACCGAAGCCGAAACGCTGAAAACCTGGACCATGATGGAAACCATCCTCGGCACTGTCGGTGCCATCGTTGGGATGATTGCGTTCCAGCTGTTGAGTTAAGTTTGTTTACCCGGTAGTTCTGACGCTACCGGGCTCTTTTCGAAAAACTCTCCTCGTTACCCCTTCATCCACATTCGAATGCCGTCGAGGAACATCTGGGTTGCCATCATCACCAGAATCAATCCCATCAGGCGTTCAAGTGCATTCACCCCTTTCTCGCCCAGCAGACGTAAAAATAGCGAAGACTGTAGAAGGATAACAAAGGTGCCGCCCCAGGCCAGTAGCAGAGCAATTACCAGATGTCCCATCTGATTCGGGTACTGATGAGACAACAACATCAGCGTGGCGAGAATAGTCGGCCCGGCGACTAACGGAATTGCCAACGGCACGATAAATGGCTCTTCACCTGCCGGAAGCCCGCTGCTATTTCCTGAAGCACTGGGGAAAATCATCTTAATGGCGATCAGAAACAGAATGATGCCGCCAGAAATGGAGACGGTTTCTGCCCGCAGGCTAAGAAATGCCAGAATTTTCTCACCCGCAAACAGGAACACCAGCATCACCAGGAGAGCAATAAGCAACTCTCGCACCATGATTGCCCGCCGTCTTTTCGGTTCAGTATGTTTCAGTACGGACATGAAAATAGGTAGGTTTCCGAGCGGATCCATAATCAGGATCAATAAAACTGCTGCAGAAATGATTTCATTCATAACTCAAATTCCCTGATAATTGCCGCGGACTTTCTGCGTGCTAACAAAGCAGGATAAGTCGCATTACTGATGGCTTCGCTATCATTGATTAATTTCACTTGCGACTTTGGCTGCTTTTTGTATGGTGAAAGATGTGCCAAGAGGAGACCGGCACATTTATACAGCACACATCTTTGCAGGAAAAAACGCTTATGAAAAATGTTGGTTTTATCGGCTGGCGCGGTATGGTCGGCTCCGTTCTCATGCAACGCATGGTTGAAGAGCGCGACTTCGACGCCATTCGCCCTGTCTTCTTTTCTACTTCTCAGCTTGGTCAGGCTGCGCCGTCTTTTGGCGGAACCACTGGCACACTTCAGGATGCCTTTGATCTGGAGGCGCTAAAGGCCCTCGATATCATTGTGACCTGTCAGGGCGGCGATTATACCAACGAAATCTATCCAAAGCTTCGTGAAAGCGGATGGCAAGGTTACTGGATTGACGCAGCATCGTCTCTGCGCATGAAAGATGACGCCATCATCATTCTTGACCCCGTCAATCAGGACGTCATTACCGACGGATTAAATAATGGCATCAGGACTTTTGTTGGCGGCAACTGTACCGTAAGCCTGATGTTGATGTCGTTGGGTGGTTTATTCGCCAATGATCTTGTTGATTGGGTGTCCGTTGCAACCTACCAGGCCGCTTCCGGCGGTGGTGCGCGACATATGCGTGAGTTATTAACCCAGATGGGCCATCTGTATGGCCATGTGGCAGATGAACTCGCGACCCCGTCCTCTGCTATTCTCGATATCGAACGCAAAGTCACAACCTTAACCCGTAGCGGTGAGCTGCCGGTGGATAACTTTGGCGTGCCGCTGGCGGGTAGCCTGATTCCGTGGATCGACAAACAGCTTGATAACGGTCAGAGCCGCGAAGAGTGGAAAGGGCAGGCGGAAACCAACAAGATCCTCAACACATCTTCCGTAATTCCGGTAGATGGTTTATGTGTGCGTGTCGGGGCATTGCGCTGCCACAGCCAGGCATTCACTATTAAATTGAAAAAAGATGTGTCTATTCCGACCGTGGAAGAACTGCTGGCTGCGCACAATCCGTGGGCGAAAGTCGTTCCGAACGATCGGGAAATCACTATGCGTGAGCTAACCCCAGCTGCCGTTACCGGCACGCTGACCACGCCGGTAGGCCGCCTGCGTAAGCTGAATATGGGACCAGAGTTCCTGTCAGCCTTTACCGTGGGCGACCAGCTGCTGTGGGGGGCCGCGGAGCCGCTACGTCGGATGCTTCGTCAACTGGCGTAATCTTTATTCATTGAATCTGGGGCGCGATGCCGCCCCTGCTAGTGCGTAATACAGGAGTAAGCGCAGATGTTTCATGATTTACCGGGAGTTAAATAGAGCATTGGCTATTCTTTAAGGGTGGCTGAATACATGAGTATTCACAGCCTTACCTGAAGTGAGGACGACGCAGAGAGGATGCACAGAGTGCTGCGCCGTTCAGGTCAAAAAAATGTCACAACCAGAAGTCAAAAATCCAGTTGGATGGGGTGACACAATAAAACAGGAAGACAAGCATGTCCGATCGTATCGATAGAGACGTGATTAACGCGCTAATTGCAGGCCATTTTGCGGATCCTTTTTCCGTACTGGGGATGCATAAAACCACCGCGGGACTGGAAGTCCGTGCCCTTTTACCCGACGCTACCGATGTGTGGGTGATTGAACCGAAAACCGGGCGCAAACTCGCAAAACTGGAGTGTCTCGACTCCCGTGGATTCTTTAGCGGTGTCATTCCGCGACGTAAGAATTTTTTCCGCTATCAGTTGGCTGTTGTCTGGCATGGTCAGCAAAACCTGATAGATGATCCTTACCGTTTTGGTCCGCTAATCCAGGAAATGGATGCCTGGCTATTATCTGAAGGTACTCACCTGCGCCCGTATGAAACCTTAGGCGCGCATGCAGATACTATGGATGGCGTCACAGGTACGCGTTTTTCTGTCTGGGCTCCAAACGCCCGTCGGGTCTCGGTGGTTGGGCAATTCAACTACTGGGACGGTCGCCGTCATCCGATGCGCCTGCGTAAAGAGAGCGGCATCTGGGAACTGTTTATCCCTGGGGCGCATAACGGTCAGCTCTATAAATATGAGATGATTGATGCTAATGGCAACTTGCGTCTGAAGTCCGACCCTTATGCCTTCGAAGCGCAAATGCGCCCGGAAACCGCGTCTCTTATTTGCGGGCTGCCGGAAAAGGTTGTGCAGACTGAAGAGCGCAAAAAAGCGAATCAGTTTGATGCGCCAATCTCTATTTATGAAGTTCACCTGGGCTCCTGGCGTCGCCACACCGACAACAATTTCTGGTTAAGCTACCGCGAGCTGGCCGATCAACTGGTGCCTTATGCTAAATGGATGGGCTTTACCCACCTCGAACTGCTGCCCATTAACGAGCATCCGTTCGATGGCAGTTGGGGTTATCAGCCAACCGGCCTGTATGCACCGACCCGCCGTTTTGGTACCCGCGACGACTTCCGTTATTTCATTGATGCCGCACACGCAGCTGGTCTGAACGTGATTCTCGACTGGGTGCCAGGCCACTTCCCGACCGATGACTTTGCGCTTGCCGAATTTGATGGCACGAACTTGTATGAACACAGCGATCCGCGCGAAGGCTATCATCAGGACTGGAATACGCTGATCTACAACTATGGTCGCCGTGAAGTCAGTAACTTCCTTGTCGGTAACGCGCTTTACTGGATCGAACGTTTTGGTATTGATGCGCTGCGCGTCGATGCGGTGGCGTCAATGATTTATCGCGACTACAGCCGTAAAGAGGGGGAGTGGATCCCGAACGAATTTGGCGGGCGCGAGAATCTTGAAGCGATTGAATTCTTGCGTAATACCAACCGTATTCTTGGTGAGCAGGTTTCCGGTGCGGTGACAATGGCGGAGGAGTCTACCGATTTCCCTGGCGTTTCTCGTCCGCAGGACATGGGCGGTCTGGGCTTCTGGTACAAGTGGAACCTAGGCTGGATGCATGACACCCTGGACTACATGAAGCTCGACCCGGTTTATCGTCAGTATCATCACGATAAACTGACCTTCGGGATGCTCTACAACTACACTGAAAACTTCGTCCTGCCGTTGTCGCATGATGAAGTGGTCCACGGTAAAAAATCGATTCTCGACCGGATGCCGGGCGACGCATGGCAGAAATTCGCTAACTTGCGCGCCTACTATGGCTGGATGTGGGCATTCCCGGGCAAGAAACTGCTGTTCATGGGGAACGAATTTGCCCAGGGCCGCGAGTGGAACCATGACGCCAGCCTCGACTGGCATCTGTTGGAAGGCGGCGATAACTGGCACCACGGTGTCCAGCGTCTGGTGCGCGATCTGAACCTCACCTACCGCCACCATAAAGCGATGCATGAACTGGATTTTGACCCGTACGGTTTTGAATGGCTGGTGGTGGATGACAAAGAACGCTCGGTGCTGATCTTTGTGCGTCGCGATAAAGAGGGTAACGAAATCATCGTTGCCAGTAACTTTACTCCGGTGCCGCGTCATGATTATCGCTTCGGCATTAACCAGCCGGGCAAATGGCGTGAAATCCTCAATACCGATTCCATGCACTATCACGGCAGTAATGTCGGCAATGGCGGCACGGTACACAGCGATGAGATTGCCAGCCACGGTCGTCAGCATTCATTAAGCCTGACACTACCACCGCTGGCCACTATCTGGCTGGTTCGGGAGGCAGAATGACACAACTCGCCATTGGCAAACCCGCACCCCTCGGCGCGCATTACGACGGTCAGGGCGTCAACTTCACACTTTTCTCCGCTCATGCCGAGCGGGTAGAACTGTGTGTCTTTGACGCCAATGGCCAGGAACATCGCTATGACTTGCCAGGGCACAGTGGCGACATTTGGCACGGTTATCTGCCGGATGCGCGCCCGGGTTTGCGTTATGGTTATCGCGTTCATGGCCCCTGGCAACCCGCCGAGGGGCATCGCTTTAACCCGGCGAAGTTGTTGATTGATCCTTGCGCGCGGCAAATTGACGGGGAATTTAAAGATAACCCGCTGCTGCACGCCGGTCATAATGAACCTGACTATCGCGACAACGCCGCCATTGCGCCGAAATGCGTAGTGGTGGTTGATCACTATGACTGGGAGGATGATGCTCCGCCGCGCACGCCGTGGGGCAGTACCATCATTTATGAAGCCCATGTCAAAGGATTAACGTACCTGCACCCGGAGATCCCGGTCGAGATCCGTGGCACTTATAAAGCCCTGGGGCATCCGGTGATGATCAACTATTTGAAACAGTTGGGCATTACCGCGCTGGAACTGCTGCCGGTGGCGCAGTTTGCCAGCGAACCACGCCTGCAACGTATGGGTCTAAGTAACTACTGGGGTTATAACCCGGTGGCGATGTTTGCGCTGCATCCGGCGTATGCCTGCTCCCCAGAAACGGCGCTGGATGAGTTTCGCGATGCAATCAAAGCACTGCATAAAGCGGGTATCGAAGTCATTCTTGATATCGTGCTCAACCATAGTGCGGAACTGGACCTCGACGGCCCGTTATTCTCTCTGCGTGGGATCGACAACCGTAGCTATTATTGGATAAGAGAAGACGGCGATTATCACAACTGGACCGGTTGTGGCAACACGCTCAATTTGAGTCATCCGGCGGTGGTGGATTATGCCAGCGCCTGCCTGCGTTATTGGGTAGAAACCTGCCACGTCGATGGTTTCCGCTTTGATCTGGCGGCAGTCATGGGCCGTACGCCAGAGTTTCGTCAGGATGCGCCGTTGTTTACAGCTATCCAGAACTGCCCGGTGCTCTCGCAGGTGAAGTTAATTGCTGAACCGTGGGATATTGCTCCTGGTGGTTATCAGGTGGGAAATTTCCCGCCGCTGTTTGCCGAGTGGAACGATCATTTCCGCGATGCTGCCCGTCGTTTCTGGCTTCATTATGATTTGCCTCTGGGGGCGTTTGCCGGGCGTTTTGCTGCCTCCAGCGATGTTTTTAAACGTAATGGTCGTCTGCCGAGTGCCGCGATTAATCTCGTCACCGCGCATGACGGTTTTACGCTTCGCGACTGCGTTTGCTTCAACCATAAACATAATGAAGCAAACGGAGAAGAAAATCGCGACGGGACCAACAACAATTACAGTAACAATCATGGTAAAGAAGGGTTAGGCGGTACTCTTGACCTGGTTGAACGGCGTCGCGACAGCATTCACGCCCTGTTAACAACGTTGTTGCTCTCCCAGGGTACGCCGATGTTACTGGCCGGTGACGAACATGGTCACAGCCAGCATGGCAATAACAATGCCTACTGTCAGGATAACCAATTAACCTGGTTGGACTGGTCGCAGGCAAGCAGTGGTTTAACCGCATTTACCGCCGCGTTAATCCATCTGCGCAAGCGCATTCCCGCTTTGGTGGAGAATCGCTGGTGGGAAGAAGGCGACGGCAATGTCCGTTGGCTAAATCGATATGCTCAGCCTTTAAGCACGGATGAGTGGCAAAACGGGCCGAAACAGCTGCAAATTCTGCTCTCGGATCGCTTTTTGATCGCAATTAACGCCACGCTTGAGGTAACAGAGATTGTTTTACCTGCTGGGGAGTGGCACGCCATTCCCCCATTCGCTGGAGAGGATAACCCAGTGATTACGGCTGTCTGGCAGGGACCTGCACACGGATTGTGTGTGTTCCAGAGATGATAAAAAAGGAGTTAGTCATGGTTAGTTTAGAGAAGAACGATCACTTAATGTTGGCGCGCCAGCTGCCATTGAAATCTGTTGCCCTGATACTGGCGGGAGGACGTGGTACCCGCCTGAAGGATTTAACCAATAAGCGAGCAAAACCGGCCGTACACTTCGGCGGTAAGTTCCGCATTATCGACTTTGCGCTGTCTAACTGCATCAACTCCGGGATCCGTCGTATGGGCGTGATCACCCAGTACCAGTCCCACACTCTGGTGCAGCACATTCAGCGCGGCTGGTCATTCTTCAATGAAGAAATGAACGAGTTTGTCGATCTGCTGCCAGCACAGCAGAGAATGAAAGGGGAAAACTGGTATCGCGGCACCGCAGATGCAGTTACCCAAAACCTCGACATTATCCGCCGTTATAAAGCGGAATACGTGGTGATCCTGGCGGGCGACCATATCTACAAGCAAGACTACTCGCGTATGCTTATCGATCACGTCGAAAAAGGCGCACGTTGCACCGTTGCTTGTATGCCAGTACCGATTGAAGAAGCCTCCGCATTTGGCGTTATGGCGGTTGATGAGAACGATAAAATTATCGAATTCGTTGAAAAACCTGCTAACCCACCGTCAATGCCGAACGATCCGAGCAAATCTCTGGCGAGTATGGGTATCTACGTCTTTGACGCCGACTATCTGTATGAACTGCTGGAAGAAGACGATCGTGATGAGAACTCCAGCCACGACTTTGGCAAAGATTTGATTCCCAAGATCACCGAAGCCGGTCTGGCCTATGCGCACCCGTTCCCGCTCTCTTGCGTACAATCCGACCCGGATGCCGAGCCGTACTGGCGCGATGTGGGTACGCTGGAAGCTTACTGGAAAGCGAACCTCGATCTGGCCTCTGTGGTGCCGGAACTGGATATGTACGATCGCAATTGGCCAATTCGCACCTACAATGAATCATTACCGCCAGCGAAATTCGTGCAGGATCGCTCCGGTAGCCACGGGATGACCCTTAACTCACTGGTATCCGGCGGTTGTGTGATCTCCGGTTCGGTGGTGGTGCAGTCCGTTCTGTTCTCGCGCGTTCGCGTGAATTCATTCTGCAACATTGATTCCGCCGTATTGTTACCGGAAGTATGGGTAGGTCGCTCGTGCCGTCTGCGCCGCTGCGTCATCGATCGTGCTTGTGTTATTCCGGAAGGCATGGTGATTGGTGAAAACGCAGAGGAAGATGCACGTCGTTTCTATCGTTCAGAAGAAGGCATCGTGCTGGTAACGCGCGAAATGCTACGGAAGTTAGGGCATAAACAGGAGCGATAATGCAGGTTTTACATGTATGTTCAGAGATGTTCCCGCTGCTTAAAACCGGCGGTCTGGCTGATGTTATTGGGGCATTACCCGCAGCACAAATCGCAGATGGCGTTGACGCTCGCGTACTGTTGCCTGCATTTCCCGATATTCGCCGTGGCGTGACCGATGCGCAGGTAGTATCCCGTCGTGATACCTTCGCCGGACATATCACGCTGTTGTTCGGTCATTACAACGGGGTTGGCATTTACCTGATTGACGCGCCGCATCTCTATGATCGTCCGGGAAGCCCGTATCACGATACCAACTTATTTGCCTATACCGACAACGTATTGCGTTTTGCGCTGCTGGGGTGGGTTGGGGCAGAAATGGCCAGCGGGCTTGACCCATTCTGGCGTCCTGATGTGGTGCATGCGCACGACTGGCATGCAGGTCTTGCGCCTGCGTATTTGGCGGCGCGCGGGCGTCCGGCGAAGTCGGTGTTTACTGTGCACAACCTGGCCTATCAAGGCATGTTTTATGCACATCACATGAATGACATCCAATTGCCATGGTCATTCTTTAATATTCATGGGCTGGAATTCAACGGACAAATCTCTTTTCTGAAGGCCGGTCTGTACTATGCCGATCACATTACGGCAGTCAGTCCAACCTACGCTCGCGAGATCACCGAACCGCAGTTTGCCTACGGTATGGAAGGTCTGTTGCAACAGCGTCATCGTGAAGGGCGTCTTTCCGGCGTACTGAACGGCGTGGACGAGAAAATCTGGAGTCCAGAGACGGACTTACTGTTGGCCTCGCGTTACACCCGAGATACGTTGGAAGATAAAGCGGATAATAAGCGCCAGTTACAAATCGCAATGGGGCTTAAGGTTGACGATAAAGTGCCGCTTTTTGCAGTGGTGAGCCGTCTGACCAGCCAGAAAGGTCTCGACCTGGTGCTGGAAGCCTTACCGGGCCTTCTGGAGCAGGGCGGGCAGCTGGCGCTACTCGGCGCGGGCGATCCGGTGCTGCAGGAAGGTTTCCTTGCGGCGGCAGCGGAATACCCCGGCCAGGTGGGCGTTCAGATTGGCTATCACGAAGCATTTTCGCATCGCATTATGGGCGGCGCGGACGTCATTCTGGTGCCCAGCCGTTTTGAACCGTGCGGCTTAACGCAACTTTATGGATTGAAGTACGGTACGCTGCCGTTAGTGCGGCGCACCGGTGGGCTTGCTGATACGGTTTCTGACTGTTCTCTTGAGAACCTTGCAGATGGCGTCGCCAGTGGGTTTGTCTTTGAAGATAGTAATGCCTGGTCGCTGTTACGGGCTATTCGACGTGCTTTTGTACTGTGGTCCCGTCCTTCACTGTGGCGGTTTGTGCAACGTCAGGCTATGGCAATGGATTTTAGCTGGCAGGTCGCGGCGAAGTCGTACCGTGAGCTTTACTATCGCTTGAAATAGTTTTCAGGAAACGCCTATATGAATGCTCCGTTTACATATTCATCGCCCACGCTTAGCGTAGAAGCTCTTAAGCACTCTATCGCTTACAAGCTGATGTTTACGATTGGAAAGGACCCGGTCGTCGCCAATAAACATGAATGGCTGAACGCAACGTTATTTGCTGTGCGCGATCGTCTCGTGGAGCGCTGGTTACGTTCAAACCGTGCCCAGTTGTCGCAAGAAACTCGTCAGGTTTACTACCTGTCGATGGAGTTTTTGATTGGCCGTACGCTTTCCAACGCCATGTTGTCGCTAGGAATTTACGAAGATGTACAGGGCGCACTGGAAGCGATGGGGTTAAATCTCGAAGAGCTGATTGATGAAGAAAATGACCCGGGCCTTGGTAACGGTGGCCTGGGACGTCTGGCGGCTTGCTTCCTCGATTCTCTGGCGACGTTAGGGTTGCCGGGGCGCGGTTACGGCATCCGCTATGACTACGGTATGTTCAAGCAGAACATCGTTAACGGTAGCCAGAAAGAGTCACCTGACTACTGGCTGGAATACGGTAACCCGTGGGAATTCAAACGCCACAACACGCGCTATAAAGTCCGTTTTGGCGGTCGCATTCAGCAGGAAGGTAAAAAAACGCGCTGGATTGAAACCGAAGAGATTCTGGGCGTGGCTTACGATCAGATTATCCCGGGTTACGACACTGACGCGACCAACACGCTGCGTTTGTGGAGTGCGCAAGCCAGTAGCGAAATTAACCTCGGTAAATTCAACCAGGGTGACTACTTCGCGGCAGTGGAAGATAAAAACCACTCCGAGAACGTATCTCGCGTACTGTATCCGGACGACTCCACCTACTCCGGGCGTGAGCTGCGCCTGCGTCAGGAATACTTCCTGGTTTCCTCGACCATTCAGGACATTTTAAGCCGCCATTATCAGTTGCATAAAACCTACGATAACCTGGCGGATAAAATCGCGATTCATCTCAACGATACCCATCCGGTGTTGTCGATTCCTGAGTTGATGCGCCTGCTGATTGATGAGCACCAATTTAGTTGGGACGACGCGTTTGGGGTCTGTTGCGAGGTTTTCTCTTACACCAACCACACGCTGATGAGCGAAGCGCTGGAAACCTGGCCGGTCGATATGCTGGGTAAAATTCTGCCGCGTCACTTGCAGATCATCTTTGAAATCAACGACTATTTCCTTAAAACCTTGCAGGAACAGTATCCGAACGATACCGATCTGCTGGGACGGGCGTCGATCATTGATGAATCCAACGGTCGTCGTGTGCGTATGGCCTGGCTGGCGGTTGTGGTGAGCCACAAAGTTAACGGTGTATCGGAACTGCACTCTAACCTGATGGTGCAATCGTTGTTTGCCGACTTTGCGAAAATCTTCCCGGGTCGTTTCACCAACGTCACCAACGGTGTGACGCCGCGTCGCTGGCTGGCGGTTGCGAACCCATCGCTTTCAGCCGTGCTGGACGAACACCTGGGCCGTAACTGGCGCACCGACCTTAGCCTGCTTAATGAGCTGCAACAACACTGTGATTTCCCAATGGTTAATCACGCTGTGCATCAGGCGAAGCTGGAGAACAAAAAGCGTCTGGCGGAGTATATCGCCCAGCAGCTGAATGTGGTGGTAAATCCGAAAGCGCTGTTCGATGTGCAAATTAAACGTATTCACGAATACAAACGTCAATTGATGAATGTGTTGCATGTGATTACCCGCTATAACCGCATCAAGGCCGACCCGGATGCGAAATGGGTACCGCGCGTGAATATTTTTGGCGGTAAGGCGGCTTCGGCCTATTACATGGCGAAGCACATTATTCATTTGATCAATGACGTAGCGAAAGTGATCAACAACGATCCGCAGATTGGCGACAAGCTGAAAGTCGTGTTCATCCCGAACTACAGCGTTAGCCTGGCGCAGTTGATCATTCCGGCGGCCGATCTGTCTGAACAGATTTCGCTGGCGGGGACGGAAGCTTCCGGCACCAGTAACATGAAGTTTGCGCTTAACGGCGCGCTGACCATCGGTACGCTGGACGGTGCGAATGTCGAGATGCTGGATCATGTCGGTGCTGACAATATCTTTATTTTTGGTAACACAGCGGAAGAAGTGGAAGAACTGCGTCGTCAGGGCTACAAACCGCGTGAATACTATGAGAAAGATGAGGAGCTGCATCAGGTGCTGACGCAAATCGGCAGCGGTGTATTCAGTCCGGAAGATCCGGGTCGCTATCGCGATCTGGTTGATTCGCTGATCAACTTCGGCGATCACTACCAGGTACTGGCGGATTATCGCAGCTATGTCGATTGTCAGGATAAAGTCGACGAACTCTACGAGCTTCAGGAAGAGTGGACCGCAAAAGCGATGCTGAACATTGCCAATATGGGCTACTTCTCTTCTGACCGTACTATCAAAGAGTACGCCGATCATATCTGGCATATCGATCCGGTGAGATTGTAATTTCACTAATAAATAGAACGGGGCCAAAGGGTCCCGTTTTTTTCGCCATCATTTCGGAAAAGTGTCCAGAAGGGGCAAGGGGACTCGGGGAGTATAATTTTGCCATTCAGAAAGAATGGAAAGAATAATGCAAAACAGAAAATGGATTTTGACCTCGCTGGTAATGACTTTTTTCGGCATCCCCATTCTGGCGCAGTTTTTGGCGGCGGTTATTGCCATGCTGGGGGCCGGGCTTGCCGCTATTCTTGAGTTTTGCAATTTACTCTTTACGCCAACAATTTATCTTCTACTCAACGTCTTTATGCTGACGCTGGGCGCATTACTGCTATTTTTCTCTGGGCGAGTGGGTAATGTGTCTGAGTTTTGTTACGTTGGGAATAATGGCGTGGGCTTTGCGGTAATTCCCTGAATTAAAAAGTAGGTTAGATTTTTGACAAAGTGCGCTTTGTTCATGCCGGATGCGACGTGAACGTCTTATTGGCCTACAAAATCATGCAAATTCAATACATTGCATAAGCCACGTAGGCCTGATAAGCGTAGCGCATCAGGCAATTTTGTATTTGTCATCAGTCTCAGACCAGATCGAAATCTGACCTGACCACCTTACGTTAAATCACGAAGCCAGCGACAACTTCTGCTGCGTATACTCCACCAGCCACTGACTCACACGAGATTGTTGATCCGCATTCAGCCACATGCCTTGTTTTGTGCGACGCCACAGGGCATCGTCGGCGCGACGGACCCATTCGTGATCCACCAGATATTTCAGCTCCGCTTCGTAGAACTCATGACCGAAATCTTCCCCGAGATCGCCTATCGCCCCCGCATTGCCGAGCAGCAGTTCGCTGTTGCTGCCGTAAGTGCGTGCGTAATGACGTGCCAGCGATTCGGTCAGGAATGGGTAACGGCGGCGCAGACGCGCGGCGTAATCGTCACGGTCGCCTTCAATGGCTCCGCCCGGTAGCACGCTCTCTTTCGTCCACGCCGGACCAATGCCCTGATAATATGGCGTCAGTTTTTCCAGCGCGTGCTCCGCCAGTTTGCGGTAGGTGGTCAGCTTACCGCCGAATACCGACAGCAGCGGCGCTTTGCCGTTTTCATCATGGATATCAAGGGTGTAATCACGAGTGATAGCCTGCGGCGAATCGGACTCATCATCACATAGCGGACGCACGCCGGAGTATGTCCAGACGATATCGTCCCGGCTTAACTGCTTTTTAAAGTGCGTGTTATACACTTTCAGCAGGTAATTGATTTCACTCTCTTCAATCTTCACTGCTTTTGGATCACCTTTGTATTCCACATCGGTGGTGCCGATGATGGAAAACTCGTCCATCCACGGGATCACGAAGACAATACGTTTATCTTCGTTTTGCAGAATGTAGGCCTGCTTTTGTGTATGCACACGCGGCACCACAATATGGCTGCCTTTGATCAGGCGAATGCCATAAGGTGAGGGTAGATGCATCCCGTCGTCGAAGAACTGCTTCACCCACGGGCCGGTGGCGTTCACGAGGCCGCGCGCTTGCCAGCTATATTTTTTGCCGGTATCGATATCTTCCGCTTCCACAATCCACAGGCCGTTTTCGCGGCGAGCAGAAGTGGCACGAGTACGGGTAAGCACTTCACCGCCTTTACGCACCACCATCTGGGCGTTGGCGAGTACCAGACGGGCGTCGTCTACCCAACAGTCGGAATATTCGAATCCGCGCTTAATTTCCGGTTTTAACACTGAATTTGCGCCAAAACGCAAACCGGTTGATCCCGGTAGGCTGGTGCGTTTACCCAGATGATCGTACATAAACAGACCAATCCGAATCATCCACGCCGGGCGCAGATGCGGACGATGCGGCAGGCGAAAACGCATCGGGAAGGCGATATGCGGGGCCATTTTCAGTAGCACTTCACGTTCAGCCAGCGCCTCGCTGACCAGGCGGAATTCATAGTGCTCAAGGTAGCGCAGGCCACCGTGAATGAGTTTTGAACTGGCGGAAGAGGTCGCGCAAGCGAGATCCTGCGCCTCCAGCATCAGCACGGATAAACCGCGTCCAGCGGCGTCTGCCGCGATACCAGCACCATTGATGCCGCCACCTATCACAATCAGATCTTTGGTTTCCATGCTGCCCTCATTCACTTTCGTTAAAGCTCACAAATGTTCGTTATCGAACATATTAGCAAAGGATCGCGCTTTAGGTAACATTGAAAAAACATTTTAGAGTGATATGTATAACATTATGGCGTTTATCTTCCGCTTCGACGTAAACTGTGCGGTAAATTTGCCCACTTGTTTGTAAATAAAGAGAGACGCATGGATCAGTTCGAATGTATTAACGTTGCCGACGCGCACCAGAAGTTGCAGGAAAAAGAGGCGGTGCTGGTCGATATTCGCGATCCACAGAGTTTCGCAATGGGGCATGCGGTGCAGGCTTTCCATTTAACCAACGACACACTGGGCGCGTTTATGCGTGATAACGACTTTGACACTCCGGTGATGGTGATGTGTTACCACGGCAATAGCAGCAAAGGCGCGGCGCAGTATCTGCTGCAACAGGGCTACGATGTGGTCTATAGCATTGACGGCGGCTTTGAAGCCTGGCAGCGTCAGTTTCCTGCAGAGGTGGCGTACGGCGCGTAACGCTTTATACTGTCCCCTTTTGTGTGGAATAAGCGACAGCAACGATGTTGATGATTACCTCTTTTGCTAACCCCCGCGTGGCGCAGGCGTTTGTTGATTACATGGCGACGCAGGGTGTTATCCTCACGATTCAACAACATAACCAAAGCGATGTCTGGCTGGCGGATGAGTCCCAGGCCGAGCACGTGCGGGCGGAGCTGGCGCGTTTTCTCGAAAACCCGGCAGATCCGCGTTATCTGGCGGCCAGCTGGCAGGCGGGCCATACCGGCAGTGGCCTGCATTATCGCCGTTATCCTTTCTTTGCTGCCTTGCGTGAACGCGCAGGCCCGGTAACCTGGGTGATGATGATCGCCTGCGTGGTGGTGTTTATTGCCATGCAAATTCTCGGCGATCAGGAAGTGATGTTATGGCTGGCCTGGCCATTCGATCCAACACTGAAATTTGAGTTCTGGCGTTACTTCACCCACGCGTTAATGCACTTCTCGCTGATGCATATCCTCTTTAACCTGCTCTGGTGGTGGTATCTCGGCGGTGCGGTGGAAAAACGCCTCGGTAGCGGTAAGCTAATTGTCATTACTCTCATTAGCGCCCTGTTAAGCGGCTATGTGCAGCAAAAGTTCAGCGGGCCGTGGTTTGGCGGGCTTTCTGGCGTGGTGTATGCGCTGATGGGCTACGTCTGGCTACGTGGCGAACGCGATCCGCAAAGTGGCATTTACCTGCAACGTGGGTTAATTATCTTTGCGCTGATCTGGATTGTCGCCGGATGGTTTGATTTGTTTGGGATGTCGATGGCGAACGGAGCACACATCGCCGGGTTAGCCGTGGGTTTAGCGATGGCTTTTGTTGATTCGCTCAATGCGCGAAAACGAAAATAATTCCAGGGATTTATAAATGAAACAAACACAACGTCACAACGGTATTATCGAACTGGTTAAACAGCAGGGTTATGTCAGTACCGAGGAACTGGTGGAGCACTTCTCCGTCAGCCCGCAGACTATTCGTCGCGACCTCAACGAGCTGGCAGAGCAAAACCTGATCCTGCGGCATCATGGCGGTGCGGCGCTGCCTTCCAGTTCGGTTAACACGCCTTGGCACGATCGTAAAGCCACCCAGACCGAAGAAAAAGAGCGGATTGCCCGCAAAGTGGCGGAGCAAATCCCCAATGGCTCAACGCTGTTTATCGATATTGGCACCACGCCGGAAGCGGTGGCGCACGCGCTGCTCAATCACAGCAATTTGCGCATTGTGACTAACAATCTCAACGTCGCTAACACGCTGATGGTAAAAGAGGATTTCCGTATTATTCTCGCCGGTGGCGAATTACGCAGCCGCGATGGCGGGATCATTGGCGAAGCGACACTCGATTTTATCTCCCAGTTCCGCCTTGATTTCGGCATTCTGGGGATCAGCGGCATCGATAGCGACGGCTCGTTGCTGGAATTCGATTACCACGAAGTTCGCACCAAACGCGCTATTATTGAGAACTCGCGCCACGTTATGCTGGTTGTCGATCACTCGAAATTTGGCCGTAATGCGATGGTCAATATGGGGAGCATCAGCATGGTTGATGCCGTCTACACCGACGCCCCGCCGCCAGTAAGCGTCATGCAGGTGCTGACGGACCATCATATTCAACTGGAGCTGTGCTGATCTTGCACGGCTTCCCACGTCAGACCAAAACGCGCCAGGTATTTGCGTAGCCGATCTGCGTCGTTGACGCTGGCTTTGCCCTGGCGCGAAACATCAAAAAGCTGGCGACCGGCAGCAGAAAGCGATTTTGCCTGGCGGCAGATGGCTATTACGTGTTCCAGTTGCAGCCGATCAAAGAGGTCGATGTTTTCTGCCTCAGCGCCCAGCAGTTGCGTAATCGCGGAGGGGCGACTCTCCTGCCAGTTATAGCGCAGACGGTTTATCTCATCTTCAACCACGTCCAGAGTGATGCGTCCGCTAGTGGCAAAGGTGGCCATCCGCGTGACGCTGGCAGAAAGTTCGCGAAAGTTACCGCGCCATGTTGCCTGGGGAGATGTCGCAAAAGCCAGCCAGGCGCGCCGTGCTTCGGTGTTAAAACGCACGCTGTCGCCGGTGAGTGAGGCGTGGCGCTCCACTTCATAATCCAGGTTAGGTTCAATATCTTCCTGGCGCTGGCGCAGTCCCGGCAGGGTGAAGGTCCAGAGATTGATCCGCGCGTACAGATCTTCGCGAAATTTGCCTTCAGCAACCAGCTGGCGCAAATCGCGCACCGTTCCGGCGATCAGCTGAAAATCACTGCTCACCTGGCGATCGCTGCCAAATGGGTAAAAGGTTTTCTCTTCAATGGCTTTCAGCAGCATTGCCTGTTCGTCTGCGCCCAGTTCGCCAATCTCATCAAGAAACAACATGCCACCGTTGGCGCTGCGTAATAATCCTTCACGAGATTCCCGCGCCCCGGTGAACGCGCCTTTCACATGACCAAACAGCGTCGACATGGCGGTATCGCCGCGCAGGGTGGCGCAGTTCACTTCTACAAATGCGCCGCTAAACTGATGCCGTGCCTGTTTTAATTCAAAGATGCGTCGCGCCAGAAATGACTTACCCGCCCCGGTCGGGCCGTTGAGCAGGATCGGTGCGCGGGATTTAATCGCCACTTTTTCGATCTGCTCAATCATGCGGTTGAAGTGGGGGTTACGCGTGGCAATGCCGGATTTGAGGAAGTCGAGGGTTTGCTGGCATTCCTCGGCAAAGCGGCTGGCGATGGCGTTATAACGGCTTAAATCGAGATCGATAATCGTCACTTCACCTGCGCCGCGCGGTTGTTCTTTTTTGCGCGGTGGTGAAGATTGTATCAACCGGGCGGGCAAGTAACGCGCTTCTGCCAGCAGAAACCAGCAAATCTGCGCGACGTGGGTGCCGGTGGTGATGTGAATTAAATAATCTTCATTTTCTGGCTGGAACGCGTAACCACGGGCGAAATCATGCAGGCAGGCGTAAACCTCTTCGAAATCCCACGGGTTATGCAGTTCTATCTCAACGCCCACCACTTCTGTTTCTGGCGAAACGCTGGCGATATCGCGTTTAAGCGTTTCGAATAGCGAGCGCGAGCGGGCGTCGTGCAATAATTCCAGCCGATCGATAACTAACGATTCTTGCTGGCATAGACAGAGTGTCGGACGCCATTTTGACCAGCGCTGACTGCCGCGCCCGGCATAATCCAGCACGGTACCGACAAAGCCAAAAGCCACTGTTTTACGCATCTTAGATATCCTTATAAAAGACGATATTTCATTATCGGTAAATCGGCTTTGCGGGAAATCTCCGTTTACGGACGTAAAGATATAATCTTTTTAGAAACAATAAATTAAAAAATTAATCTGCTTATTTAATTTTCTGGCACGACGGTTGCAATTATCAGGACATACCAACGAAAAGAGAAAAACACAATGAATTACGAATTACTGACCACTGAAAATGCCCCGGTAAAAATGTGGACCAAAGGCGTGCCGGTAGAAGCCGATGCGCGTCAGCAACTTATTAATACGGCGAAGATGCCGTTTATTTTCAAACATATTGCGGTAATGCCTGATGTACACCTGGGTAAAGGTTCCACCATAGGTAGCGTGATCCCGACCAAAGGGGCGATTATTCCGGCGGCGGTGGGCGTGGATATCGGTTGTGGAATGAACGCGCTGCGCACCGCGTTAACGGCGGCAGACCTGCCTGAAAACTTGGCGGAGCTGCGTCAGGCGATTGAAACGGCCGTGCCGCACGGACGTACCACTGGCCGTTGTAAACGTGATAAAGGCGCATGGGAAAACCCGCCTGTTAACGTCGATGCGAAATGGACTGAGCTGGAAGTCGGTTATCAGTGGTTAACGCAAAAATATCCCCGTTTCCTTAACACTAACAACTATAAACACCTGGGAACGCTGGGAACGGGTAACCACTTTATTGAAATCTGCCTTGATGAGTCGGACCAGGTGTGGATTATGCTGCACTCCGGTTCACGCGGAATTGGTAACGCCATCGGGACTTACTTTATCGATCTGGCGCAAAAAGAGATGCAGGAAACGCTTGAAACATTGCCGTCGCGTGATCTGGCGTACTTTATGGAAGGTACGGAATACTTTGATGATTACCTGAAAGCCGTGGCCTGGGCGCAGCTTTTTGCCAGCCTTAACCGCGATGCGATGATGGAAAACGTGGTAACGGCGTTGCAGAGCATTACGCAGAAAACGGTCAGACAGCCACAAACGCTGGCGATGGAAGAGATCAACTGTCACCACAACTATGTGCAAAAAGAACAGCACTTTGGTGAAGAGATCTACGTGACGCGTAAAGGCGCGGTGTCTGCGCGTGCTGGTCAATATGGAATTATTCCAGGGTCGATGGGAGCGAAAAGCTTTATCGTCCGTGGGCTGGGAAATGAAGAGTCGTTCTGTTCGTGCAGCCACGGTGCCGGGCGGGTAATGAGCCGTACTAAAGCGAAAAAACTGTTCAGCGTGGAAGATCAAATTCGTGCCACCGCACATGTGGAATGCCGTAAAGATGCCGAAGTGATCGACGAAATCCCGATGGCGTATAAAGATATTGATGCGGTGATGGCGGCACAAAGCGATCTGGTGGAAGTTATCTATACCCTGCGTCAGGTGGTGTGCGTAAAAGGATAAATGATGAAAAGGATGATTGCGCTGGATGGCGCACAGGGCGAAGGCGGCGGGCAGATCCTGCGCTCGGCGCTGAGCCTGTCGATGATAACCGGCCAGCCATTTACCATCACTGGCATTCGTGCCGGGCGGGCGAAACCGGGGCTGTTGCGCCAGCATCTGACCGCGGTTAAGGCGGCGACGGAAATTTGCCGAGCAACGGTGGAAGGCGCGGAGCTGGGGTCGCAGCGTCTGGTCTTCCGGCCTGGCACCGTGCGCGGCGGCGATTACCGCTTTGCTATCGGTAGTGCCGGAAGTAGCACGCTGGTGCTGCAAACGGTGCTGCCCGCGCTGTGGTTTGCCGATGGACCTTCGCGTGTTGAAGTGAGCGGCGGCACCGATAACCCGTCGGCACCGCCTGCGGATTTTATCCGCCGGGTGCTGGAGCCGCTGCTGGCGAAAATGGGCATTCATCAGCAAACCACATTATTACGCCACGGTTTTTATCCTGCTGGAGGCGGGGTGGTGGCAACGGAAGTCTCGCCCGTGGCATTGTTTAACACCTTGCAACTTGGCGAGCGCGGGAACATTGTGCAGATGCGTGGAGAGGTGCTATTAGCTGGCGTGCCGCGCCATGTTGCTGAGCGTGAAATCGCTACACTGGCGGGTAGTTTTTCCCTGCATGAACAGAATATTCATAGCCTGCCGCGCGACCAGGGGCCGGGTAATACCGTTTCGCTGGAAGTCGAAAGTGAAAATATCACTGAACGCTTTTTTGTCGTCGGTGAAAAGCGCGTCAGTGCCGAGGTGGTCGCGGCACAGTTAGTGAAAGAGGTGAAACGCTACCTGGCAAGCCCGGCGGCGGTGGGGGAATATCTCGCCGACCAGCTGGTGCTACCGATGGCGCTGGCGGGCGCGGGAGAATTTACGGTCGCCCATCCCTCATGCCATCTGCTGACCAATATTGCGGTGGTGGAGCGTTTCTTGCCAGTGCGGTTTAGTCTGGTGGAGGCGGATGGCGTAACGCGGGTGAGCATTGAATGATATAAAGATGTAAGCCGGATCCGACGTATTATCCGGCTAAACTCACACCCCATATCCCATCATCTTCAGCAGTTTCTGCGCGTGTTGTACCGCGGCCTGACGGTGGGCGACGCCGAGTTTTTGGTACAGATTGCGGATATGCGTCTTGATGGTGGTTGCCGCCACTTCCAGTTCACCCGCTATTTGTTCGTTGCTATAACCGGAGTAAATCAGCCCCAGTACCTGCCATTCACGTTGCGTGAGCGGGCTAGTGCGAATCAGCTCTGGCACTTCCGGATGATTTAGCAGACGTTCAACGAAATTCTCATCGAAATGGGCGAATTTATGCCGATGATGTTGATTGATTTCTCGCAGAATACGCTGCGCACGATGCTGTTCCAGTTCCGGCAGCGTATTGAGTTGAATCAGCTGGCGCAGTTGTTGCGCCATCGCTTCGCCTTCAATCACAAAATGGCTGATAAATCCTGTGCGATTCGCCAGTTTTAATGCGTCCAGCAACACGCGCTGGGCGTCACTTTTACGTCCGGCCTGCCAGTACAGTTGATTAAGCAGCAACAGGTTACGGTTGAGATCGCTCATCAACCGCAGACTGCGGGCGTTTTCATTGAGTTCTTCGAGAACAATTTCTGCCGGTTCAAACTCGCCCAGCAAGATTTGTGCACGGGCAATGTTGCGCCATTGACCTTGCAGGAAGTGGTTGTTCGCAAACTCTGGTTTAGCCGTATGACGCAACCAGTTGGCAGCGGCGGCTTTATCGCCGGTCATTTGCCAGTAAATCACCCGGACTTTGTTGGCGTTAGAGATCCAGTCGCTGTGATATTTGCCATTCCCCAGCAGGTTTTCCAGACGGTTCAGCTGGCTACGGGCGTTATCTAAATCACCACGGGCCAGCGAGCATTGAATCAACATTGCCAGGCACTGAAGCTGTTGCTGTGGCTGATAAGACGACAAGACTTCAATCCCGCTGCGCGCCGACGCTTCGGCTTCATCCAGCCGTGCCCAGGCCCATAACAGCTGTGCACGAATGCGCACCAGAAACTCATGCATTGGCAGCTGTTCCAGATGCTGCTCGTTGATCAGCTGGAACGCTTTTTCCTGCGTTTCCCACGCGGTTTGCAGGAACCCTTGGGCAAACAGAATTTCACTTTGCTGGATTAAACTCCATAAGGCGTAGTGCCAGACATCGTGCTGGCGCGCCATCTGTTCGGTTTGCTGCATTAGCGCCAGTGAGCGGGTCAATTCGCCTTTGCAGTGCAACACTTCACCCAGCACCGAGGTTGCCACAATGCGGCTATAGAACCAGCCCGGAGGCAGTTCTTCCAGTGCCAGTTTCGCCAGCCGTTCCGCTTCATCCGGATTACCATCGTTAATCGCTACCTGGGCGCGCAGAGCGTTAAATTCTGCGTGCATGGTGCCTTCTCTGATGTCCTTGATTTCATGTTCAGCACGGGCCAGCAGGGTGTTAACTTCGCCGTAGCGATGTTGGCTTTGCATCAGCCACGCCTGCAATAACACCAACTGCGGATTTTCCAGCAAACTGTCCCACGGCAGGGCCTTAAGCGACTCTTCCAGTAGCGACAGTTCGCTATGGTTGAACAGACTCCAGGCGTGATTAAGCAGAATATCGCGCAGCATCAGCGCATCGCCTGCCGCCAGCGCATGATGAATCGCTTCGCTGGGGAATCCCTGGGCCATCCAGCTTTCTGCGGCGGCACGGTGAATTTCCGGCAGCTCCGCCGCCAGTTCCCACTGGCAGCGCTGACGCAGGAAGTTACCAAACAGCGGGTGATAGCAGAACCACTCGCCGGTATCATCCATCCGCTGTAAAAACAGCCCCTGGCGCTCAATCTCTTCGAGGCGCATTTGCCCGTTTTCTTCGCCGGTCACACGGGTGATGAGTGCATCGTTCATTGAGCGCAAAATGGCGCTTTTCAACAGAAAATGGCGCGTTGCGAGATCGACGTTATCCAAAACCTCATCGACCAGATAATCCGAAAGATGGCTGGCATTGATTCCCGCCAGGCGGCGTGCCGACTTATGGGCTGAGTGGGTATTCTGCCGGGCGGAGAGGGCGATTAGCTGTAGTGCCGTCGCCCAACCGGAAACGTCATCGCAAATCCGACTGCTTTCTGCGGCTTCAATCGGCGATGACAGACGGCAATCAAAAAACTGCTTCGCTTCCTGATGGGTAAATGCCAGTTGCTGACTGCCAATTTCCAGCAGTTGGTCACGAACACGCAGATTGGCAATGCCCAGTTGCGGAAGGTTGCGTGACAACACCACCAGGGTGAGATTTTCTGGTTGATGGCGAATAAAGAAGCGCATTGACTCGTGGATCACTGGATTAGTGATCAGATGATAGTCATCGATGACCAGATAAAGTGGGCTATGCCATTCCGCCAGCTCAATGAAAAGCTGGGCGAAGAGTGACGTCAGACTGGCATATTGCCGTTTTTGCGCCATCGTCTCACATATCGCACAGTGACCGTTGGTTGCCTGCTGCACGGCGGCAATGAGATAGCTGGCGAAACGCTCTTGCTGGTTATCACCTTCGTCCAGCGAGTACCAGCCGATATCGTTTTTGCCTGCCGCCCACTGGGAAATGAGCGTGGTCTTTCCGTAGCCCGCAGGACTTGTGATCAGCGCCAGCCGGAAGTTGTTCGCGCCGGAAAGTTTAGCCAGCAGGCGCTCACGAACCACGGTATGGTCGAGTCGAACCGGACGACTTAATTTTGACGGAATCAGCATAGTTAATCACTTCACTGTGGAAAATGAGGAAATATTATTTTTTTTGCGCTTCGTAATTAATGGTTATAAGGTCGGCCAGAAACCTTTCTAATGCAAGCGATGACGTTTTTTTATGTGTCTGAATTTGCACTCTGTCACAATTCCAAATCTTTATTAATGACTCACCTAAAACGACGCTGATACAGCGTGAATGCTGGGTTGTACGGTATTTCCCTTATGTTCATCAGATTCATTTAAGCAAGGGTTTCTTCTTCATTCCTGATGAAAGTGCTATCTAAAAAGATGATCTTAATAAATCTATTAAGAATGAGATGGAGCACACTGGATATTTTACTTATGAAACTGTTTCACTCCTTTACTTAATTTATAGAGTTACCTTCCGCTTTTTGAAAATACGCAACGGCCATTTTTTGCACTTAGATACAGATTTTCTGCGCTGTATGGCATTGATTTGCTGCTAATCCTGTGGTTTGCACTAGCTTTAAGTGGTTGAGATCACATTTCCTTGCTCATCCCCGCAACTCCTCCCTGCCTAATCCCCCGCAGGATGAGGAAGGTCAACATCGAGCCTGGCAAACTAGCGATAACGTTGTGTTGAAAATCTAAGAAAAGTGGAACTCCTATGTCACAACCTATTTTTAACGATAAGCAATTTCAGGAAGCGCTTTCACGTCAGTGGCAGCGTTATGGCTTAAATTCTGCGGCTGAAATGACCCCTCGTCAGTGGTGGCTGGCAGTGAGCGAAGCACTGGCCGAAATGCTGCGTGCTCAGCCATTTGCCAAACCGGTGGCGAATCAGCGGCATGTTAACTACATCTCAATGGAGTTTTTGATTGGTCGCCTGACGGGCAACAACCTGTTGAATCTCGGCTGGTATCAGGATGTACAGGATTCGTTGAAGGCTTATGACATCAACCTGACTGACTTGCTGGAAGAAGAGATCGACCCGGCGCTGGGTAACGGTGGTCTGGGACGTCTGGCGGCGTGCTTCCTCGACTCAATGGCAACTGTCGGGCAGTCAGCTACTGGCTACGGCCTTAATTATCAATATGGCTTGTTCCGCCAGTCATTTGTCGATGGCAAACAGGTTGAAGCGCCGGATGACTGGCATCGTGGTAACTATCCGTGGTTCCGCCACAATGAAGCACTGGATGTGCAGGTTGGAATTGGCGGTAAAGTGACGAAAGACGGACGCTGGGAGCCGGAATTTACCATTACTGGTCAAGCGTGGGATCTCCCCGTTGTCGGCTATCGTAATGGCGTGGCGCAGCCTCTGCGTCTGTGGCAGGCGACGCACGCGCATCCGTTTGATCTGACTAAATTTAACGACGGTTATTTCCTGCGTGCCGAACAGCAGGGCATCAACGCGGAAAAACTGACCAAAGTTCTCTATCCAAACGACAACCATACTGCCGGTAAAAAGCTGCGCCTGATGCAGCAATACTTCCAGTGTGCCTGCTCGGTAGCGGATATTTTGCGTCGCCATCATCTGGCGGGGCGTAAACTGCACGAGCTGGCGGAGTACGAAGTTATTCAGCTGAACGATACCCACCCAACTATCGCGATTCCAGAACTGCTGCGCGTGCTGATCGATGAGCACCAGATGAGCTGGGATGACGCCTGGGCCATTACCAGCAAAACTTTCGCTTACACCAACCATACCCTGATGCCAGAAGCGCTGGAACGCTGGGATGTGAAACTGGTGAAAGGCTTACTGCCGCGCCACATGCAGATTATTAACGAAATTAATACTCGCTTTAAAACGCTGGTGGAGAAAACCTGGCCGGGCGATGAAAAAGTGTGGGCCAAACTGGCGGTGGTGCACGACAAACAAGTGCATATGGCGAACCTGTGTGTGGTTGGCGGTTTCGCGGTGAACGGTGTTGCGGCGCTGCACTCGGATCTGGTGGTGAAAGATCTGTTCCCGGAATATCACCAGCTATGGCCGAACAAATTCCATAACGTCACCAACGGTATTACCCCACGTCGCTGGATCAAACAGTGCAACCCGGCACTGGCGGCTCTGTTGGATAAATCACTGAAAAAAGAGTGGGCTAACGATCTCGATCAACTGATCAATCTGGAAAAATTCGCTGATGATGCGAAATTCCGTCAGCAATATCGCGAGATCAAGCAGGCGAATAAAGTCCGTCTGGCAGAGTTTGTGAAAGTTCGTACCGGTATTGAGATCAATCCACAGGCGATTTTCGATATTCAGATCAAACGTCTGCATGAGTACAAACGCCAGCACCTGAATCTGCTGCATATTCTGGCGTTGTACAAAGAAATTCGTGAAAACCCGCAGGCTGATCGCGTACCGCGCGTCTTCCTCTTCGGCGCGAAAGCGGCACCGGGCTACTACCTGGCGAAGAATATTATCTTTGCGATCAACAAAGTGGCTGACGTGATCAACAACGATCCGCTGGTTGGCGACAAATTGAAGGTGGTGTTCCTGCCGGATTATTGCGTTTCGGCGGCGGAAAAACTGATCCCGGCGGCGGATATCTCCGAACAAATTTCGACGGCAGGTAAAGAAGCTTCCGGTACCGGCAATATGAAACTGGCGCTCAATGGTGCGCTTACTGTCGGTACGCTGGATGGTGCGAACGTTGAAATCGCCGAGAAAGTTGGTGAAGAAAATATCTTTATTTTTGGTCATACCGTGGAACAAGTGAAGGCAATTCTGGCCAAAGGCTACGACCCGGTGAAATGGCGGAAGAAAGATAAGGTGCTGGACGCAGTATTGAAAGAGCTGGAAAGCGGCAAATACAGCGACGGCGATAAGCATGCCTTCGACCAGATGCTGCACAGTATCGGCAAACAGGGCGGCGATCCGTATCTGGTGATGGCGGATTTCGCAGCCTATGTAGAGGCACAAAAGCAGGTGGATGTGCTGTACCGCGACCAGGAGGCCTGGACTCGCGCGGCGATCCTCAATACCGCCCGCTGCGGTATGTTTAGCTCGGATCGCTCTATTCGCGATTATCAGGCTCGTATCTGGCAGGCAAAACGCTAAGGAAGCTCGATGGAAAGCAAACGTCTGGATAATGCCGCGCTGGCGGCGGGGATTAGCCCCAATTACATCAATGCCCACGGTAAACCGCAGTCGATTAGCGCCGAAACCAAACGGCGTTTGCTTGACGCGATGCATCAACGTACCGCCACGAAAGTGGCGGTAACGCCAGTCCCGAATGTCATGGTTTATACCAGCGGCAAAAAAATGCCGATGGTGGTGGAGGGCAGCGGCGAATATAGCTGGCTGCTGACCACCGAAGAAGGAACGCAGTACAAAGGCCATGTAACGGGGGGCAAAGCGTTCAATCTACCGACGAAGCTGCCGGAAGGTTATCACACGCTGACACTCACCCAGGACGACCAGCGCGCGCATTGCCGGGTGATTGTCGCCCCGAAACGCTGTTACGAACCGCAGGCGTTGCTGAACAAACAAAAGCTGTGGGGTGCCTGCGTTCAGCTTTATACGCTGCGATCGGAAAAAAACTGGGGTATTGGGGATTTTGGCGATCTCAAAGCGATGCTGGTGGATGTGGCAAAACGTGGCGGGTCGTTCATCGGTCTGAACCCGATTCATGCGCTCTATCCGGCAAATCCGGAAAGTGCCAGCCCGTATAGCCCGTCTTCTCGCCGTTGGCTGAATGTGATTTATATCGACGTTAACGCCGTTGAAGATTTCCATCTTAGCGAAGAGGCTCAGGCCTGGTGGAAGTTGCCGACCACGCAACAGACGCTGCAACAGGCGCGGGATGCCGACTGGGTCGATTACTCCACGGTTACCGCCCTAAAAATGACAGCATTACGAATGGCGTGGAAAGGTTTCGCGCAACGTGATGATGAACAGATGGCCGCGTTTCGCCAGTTTGTTGCAGAGCAAGGCGACAGCCTGTTCTGGCAGGCGGCGTTTGACGCACTACATGCCCAGCAAGTGAAAGAGGACGAAATGCGCTGGGGCTGGCCTGCATGGCCAGAGATGTATCAGAACGTGGATTCACCAGAAGTGCGCCAGTTCTGCGAAGAACATCGTGATGACGTCGATTTTTATCTCTGGTTGCAGTGGCTGGCTTACAGCCAGTTTGCCGACTGCTGGGAGATAAGCCAGGGCTATGAAATGCCGATTGGCTTGTATCGTGACCTGGCCGTTGGTGTAGCAGAGGGTGGAGCAGAAACCTGGTGCGACCGGGAGTTGTATTGTCTGAAAGCGTCGGTTGGCGCACCGCCGGATATCCTCGGCCCGTTGGGGCAGAACTGGGGATTGCCGCCAATGGACCCGCATATCATCACCGCGCGTGCCTATGAACCGTTTATCGAGCTGTTGCGCGCCAATATGCAAAACTGCGGCGCATTACGAATTGACCATGTGATGTCGATGCTGCGTTTGTGGTGGATACCGTATGGCGAGACGGCAGATCAGGGGGCATATGTTCACTATCCGGTGGATGATCTGCTCTCGATTCTGGCACTCGAAAGTAAGCGTCATCGCTGTATGGTGATTGGTGAAGATCTCGGTACCGTACCGGTAGAGATTGTTGGTAAGCTGCGCAGCTGCGGTGTGTACTCCTACAAAGTGCTCTATTTCGAAAACGACCACGAGAAGACATTCCGCTCACCGAAAGCGTACCCAGAGCAGTCGATGGCGGTTGCGGCGACACACGACCTGCCTACGCTACGCGGCTACTGGGAGAGCGGGGATCTAACGCTGGGCAAAACTCTGGGCCTGTATCCGGATGAAGTGGTACTGCGCGGTCTGTATCAGGATCGCGAACTGGCGAAGCAAGGGCTGCTGGATGCACTGCATAAATATGGTTGTCTGCCAAAACGTGCCGGGCATAAGGCATCGTTGATGTCGATGACGCCGACGCTTAATCGTGGTTTGCAGCGCTACATTGCCGACAGTAACAGTGCTCTGTTAGGACTACAGCCGGAAGACTGGCTGGATATGGCTGAACCGGTGAATATTCCCGGCACCAGTTACCAGTATAAAAACTGGCGGCGCAAGCTCTCCGCAACGCTTGAGGCGATGTTTGCCGATGATGGCGTGAACAAGTTGCTGAAGGATTTGGACAGACGGCGCAGAGCGGCAGCGAAGAAGTAGTAGGGTGCGGTTGATGCCGGATGCGATGCATCCGGCAGTCAGTGTTATCAAATCACCATATTCAGCAGCAGACAGCCTACCAGACCGCACACCGAGATAATGGTTTCCAGCATCGACCAGGATTTGATGGTCTCGCCGATAGTCAGGTTAAAGTACTCTTTGAACAGCCAGAAGCCCGGATCGTTCACGTGAGAGAAAATCACACTACCGGAACCAACCGCAATAACCATCAGCTCCGGGCTAACACCCGTCGTTGCAATCAGCGGTGCCGCGATACCACCCGCAGTGATTGCCGCAACGGTTGCGGAACCCAGCGCGATACGCAGTACGGCAGCAATCGACCAGGCCATCAGCAGCGGAGAAATGTTGGTTTCGTGCATCATGGAAGCAATGTATTTGTCCACGCCGCTGTCTACCAGCACCTGCTTGAACGCACCGCCACCACCGATAATCAACAGCATCATCGCAATGATTTTGATGGAAGAAACCAGCGTGTCGTTAATCTGATCCATTGAACGACCACGGTTCAGACCAAAGGTGAACATCGCAATCAGCACGGCAATCAGCGTTGCCATTACCGGGTCACCGAGGAACTCCGCTACCGGCAGGAAAGCGTGACCTTTCGGCAGGATCATTTCGGCAATCGCACGCATCGCCATCAGTACAACCGGCACCAGAGAGGTCCAGACGCTGACGCCAAAGCTCGGCATCTCTTCTTCGCTGAAGGTTTTCGCGCTGTAGAGACCTTCCGGAATTGGCTTATCGATACCTTTCAACACGCGAGCGTAAACCGGACCGGCGAGAATCACGGTCGGGATTGCCAGAATAGTACCGTACAGCAGGGTTTTACCCATATCGGCATTGAAAATGGTGGCAATCGCAGTCGGACCCGGATGCGGTGGCAGGAAGCCGTGGGTCACAGACAGTGCAGCCGCCATTGGTACACCAACATACAGCAGTGGAATATTCGCGGAAGCCGCGATGGTAAACACCAGCGGCAGCATCAGCACGAAACCCACTTCATAGAACAGGGCAAAACCAACGGTAAAACCGGTCAGTACCACCGCCCACTGGATGTGTTTTTTACCAAATTTAGCAATCAGCGTGGTGGCGATACGTTGTGCGCCACCGCAGTCTGCCAGCATTTTGCCCAGCATCGCGCCAAAACCCATGATCAGGGCAAGGCTACCGAGCGTTCCGCCGACACCTGCTTTGATGGAGCCAATAACTTTATCCAGCGGCATTCCTTGCATTAATCCAACAGCAAGCGCCACGAGGACGAGAGCGATGAAGCCGTTCATTTTGAAACGGATCATCAGGAGCAACAACAAGATTACACCGATAGCAACAATGACTAATGGCATGATTTACCTGGCCTTTCATTTGTTATGGGTAACGTCAATTTTCTGACGACAAACTCTAATTATCCCAATCGGGAACAGAGATATTGCGGCACCACGACTGATACCCACTAAAACTAATTATTGTAGTCAGATGTCAGGAGTATGTTTGGTACCCATGTGAATGATACGGGTAACATCCGGCGTTTGAGAATCACCAGAGCGGGGTAAATTTAAATTATGAGAGGTTGGTCATATTATCGCGGGGAAACGAAGGGAGGGGGTTGCCAAAGCAATGCTGCGCCAACGTCTGGCTCATGTTCAACGTAGGCCCGAAATGACGCTTTAGCGTCGCATCGGGCAATCTACAAAAGAGGGGATAACTTAGTAGTAGGAGTGCTCGCCGCGCTGGTGTTCGGTGAGATCGCGCACACCTTTCAGCTCCGGGAATTCGTTCAGCAGCTGCTTCTCGATCCCTTCTTTCAGCGTCACATCTACCATAGAACAACCGTTACAGCCGCCGCCAAATTGCAGAATGGCGTAACCGTCTTCGGTGATTTCCATCAGCGAAACGCGACCACCGTGACCAGCAAGCTGTGGGTTGATCTGCGACTGCAGCATATACTCCACGCGCTCCATCAGCGGTGCATCGTCTGCGACTTTACGCATTTTGGCGTTAGGCGCTTTCAGCGTTAACTGGGAACCCAACTGGTCTGTAACAAAGTCGATCTCTGCATCTTCCAGGTAAGGAGCGCTTAACTCATCAACATACGCGGTCAGCAGGTCAAATTTCAGGGCAGTGTCGGTGGCTTCCACGGCATCCGGCGGACAATAAGAAACACCACATTCAGCGTTAGGCGTGCCAGGGTTAATCACAAATACGCGGATTTGTGTCCCTTCTTCCTGGTTTGCCAGCAGTTTGGCAAAGTGCGCTTGTGCAGCATCGGAAATACGGATCATAGTAATGGCCTAATAGTTGACTATTTTAGTTGGTTATAATACGCCCATCATCGAGGCTCTACAAGGTTCGACAAAGGCACCAGACCTGGACAGTCGCCGCACCATTGCGTAAAAGCAGCTGCGCAATCTCTGCGACGGTACTTCCGGTGGTGACGACATCATCCACTATCACCATATGGCGACCTTGCACAGGCAATTCAAGGCGAAAGGCATTTTTCAGGTTGCGCTTGCGCAGCCGGGCACTGAGAAAATGCTGGGTCGCAGTGGCCCGTGTTCGTGTGACGGCTTCGCTATCCCATCGGCAGTGCAACCAGCGTGATAACGGCTGACACAGCAAATCGCTCTGATTAAATCCCCGACGCCAGTGACGCCGCTGCCATAACGGAACGCTGATAATGCGATCCGGCAATTGCAACCCGGTGGTGCGACGAGCGTGTAAGACTTCCAATAGTAACAGACGTGACAGGGCGCTGGCGATTTCGCTGTGGCGGGAAAACTTAAGCTGGTGGATAAGCGGACTTAACGGCGGCGCATAGTCGGCAACCGTGACCAGTCTTTGCCAGGGCGGTGGTTTATGCAGGCAGCGACCGCAGGGAAGATGGGTGTGTGTGGCGGGTAATCCACATTGTGGGCATAACGTTTTATCTGTACGGGCGGCGCGTGAACAGACCGAACAAATCCCCCAATGACCTAACGCCAGTGGCATTCGGCATAGCCAGCATAATCCCGGTACTGTTAGCATATGTTCATCCTTGTAAGTCAAAAGAGAACAATAGCGGATGAATAACATCTGGTGGCAGACCAAAGGTCAGGGGAATGTTCATCTTGTGCTGTTGCACGGATGGGGACTGAATGCCGAAGTGTGGCGTTGCATTGACGAGGAACTTAGCTCGCATTTTACGCTGCACCTTGTTGATCTGCCCGGTTTCGGGCGCAGCCGGGGATTTGGTGCGCTGTCGCTTGCTGATATGGCCGAAGCCGTGCTGCGACAGGCACCTGATAAAGCCATTTGGTTAGGCTGGAGTCTGGGCGGGCTGGTGGCAAGCCAGATTGCGTTAACCCATCCCGAGCGTGTTCAGGCGCTGGTCACCGTGGCGTCGTCGCCTTGTTTTAGTGCTCGTGACGAGTGGCCGGGGATAAAACCGGACGTGCTGGCGGGATTTCAGCAGCAGCTGAGTGATGATTTTCAGCGTACAGTGGAGCGGTTCCTGGCGTTACAAACCATGGGTACTGAAACGGCGCGCCAGGATGCGCGGGCGTTGAAGAAAACCGTACTGGCGTTACCGATGCCGGAGGTGGACGTGCTCAATGGTGGGCTGGAAATCCTCAAAACGGTCGATCTCCGTCTGCCGCTGCAAAACGTGTCCATGCCGTTTTTGCGATTGTATGGTTATCTCGATGGTCTGGTGCCGCGCAAAGTGGTGCCGATGCTGGATAAACTCTGGCCGCACAGCGAGTCGTACATTTTCGCCAAAGCGGCCCATGCGCCGTTTATTTCGCATCCGGTCGAGTTTCGTCACGTGCTGGTGGCGTTGAAGCAGAGGGTGTAGGTGGCTTTTGAAATGGCGAGACAGAACTTTACTGACTCGCCGCAGCCAACTCTTCTTCTGACACCCCGGTAAAACGCATGATGTCCGCAAGAGGGACTCCGGATTACAGCATTCTTTTGGCGATATCCGGGGCTTCCAGGCGTCGATCCAATAAATAACCAATCAGGTAACTAATAAGATATTCTCTTTCTGCATCTGTCATTAAAACCATCCTTTACGTTATTGATGATTTATTTCAGCAAGGTCTTCAACCGTCAGGCTGGTAAATCGCAGAACGTCCTCAAGAGAAACTCCGGCGTCCAGCATGGTTTTGGCAATATTTAGGGCGTTGGTACGTATACCTTTCTGAAACCCTTCCTGCCGCAATCTTTCCGCAATAGTCATTAAGCTCTCCTTGTGTTTCGGTGAATGTTCGGCAACGCCGTCGATAAAATCGTTAAAACGTACCGCATCGCCGGTTTGCAAGATGTAATTAAACAGCCCTTTGATTTGTCTGTCATTAGCGTATCCACTACTTAATAAGCAGGCCATTTGCTCTACCAGCCCCATCAGATCGCGTTGACGGATATGTTTTTGAATTAACTCCAGCAGCGCCATGCGTCGGTGCTGCATGATTTCATCATCAGGCATGACGGTGACATCAATCAGCGGAAATGCGGAGGCATAAAGCTGCCTTGCCAGTTTGGGATCGGCGAAACAATCCAGCCAACACAGCGAATAGGGATAGGGGCTTTCAATACCGTGGTAAAACAACAATGGCACCACCATCGGCAACGTTTTGTATCCGGCATCAAGGTGATTTTGCATTGCGGCAATAGCGTAACGCATCATGCGAAATGCGATCAGTTTGTTTGAGGTGCTTTGATGTTCAATCAGACAATAGATGTATCCTGGTCCTTGTTCCGTTTTCACCGACCACAGCACGTCGGAATAGCTTTCACGCAGATCGTCATCAATAAAGCTGCTCGACTCCAGCTTGAGGGTTTTCATATCACAGAGCGCGTGAATGGGTGCCGGTAAATGAAACGCAAGAAAATCGCATGCCGTCTCCGGTTGGCGTAAAAAGAGTTTGAACAGCGCATCGTGTGGGGTGGAACTCTGCTTTTTGCTCATGGCGTTCCTTCACCTGTTATTTGAATGCCGCGACTCTACGCGCCACTCCACACCTGTGCATTAGCCAGTTTTCATCCCTGCGAGACGCTTTCAGAGGAACTTACGTCGCGCTGCAAGAATTGCATTTTTATGGAAAGCCGCACGCAAAAAAGCCCGGATGCAAACGCATACCGGGCTTTTCAAAACAGGCGATGGAGTATGGTTAACGCAGCGCCCACCACTCGCGCAGACAGACTTTGCCTTCCGGGCAGCTTTTACAACTGCCAGAGAGGCAGCCGTCAGGTTCTTCCTGAATCCGCACGGCTTTGCCCATGCTTTCCAGCTGTTGCAGCATGGCGTTAATCATTGGCTGCGGCGTGTTCAATGTCTGGCTTATCTGGGCCGCTTCCATACGGCCCCGTAACGCCAGCAAATCACGTACCTGAATAAGTGAAGCCATTAATGGCAATCACCGGTGGTGCTGGCTGCGCAGCAACTGCTTACCGATTTGCGCGTTGCCAGCAGTTCGATATTCACCCGGCTACGCGCGCGGCGCAGCAGACCGATAACCACGATGTTAAACAGGATAACCGCCAGAATGCACACCAGGCTGTAAGTTGGATGCTGGCTGTAGCTGGCGACTTGATAGAACAATGTTGCCAGCGAGTAAGCGATATTCAGCCCCCACAAGATGGAGAAGCCCATCCAGCCACGGCTTGATTCACGGGCGATAGCACCCATCACCGAGATGCACGGTACGTACAGCAGGACGAAAATCAGGTAGCTGTATGCGGCAGCTGCGCTACCGAATTTCTGATCCATCACACCCATCGCCCCGGTACCCATTTCGCCGTCGCCTTTGCTCGCTTCAATCGGGTTCATCAGTACGCTAAGGCTGAAGGTGTCTTTCAGGCTCTGCCAGGTTTCATCTACCGCACTGAACAGCTCTTCACCGAGGTTAAATTCCGCCGGATTGAACTCTTCGTCCTGAATATTTTCTGCGGTGTAGAGGGTGTTGAGCGTACCCACCACCACTTCTTTCGCCATTGCGCCTGTAAACAGGCCAACCGTTGCCTGCCAGTTATCTTCATGCACGCCAATCGGCTTGAAGACTGGGGTGATCACCCGGCTGACGGAAGCCAGCGCCGAGTCGTTGATGTTATCGACGATTTTCCCGCTCAGAGAGAAGCTGTTGAAAGCACTCAGGAAAATGCTGACGATGATAATCACTTTACCAGCACGCAGAACGAAGCCTTTCAGACGCTGCCAGGTCTGGATAATCAGGCTTTTAACGTGTGGTACATGGTAGACCGGCAGCTCCATGACAAACGGCGTCGCTTCACCGCGCATGATGGTGTACTTGAGCATCAGGCCAGTCAGCACCGCCATCACAATACCGAGCATATACAGCGAGAAGACCGCCAGCGCACCGTTCTGCCCGAAGAAAGCAGCCGCAAATACTGCGAAGATAGCCAGACGCGCGCCGCAGGACATAAACGGTGCCATCATGATGGTCATCAGACGTTCACGCGGTGCATCAAGCGTACGTGCGCCCATTACCGACGGTACGTTACAACCGAAACCAACGATCAGCGGTACAAAGGATTTCCCCGGCAAGCCCAGCGCCTGCATCAGACGGTCCATCACAAACGCCGCACGCGCCATATAGCCGGAGTCCTCAAGGAAGGAGAGGAACAGGTACATCATGCCGATCTGCGGCACCAGTGGCAGCACGGTGTTAATACCGCCGCCCAGGCCCTGGGCGAGGAAGATAGTCAGCCAGTCCGGGAAGTGGAGCGTGTAGCCAATCCACTGAATACCATGCACAAACAGCGCCACGGAACCGACATCAAACAGCGGCTGTAACGCCCCGCCGATGTTGATAGCCAGCAGGAACATCAGGTACATCACAAAGAGGAAAATCGGCAGACCGAGGAAACGGTTGAGCACGATTTTATCTACCGCAGTGGTGAAACGGCTGGGTTCTGCCGTCAGGGTGTTGCTTACCACATCACAGATGGCAGCAATGCACTGGTAACGCGCATCGGCAATGTGCAGCGCCGGATCGTCCATCTCATTACGCAGACGGGCGAGGGCGGCATCCAGATGCTGCGACGCTTCACCGGCGTAGGCGCGGCTGTAGATATCGCCTTCCAGCATTTGCAGGCCCAGCCAGCGACGTTGTTTCAGCGGGATGTCGGAAGGCATCACTTTTGCCAGTGAATCTGCTTCGTTGAGTAGCGGCTGTGCGTAATGCACCAGTTCCACATTCTCGTTAGCTTTATAGCGATCAATCGCCAGCTTGAGCGCTTCAATACCGCGACCACGGGTTGAAACCAGCGGGATCACCGGGCAGCCAAGACGCGCCGACAGAGCATCAATTTCAATACGAATATTTTGCTTCTCGGCAATGTCGAGCATGTTCAGTGCCACGATGCAGGGAATGCCGAGTTCCAGCAGTTGCAGCGTCAGGTACAGGTTACGCTCAAGGTTAGACGCATCCACCACGTTAATCAGCAGGTCGGCGTCGCCACTCAGAATATAGTGACAGGCGATTTGCTCATCGAGCGAGGTCTGCGATGAGATGGTGGTCAGAGAATAGGTGCCGGGCAGGTCCACCAGCGTGACCTGATGATCGGTGGTGGAGAATTGCCCTTCTTTACGTTCGACGGTAACGCCAGCCCAGTTACCTACACGCTGACGTGCACCAGTGAGCTGGTTAAATAAGGTTGTCTTGCCAGAATTTGGATTACCAATTAAGCCAATGGTTAATTTTTTCATTGTTGTTATCACCGTATTAACAGGAAACCGCTTCCACTTCTAATAAGGCCAGATCTTTTTTGCGTAATACCAGGCTCACACGACGGGTTTCGATATGAATGGGGTCGCCGAGTGGAGCGACGCGCACCACATTAAAAGAGGAGCCTGGTAACATGCCTAGAGAAAGCAGTTTTTGGCGATATGCCGGGCTGATTTCACGGGAAAAGCCAGTGATTTTCCACGCAGTATCTGGAGTGTATTGCATAGGTGCCTACTTGTTTCTCATTAACTGGATAACTACCTCATGGGGCGTTTGACAGCGACATGAGACCAGATGATTTGCCAACGAAGGAGAGATTAAATAATCAACAACACAATGATAATGAGAATGGTTTCTATCAGCAATACTTAAAATGTGTGCGAATGTTGGTTTGAATAATAATCTGACTCAATGTTGATGTGGCTCAAGGTTATATCGCAGCGAAAATATAATTCGAATAGCGAATTACCAGGACTGGTTAATGTTTAATTAAGGTTTCATTTGTTAATGAAGTGATAAATATTAACGGAATATATTGTGAGTTTGGCTGTGGAATAAAAAGGCCGGAGATATTCTCCGGCACTTTTATGTCAGGCAAGGCGTTCGTTGCCAGATGCGGCGTGAACGCTTTATCTGGCAGGTTTACGTTTGTCTATCAGGGCGTTTAACGTTTTTTGCCCATTGCCGCCGCCAGCGCATCCATCATCGCGCTGTTACCGGCAGGCTGCGCTTCACGCCCACGCGGTTTGGCTGCCGGGCGGTTGTTTTGCGGGCGTTCATTCCCGCCGCCGCGACGCGCGTTGGTTTCGCCAGGCTGCTCGTCCAGACGCATAGTCAGGGCGATACGTTTGCGCTGAAGATCCACTTCCAGCACTTTCACCTTCACAATATCGCCCGCTTTCACCACGGTATGCGGATCTTCCACAAACTTATTCGACAATGAAGAGATGTGAACCAGGCCGTCCTGATGCACGCCGATATCGACAAACGCGCCAAAGTTGGTGACGTTGGTCACTGCGCCTTCGAGGATCATCCCCGGTTGCAGGTCGTTCATTGTCTCGACGCCATCGGCAAACTGAGCGGTTTTAAATTCCGGACGCGGATCGCGACCCGGTTTTTCCAGCTCTTTGATGATGTCAGTTACCGTCGGTACACCGAATTTTTCATCAGTAAAGTCAGACGCTTTCAGGTTACGCAGCTCGCTGCTGTTACCCATCAGATCTTTCAGTGCCTGCTGTGTTGCTGCCAGAATGCGTTCCACCACCGGATAGGCTTCCGGGTGGACGGTAGACGCGTCCAGCGGGTTATCACCATGGTTAATGCGCAAGAAGCCCGCGCACTGCTCGAAGGCTTTCGGCCCCAGACGGCTCACTTTCAGCAGTTGCTGACGGTTCTGGAACTGACCGTTCTCATCGCGCCAGGCAACGATGTTTTGCGCCATCATGCGCGTCAGGCCCGCCACGCGAGTTAACAGCGGAACAGAAGCGGTGTTGAGATCAACACCAACAGCGTTTACGCAGTCTTCTACTACTGCATCCAGTTTGCGTGCCAGCTGCGTCTGGCTGACGTCATGCTGATACTGACCTACGCCGATAGATTTCGGATCGATTTTCACCAGCTCCGCCAGCGGATCTTGCAAACGACGGGCGATAGATACCGCGCCACGCAGCGAAACGTCGAGATCCGGGAACTCCTGCGCTGCCAGCTCGGAAGCCGAGTAAACCGACGCGCCTGCTTCGCTGACGATCACTTTCTGCGCGGTCACTTTCGGGAACTGCTTCTGCACGTCGAGATAGAAACGCTCAGTTTCGCGGGAAGCTGTACCGTTGCCGATCGCCACCAGTTCAACATTATGCTTTTCACACAGGGCAGCAACGGTCATCGCTGCTTTTGCGGCTTGTCCGGTGTGCGGGTAAATGGTATCGGTCGCCACCAGTTTGCCAGTTGCATCGACCACCGCTACTTTTACCCCGGTACGCAGACCCGGATCGAGGCCCATCGTTGCACGCAGTCCGGCTGGGGCCGCCATCAGCAGATCGTGCAGGTTACGGGCAAAGACGTTGATTGCTTCATCTTCCGCGCGTTCGCGCACGGTGCCCATCAGTTCGGTTTCCAGATGCATCAGCACCTTGATGCGCCACGTCCAGCTCACCACGCCTTTGCGCCAGCTATCCGCCGGGGCATTGTTCAGGCGCAGGCCGAGATGATCCATAATGATTTGCTCGCAATAGCTCTCTTTTGGCGGCTCATCGAACTGCGGATCGGCATTCAGCGAAAGCTGAAGTACGCCTTCGTTACGACCACGGAACATCGCCAGCGCGCGGTGAGAAGGCACCGTTGACAGCGGTTCGTGATGATCGAAATAGTCGCGGAATTTCGCCCCTTCCTCTTCTTTACCACTCACCACCGTAGAAACTAAATGCGCGTTCTTCCACAGATAATCACGCACTTTCGCCAGCAGCGCGGCATCTTCGGCAAACCGTTCCATCAGGATATAGCGCGCGCCGTCCAGCGCGGCTTTGGTATCTGCCACGCCTTTATCGGCATCAACATATTGTGCAGCGGCGACTTCTGGCGTGTGTGATGGAGAGCTCCACAGCAGGTCAGCCAACGGCTCAAGCCCTGCTTCAATGGCGATTTGCCCGCGGGTGCGGCGTTTAGGTTTGTAGGGCAGGTAGAGGTCTTCGAGTTCGGTTTTGCTTAGTGTGGCGTTGATGGCATTCGCCAGCTCGTCAGTGAGTTTGCCTTGCTCGGAAATGGACTTGAGGATCGCCTGACGTCTCTCTTCCAGCTCGCGCAGATAGCTCAGACGCGTTTCCAGATTACGCAGCTGCGTGTCATCCAGACCGCCGGTAATTTCCTTACGATAACGTGCGATAAACGGCACGGTATTCCCTTCGTCAAGCAGGCGAACGGCAGCGTCAACCTGTTCCGGGCGCGCCTGAATTTCACCCGCAATAATGCGGCAGAACGAATCATTCATCATGGTTTGAGTTCATCTTTTTGGATCAAAAATCAAGGGATAGTTATACGGACTGGCTGGCAAAAATGCCAGCCATCGGCAGGAGGTTAAGACTCTTCCTTACGGTTTCACGTACTCGATAGCATTAACATACCAGCTCGCTTCCCCGGCAGGGGTATTGACCACCGCCAGGTCGCCCACCTCTTTTTTCAGCAATGCGCGAGCCATCGGGGAATCGATAGAGATGTAATCTTTACGGCCAAAAATTTCATCGTAGCCGACAATACGGAAACGGTGAGTCACGCCATCGTCGTTTTCAATCTCCACCCACGCGCCAAAAAAGACTTTGCCTTCCTGCTGCGGGGAGTAATCGACGATTTTGAGATTTTCCATGCATTTAGTGAGATAGCGCACGCGACGGTCGATTTCACGCAGGCGCTTTTTATTATACTGATAGTCAGCATTTTCGCTGCGGTCGCCCAGACTTGCGGCCCAGGTCACCTTTTTTGTGACCTCCGGGCGTTCTTCACGCCAGAGATAATTAAGCTCTTGTTTGAGTTTTTCATACCCTTCCCGGGTAACCAGGGGCGTTTTCATCTCGTTGATTCCCTTTGTCTGTTTGATAATGCGCACATTGGGTATAACGTGATCATATCAACAGAATCAATAATGTTTCGCCGAATAAATTGTATACTTAAGCTGCTGTTTAATATGCTTTGTAACAATTTAGGCTGAAATTCATACCAGATTTAGCTGGTGACGAACGTGAGCTTTTTTAAGAATACACGCTTACAAATTGTTGCGAACCTTTGGGAGTACAAACAATGCAAGAGAACTACAAGATTCTGGTGGTCGATGACGACATGCGCCTGCGCGCGCTGCTGGAACGTTATCTCACCGAACAAGGCTTCCAGGTTCGAAGCGTCGCTAATGCAGAACAGATGGATCGCCTGCTGACTCGTGAATCTTTCCATCTTATGGTACTGGATTTGATGTTACCTGGTGAAGATGGCTTGTCGATTTGCCGACGTCTTCGTAGCCAGAGCAACCCGATGCCGATCATTATGGTGACGGCGAAAGGGGAAGAAGTGGACCGTATCGTTGGCCTGGAGATTGGCGCTGACGACTACATTCCAAAACCGTTTAACCCGCGTGAACTGCTGGCCCGCATTCGTGCGGTGCTGCGTCGTCAGGCGAACGAACTGCCGGGCGCGCCGTCACAGGAAGAGGCGGTAATTGCTTTCGGTAAGTTCAAACTTAACCTCGGTACGCGCGAAATGTTCCGCGAAGACGAGCCGATGCCGCTCACCAGCGGTGAGTTTGCGGTACTGAAGGCACTGGTCAGCCATCCGCGTGAGCCGCTCTCCCGCGATAAGCTGATGAACCTTGCCCGTGGCCGTGAATACTCCGCAATGGAACGCTCCATCGACGTGCAGATTTCGCGTCTACGCCGCATGGTGGAAGAAGATCCGGCGCATCCGCGTTACATTCAGACCGTCTGGGGTCTGGGCTACGTCTTTGTACCGGACGGTTCTAAAGCATGAGGCGATTGCGCTTCTCGCCACGAAGTTCATTTGCCCGTACGTTATTGCTCATCGTCACCTTGCTGTTCGTCAGCCTGGTGACGACTTATCTGGTGGTGCTGAACTTCGCGATTTTGCCGAGCCTCCAGCAGTTTAATAAAGTCCTCGCGTACGAAGTGCGTATGTTGATGACCGACAAACTGCAACTGGAGGACGGCACGCAGTTGGTTGTGCCTCCCGCTTTCCGTCGGGAGATCTACCGGGAGCTGGGGATCTCTCTCTATTCCAACGAAGCTGCCGAAGAGGCCGGTCTGCGTTGGGCACAACACTATGAATTCTTAAGCCATCAGATGGCGCAGCAACTGGGCGGCCCGACGGAAGTGCGCGTTGAGGTCAACAAAAGTTCTCCTGTCGTCTGGCTGAAAACCTGGCTGTCGCCCAATATCTGGGTGCGCGTGCCGCTGACCGAAATTCATCAGGGTGATTTTTCTCCGCTGTTCCGCTATACGCTGGCGATTATGCTATTGGCGATAGGCGGGGCGTGGCTGTTTATCCGTATCCAGAACCGACCGTTGGTCGATCTCGAACATGCTGCTCTGCAGGTCGGTAAAGGGATTATTCCGCCGCCGCTGCGTGAATATGGCGCGTCCGAGGTGCGTTCGGTTACCCGCGCCTTTAACCATATGGCGGCTGGTGTTAAGCAACTGGCGGATGATCGCACGCTGCTGATGGCGGGGGTAAGTCATGATCTACGTACGCCGCTGACGCGCATTCGCCTGGCAACCGAGATGATGAGCGAGCAGGATGGCTACCTGGCCGAATCGATCAATAAAGATATCGAAGAGTGCAACGCCATCATTGAGCAGTTTATCGACTACCTGCGCACCGGGCAGGAGATGCCGATGGAAATGGCGGATCTCAACGCAGTGCTCGGTGAGGTGATTGCCGCCGAAAGTGGCTATGAGCGGGAAATTGAAACCGCGCTTTACCCCGGCAGCATTGAAGTGAAAATGCACCCGCTGTCGATCAAACGTGCGGTGGCGAATATGGTGGTGAACGCCGCCCGTTACGGCAATGGCTGGATCAAAGTCAGCAGCGGAACGGAGCCGAATCGCGCCTGGTTCCAGGTGGAAGATGACGGTCCGGGAATTGCGCCGGAACAACGTAAGCACCTGTTCCAGCCGTTTGTTCGCGGCGACAGTGCGCGCACCATTAGCGGCACGGGATTAGGGCTGGCAATTGTGCAGCGTATCGTGGATAACCATAACGGCATGCTGGAGCTTGGCACCAGCGAGCGGGGCGGGCTTTCCATTCGCGCCTGGCTGCCTGTGCCGGTAACGCGGGCGCAGGGTGCGACAAAAGAAGGGTAAATAAAACGGGAGGCGAAGGTGCCTCCCGTTTTGCTTTCTATAAGATACTGGATAGATATTCTCCAGCTTCAAATCATTACAGCTTCGGACCAGCCGCTACCAGCGCGGCACCCGCTGGGGTGTCGGTGTATTTATCGAAGTTGTCGATAAACAGTTTCGCCAGCGTTTCAGCTTTTTCCTGCCACTGTTCCGGAGAAGCGTAGGTGTTACGCGGATCGAGAATCTTCGTGTCTACGCCCGGCAGTTCGGTTGGGATCGCCAGGTTAAACATCGGCAGAGTGAAGGTTTCTGCGTTATCCAGCGAACCGTTGAGGATGGCGTCGATAATGGCGCGGGTATCTTTAATGGAGATACGTTTGCCAGTGCCGTTCCAGCCGGTGTTAACCAGATACGCCTGCGCGCCTGCCGCCTGCATACGTTTCACCAGCACTTCTGCGTATTGGGTCGGGTGCAGCGACAGGAATGCCGCGCCGAAGCAAGCGGAGAAGGTTGGCGTCGGTTCGGTGATGCCGCGCTCTGTACCGGCCAGTTTGGCGGTGAAGCCAGAGAGGAAGTGGTACTGGGTTTGATCGGCAGTCAGACGAGAAACCGGCGGCAATACGCCGAAAGCATCTGCGGTCAGGAAGATAACTTTAGTTGCGTGGCCCGCTTTGGACACCGGCTTAACGATGTTTTCGATGTGATAGATCGGATAAGAAACGCGGGTGTTCTCGGTTTTTGAACCATCATCAAAGTCGATAGTGCCATCTTCACGCACGGTGACGTTTTCCAGCAGCGCATCACGACGGATAGCGTTGTAGATTTCAGGTTCCGCTTCTTTCGACAGCTTGATAGTTTTTGCGTAGCAGCCGCCTTCGAAGTTAAATACGCCGTCATCGTCCCAGCCGTGCTCGTCATCGCCAATCAGGCGACGTTTCGGGTCGGTGGAAAGGGTGGTTTTACCGGTGCCGGAAAGGCCGAAGAACACCGCAACATCGCCTTTCTCGCCAACGTTGGCGGAGCAGTGCATAGAAGCGATACCTTTCAGCGGCAGCAGGTAGTTCATCATTGAGAACATCCCTTTCTTCATTTCGCCGCCGTACCAGGTGCCGCCAATCAGCTGCATGCGCTCGGTCAGGTTAAACGCCACGAAGTTTTCGGAGTTCAGACCCTGTTCTTTCCACTGCGGGTTAGTGCACTTCGCGCCGTTCATAACGATAAAGTCTGGTTTGAAACCTGCCAGCTCTTCATCGCTCGGGCGAATAAACATGTTTTTGACAAAATGCGCCTGCCAGGCCACTTCGGTGATGAAACGGACGGAAAGACGAGTATCCGGGTTCGCACCACAGAAGGCGTCGACAACGAACAGACGTTTGCCGGAAAGCTGTTTGGTCACCAGGCCTTTCAGATGCTGCCAGGTTTCCGGAGAGAGAGGTTTGTTGTCGTTCTTACCTTTGCCTTTGTCTGCCCACCAGAAAGTATCGCGAGTGGTATCGTCACGGACGATATACTTATCTTTTGGTGAACGACCGGTGAAGATCCCGGTATCGACGGCAACGGCACCCAGATTAGTTAACACCCCGCGCTCATAACCTGTCAGGCTCGGATCGAGCTCTTCCTGATACAGCAGGTCGTAGCTTGGGTTGTAAACGATATCATGTACGTCACTGATACCATAAGCCTCGAGTTCTTGCGGGGTCAAACCATTGTTAACGCGCATTTCACTGCTCCTTAGCCAATATGTATTGCCTGAATAGTAAAGTCTTTTTGGGGGTGTTAACCGCGACAAGGCTCATAGATTTACGTATCTGGAGAAATTCATATTTGACAAAAAACTCCGTGATTCCTGTCACGAAACGGTTGCTATTATCGCAGAAATAGCATTTTAGGTGTGGAAAATGTTCTCAAAAGGTTAAATCTTGGTTTATATGGCGGGAATATTGTGAGTGGAATCGCATTCCTGAATGAAATTGATGCAAATTCAATCGGTAAAGTATCGATTCACCACGCTAACTTTTTTTGATTATTTTCTGAAAAAAGCAAAATACTACGGCCCGGATGCGATAATTAACCCACTTTTTGATTCTGGATAACTAACATGGATAACGTTGAGCTTTCACCCGCAACACGCTGGGGGATGATTGCTACCGGATTACTTCAGGGTCTGGTTTGCTACCTGCTGATCGCCTGGCTTGCCGGAAAAAATCACAGTTGGATTGTTTATGGCGTGCCTGCGACCGTCGCGTTTTCATCCGTTTTACTCTTCTCCGTGATCTCCTTTAAACAGCAGCGCCTTTGGGGATGGCTGGCGCTGGTGTTTATTGCCACGCTAGGGATGAGCGGTTGGCTAAAGTGGCAAATTGATGGCATGAACCACTGGAGAGCAGAAAAGGCGCTTTGGGATTTTGGCTGCTATCTGCTGCTGATGGCAATGTTGTTGCTACCGTGGATACAACAAAGCCTTCGCATCCGCAATGACAGTAGCCGCTATCGCTATTTTTACCAGTCAGTATGGCATAACGTACTTATATTACTGGTGATTTTTCTTGCCAATGGCTTGACATGGCTGGTACTTTTACTGTGGGGCGAGTTGTTTAAACTTGTTGGCATCACGTTTTTCAAAACGCTCTTTTTTGCAACCGACTGGTTTATTTATCTCACGTTAGGTCTGGTTACCGCACTGGCGGTGATCCTCGCGCGTACACAGTCACGTTTAATCGACTCTATTCAAAAGTTGTTCACGTTAATCGCCACGGGGTTGCTGCCGTTAGTATCATTGCTAACCCTGATGTTTATTATCACCCTGCCGTTTACGGGCCTGAGCGCGATTTCTCGCCACATCTCCGCCGCCGGGTTGCTGTTGACGCTGGCATTTTTGCAATTGATCTTAATGGCTATTGTCCGCGATCCCCAAAAAGCGTCACTTCCCTGGACAGGGCCGTTGCGTTGCCAGATTAAAACCGCTTTGCTGGTTGCTCCGCTGTATGTGTTCGTCGCCGCCTGGGCGTTATGGCTGCGGGTCGCTCAGTACGGCTGGACTGTCGACCGCTTGCAGGGCGCGCTGGCGGTGCTGGTGTTACTGGTGTGGTCGCTGGGGTATTTTGTCAGCATCGTCTGGCGTAATGGGCAAAATCCCCTTGTTCTTCAGGGCAAAGTGAACCTTGCGGTTTCGTTATTGGTGTTGGTGATACTGGTGCTTCTTAATTCGCCGGTGCTGGACAGTATGCGTATTAGCGTGAACAGTCATATGGCGCGTTATCAGAGCGGCAAAAACACGCCAGACCAGGTAAGTCTCTATATGCTCGAACAGAGCGGTCGCTATGGACGTGCGGCGCTTGAGTCGCTGAAAAGCGATGCCGAGTATATGAAAGACCCGAAACGTGCGCGGGATCTGCTGATGGCGCTAGATGGAGAGCAACATCTTCATGAACAGGTATCGGAAAAAGTATTAGCCGAAAATGTGTTAATTGCCCCAGGCTCTGGCAAACCGGATACGGCATTCTGGTCGGCCTTAATCCAGGATCGCTATAACGTGATGACCTGTATTGAAAAAGACGCCTGCGTACTGGTCGAGCAAGATCTGAATAGTGATGGCAGGGCAGAGCGGATCCTCTTTGCCTTTGATGATGAAAGATACATTGTCTATGGCTTTGATCCTGACAAGAAAGAATGGCAAGAGCTTACGATGAGTTTACTTCCGCGTGATATAACGAAAGAAAAATTACTCACAGCTGTGAAGGATGGAAAACTGGGAACGAAGCCTAAAGCGTGGCGCGATCTTGTAGTGGATGGTGAAAGGCTGGATGTGAATCTGAATGAGTGACAAAGCGCATCAGGTGTATTAGTCGTAAAATCCGGCAGAGCCCTCTCTGCCGGATATACTCATTAATGAACTTGCGGATCTGCCGGAGAGGCGTTATTGCGGATTTCAGCAATATCCATCGCATTGAACAGATAGTGGTTACCGCAGTAATCGCAATGCATGTCAATTTCGCCATCTTCCGCCAGGATACTATCGACTTCTTCATCCGGCAGCGTTTTTAGCGCGTCGGCGCAACGTTCACGCGAACAGGTGCATTTGAACTCCACATCCTGCGGATCGTAAACCGTCACCTCTTCTTCGTGATACAAACGCCACAACACTTCGTTTGCCGGTAAGGTCAGCAGTTCTTCGGTTTTGATGGTTTCGGTTAGCGTCGCCAGGTGGTCAAAGTCGTCCTGCTGGGCATTTTGCGCAGGCATTACCTGCAACAACATACCGCCTGCAGCCGGTTTGCCGTCTACGTCGCCGGTGCGAATAAACAGGCGCGTCGGCAGCTGTTCAGAACGCATAAAGTAATCTTCCAGGCAGGCCGCCAGGGTATCACCTTCCAGACCCACCACGCCCTGATAGCGTTCACCTTCGCTCGGGGTGATGGTGATCACCACGTAACCATTGCCGACCAGCGTTTTCAGGTCGGCATTTTCTGGAATTTCGCCCTGCACGCGCGCCACACCGCGCATCTGCTGGTTGTTGTTACCGTTGATGACTGCCAGATTCATCGGGCCGTCGCCTTGCAGCTGTACGGTGATATCACCATCAAATTTCAGCGTAGCGGTTAACAGGCTGGTCGCAACCAGCAGTTCTGCCAGTACGTTTTTAACGGGCTGCGGATAATCGTGATTCTCAAGGATCTGTTGCAGGGTTTCCGAAACGGTTACCAGTTCGCCGCGCACGGCAAAGTTTTCAAACAGATAGCGATGTAATTGGTCATGTTGCGGCATAATCATCTCTCTTGCAGGTGACAGTTATTCACTGTCGCCGTGTTTAAATCGTAACAGGTCGCGGCGCTCTTTTTTGTCCGGGCGTCGGTCCGGGTGCGGCATGGTTAAGGCATTAAGTTTACGTGCCAGCGCCATTTTTTCGCGTTTCTCTACACTTTCCGCAGTCTCTTCATACAGCAAGGCTGCCTCGCTGGCGGGGCGACGCTGTTCAGTAATCGCCTTTACAATCACCGTGCGTTCGTCATTTCCCTGGCGCAGAGTGAGCGTGGCATTCAGCTCGACGATTTTGCTCGGCTTGCTGCGCTGCCCGTTGTAATGCACCTTACCGCCTTCAATCATTTCACGGGCCAGCGCGCGGGTTTTATAAAAACGGGCGGCCCATAGCCATTTATCCAGTCGAACCTCAACAGCAGGTTTTTCTTTCATGGCGTCTCCTTCACATTAGCGAGGGGATCAGGCGGCGGTAGTCATTCAGTGACGGATGGCGTTGATACTGTTTCTCGGCAATCCCGGAGTCAGGATTAGTCACGCCGAGGCAGTAACGAATACCAAATTGCGCGGCAGCATCGAGAATCGCTTCGCTGTCATCAATAAACAGCGTTCTTTCAGCTTTCAGTCCCGTAGCTTCGGCCACCGCATGCCATAACCGCTGATCCTCTTTCGGATAACCAAATGTGTGGGTGGAAAGTAATAAATCAAGGTGTGCGTCCAGACCGGTATGCTCAAGTTTTACCGCCAGGTTGTGCGGATGAGCATTGGTGAGCAAAATTCGCTGCTTACCGCTGGCTTTCAGTGCCTCAAGAAACGGAATGGTATCTTCACGCAGTACGGCACGCGGTCCCATCTCGGTGGTCATCGCACAGATATCCAGACCCAGTTGCTCACTCCAGTAATCAAGACAGTACCAGTTTAGCGTATGCTGTACGTCGTGATATTGCTGGCGCATATATTCCATCGCTTCCTGTGGCGTAACCCCGTTTTTCGCGCCCCATGTTTCAGGCACCAGCTTTTGCCAGAAATAATTATCGAAGGCGAGGTCGAGCAACGTGCCGTCCATATCCAGCAGAACGGTATCTACGTCCTGCCAGGCAATGTTGATATGCATGAGGGAAATCTCCAGAGTGAAGCAATTTGCGCGACAGGGTAGCATAACCTGCCGCGCAAACGTGTTATTCGATAAGGCTTTCTGAAGGGGTGATCAGTTGTGGGTTCAGGCAGCTTTCATAATAGGCCTGAATCTTCATCATGCGAGTACGATGACGCTGGTAACGACGCCAGGCCTGTACGCCATTATAAATGGCGCTACCCAGCATCGTCAGTAGGAGCAGAGTGGTGCTGAGATAGCGCCACAGGCCGGAACGATCCGGGATCGGATGAAGGCCTATATGTTGCGTACCATTGGCGTCAGTGAAGATTTTTGTGACGATACCTTCGGCGTTAAACGGCGTATGCATCAGCATTTGTGCCAGTTTCTGGAAAGCGTTCCACTGTTCTTGCGGCGGGTAGTCGTAAAGTGATGCCGAAGGCCAGGGCTGATCAACAAAATCGCTGCCTTCGTCGCTGACAATCAGGAATCCGCCGGGGGCCGGACTGTTTAGTGATTGTGCCGCTCGCGCCGTTTCATGCGTGATAAACGGCGCGGTGGAGGTTGCCACCAGGTTATCCAGTGATTCCGCACTCACCGGGCGTAATAACACATTCACGCCATCGAGTTTCCCAGCGTTGGCGCGTTTTACCAGCGCGTCCCAGTCTTTACTGTTGCCGAGATTGACCAGCGCATTTTTCAGTCGCACACAGTCATCTTTGGCAGAACACAGATCCGCTGTCTTCAGTACTATGTCGCCAAAATCATCAAGCAATACCATGCCGGATTTTTGAATTGCTGAACGTAATGAGGCGCTGACGCGAGATTCATCTTCCGGTTTAGGGTGCAGCTGGCGATTAACTGCTTCGGTCAATGCCGTCGCTTTGTTGACCAATTCAGATTCTGGTAATGGCAATGAGCGGGCGTCATTCCAGATGATCTGCGAGCAGTCAAACGGTAAAAAAGGTGAGTTGGTTTTCGCGCTCCAGGTACCGGAAGTGCGAATATTACACATTCCCGTACCGCTAATACGCAATGTATCGCCAACCCGCACGCCAGCGTCAGCCAGTTGTTTCACGCTGGTGGCTTCAATGGTCTGCGCGCCTTTCATCCACGAGAGGGTGAATTTCAGCGGCATATCCAGCGGGATCCAGAATAACAGCATAAACAGCACCAGTAGCGAGCCCGCAGCGATAATCGTACTGCGCAGCCAGTGCTGTAACGGAAAGTTTTTTACTTCATCATGGAGCGAAAGATATCGCCCCTGACGCACTACGTGGCGGTCGAGATAGATATCGATATCGGTTTGTTGACCGAGATCCTGAGCAATGTATGGCTGCCAGTGTGCGGGGTAGACCAGGTCGATAATACCGAGTGAAATATTGTTGATCTGTTCCTGATCGTTTTCGCCAAACAATCCCCAACGACGGGGTGTACCGCGCAGACAATGAATTTCCCGCAGGGAGGATTTTGCCGGGGGCGCGAATAGCCCCCACAGACCTGCGCCCAGCAGCAGTAACGCGCCGCCTGCCAGCCACGGAACAAATACATCCGGGGTAATCAGGCAGAAAAAGAACATCAGGAATGAGGCGACAATCAGCAACGCTTCACGCAGCCCGCGCGGACGACTTAGCGCATACTCTTCGTGCGTTTCTTTGCGAATATTGAGTAGCTCGATTTGCTCACTCTCTTCCCCGCGAATCGACGCCTGCGTGGACGGAACAGGTTGCAAGGCATAGCCGCGAGTTTCCTGCATGTACTCCTGCAGCGTATGACCGTTGAGTGAAATAACCAGCGGCAGCGAATCGGTATGAATCAGTTCAACGGTATTCTCATCGTTGATGTACTGTTCCCAGAAGGGGGGCAGGTGGACTTCTACCGAATCGAGGTAGTAACGCCATTTATTCGGATCGTCGGTAGAGATGCCGTAACGCGTGATAGCGTGTGTCAGCATCATGACGTTGTTGCTTTCGGCATTCAGCGCCAGAGAGATCGGTGCCGCGCTGGCTCCCGTTGGGCCAGGCACCTGTAATACCTGCGTCAGGATCTCAAGATAATTTTCAACGGCGCTATGTTCTTCAGGTGTGAGTTTACGCGTTTGCGCATCCGCGAAGGCGTTGGTCCAGGGCAGCTGACGCCGTCTGGATCGCACTTTTATCAGCCATCCCGCAAGTAGTGAGCAGGCCAGCAAAGCAGCTAAAAAAATCACAATGGTGCTCATGCTTTCCCCATCTTACTTAGTCTGTCAGGCGTGGTCAGTCGCACCGGACACAAAACATGATTCTGCGGTTGGCTATCGGCAAGCGTGGAGTTTAACTTGAGCATCATTAAGCACATCACAGTAACCGCTGATCATAGCAAACCCTCTGAAGGCGGAATATCAGCAAATTCCTGGAGTTATTTCAACCTATTGACTTTTAATTTGATTTGAGGACGATTATTTATTAAGTTACATAAATGTAAATAACATGCAATTCACATTGCCGAAAGCGTGTCCGATATCGCACAATAACCGCTGATTTCACAGCATAGATCCCACGATGAGCAAATCATTACAAAAACCCACCATTCTGAATGTTGAAACTGTAGCCCGTTCCCGACTGTTTACCGTCGAAAGCGTGGATCTGGAGTTCAGCAATGGCGTGCGGCGTGTTTATGAACGAATGCGTCCAACCAACCGGGAAGCAGTGATGATTGTGCCGATTGTGGACGATCACCTGATCCTGATCCGCGAATACGCAGTGGGAACTGAATCCTACGAATTAGGTTTTTCGAAAGGATTAATTGATCCGGGTGAAAGCGTCTTCGAAGCCGCGAACCGCGAGCTAAAAGAAGAGGTGGGATTTGGTGCGAACGATCTGACTTTTTTGAAGAAGCTCAGCATGGCACCGTCTTACTTTTCCAGCAAAATGAATATCGTGGTAGCGCAAGATCTCTACCCGGAATCGCTGGAAGGCGATGAGCCAGAGCCGCTACCACAGGTGCGCTGGCCGCTGGCGCATATGATGGATTTGCTGGAAGACCCTGACTTCAACGAAGCGCGTAATGTCAGCGCGCTGTTCCTCGTGCGCGAATGGTTGAAGGGGCAGGGGCGGTTGTAAATGCGTGAAGTTTGCCTGATGCATAATGCTTATCAGGCCTGTGCGGCTCCTGCAATATATTGATTTTTCTAGATGTTGCTAGACGGGTAAAGTGTTCACGCCGTATCCGGTATAAACAAAGTGCACTTTGTCAGCAAACTTAAAAAGGCGCTGAAGCGCCTTTTTAATCAGAACAATTCCTGTGCCTCGCCATTATCGATAATGGTCGTTCCCACCTCGTGCACCGCCTGTTGTGTCGGCTGCGTACCTTCGATGAAATACTCTTCGCGGCTGTTGCCACCATTAGCTAACTGCCCGGTGCTGCGATCGATATTCACCGTCACAATACCCGGCGGCGGCGTCAGCGGCTGCTCCGGCACACCTTCAAGAACGGCTTTCATATAAGCGTCCCATGCAGGCTGGGCACTCTTGGCACCGCCTTCGTAACCTGAGATCTGATCTTTAATCGCTCCGGAAGCCGTTGTATGACCGAGATTACGACGGTGATCATCAAAGCCAATCCAGACCGAGGTCACAACGCCCGGACCGTAACCCGAAAACCACGCATCTTTCGAACTGTTAGTGGTACCGGTTTTCCCGCCGATATCGCGACGCTGCAAATCACGACCTGCACGCCAGCCAGTACCCTGCCAGCCTGGCTCACCAAAGATATTGGTGTTCAAAGCACTCTTAATCAGGAATGCCAGCGGAGTGTTGATGACGTGCGGTGCGTACTCCTGTGCGCCAGTCTTCGCCACTAACGCCTGATTTGCCTGCTCCAGCTGCGGCATTGGTACAGAAACATTCTGCTGCTCGCGGGAGATAGCGACATCTTCAACATCGTTATTTTCCAGCACGTTCGATTTCTGCGTATCACCGTAAATCACTGGAATATCGCATTCCGGGCAGGCCACTTTCGGTTTCGCTTCGAAAATCACGCCGCCCTGATCGTTTTCAATTTTGCTGATAAACCACGGGTCCACCAGGAAGCCGCCGTTCGCCATGACCGCGTAGCCGCGCGCCACCTGCATTGGGGTGAATGACGCTGAACCCAGCGCCAGCGATTCGGTGTGGACAATGTTTTGTGCCGGGAAGCCGAAGCGTTGCAGATATTCTGCAGCGTAGTCGACGCCCATCGCCCGCATTGCGCGTACCATCACCACGTTTTTCGACTGACCCAGCCCCTGACGTAAGCGAATTGGACCGGCATACTGCGGTGGTGAGTTCTTCGGCTGCCAGTCAGAACCGGCACCTGCGTCCCAGCGAGAAATTGGCACATCGTTCAACATACTTGCCAGCGTCAGACCTTTATCCATCGCCGCGGTGTAGAGGAACGGTTTGATGTTGGAACCCACCTGACGCAGTGCCTGGGTGGCGCGGTTAAACTTGCTCTGATTGAAATCAAAGCCACCGACCAACGCCATAACGGCACCGTTTTGCGGATTGATCGACACCAGTGCCGAGTTCACTTCCGGCACTTGTGCCAGCCACCATGCATCGCCAACCTGATGAACCCAGATTTGCTGACCCGTTTGCAGAACATCAGTCACTTTACGCGGCGTCGGTCCCTGCTGAGTATCCGAACGGTAAGGACGCGCCCAGCGAACGCCTTCCATACTCAATGCGACGGTCGACCCGTCCGCCAGCATTGCCGTCGCTTCCTGAGGATTGGCGCTGGTGACTGCAGCAGGCAGCAGCGGACCATAGGTCGGCAGCGCCTTCAGCGTATCGGTAATCTTGTTGTTATCCCACGCCGACTCGCCCACTTTCCACAGCACATTTGCCGGGCCGCGATAGCCGTGGCGCATGTCGTAGTCCAGCACGTTATTACGTACCGCCTGCTGTGCGGCCTGCTGCACTTTGCGGGTGATAGTGGTGTAAATGCGATAACCGTCTTCATAGGCACTTTCGCCATAACGGTTATACATCTCCTGGCGCACCATTTCGCTCAGGTACGGCGCAGAAAAAGCAATCTCCGGCGCGTGATAGTTAGCGTTAATCGCCTCAGTGCGTGTCTGATCGAACTGTTGTTGGGTGATATACCCTTCATCCAGCATCCGCGATAGCACGACGTTACGCCGCGCGACGGCACGATCCATCGAGTAGAGCGGGTTGAAGGTGGAAGGCGCTTTCGGCAGCCCGGCTATCACAGCCATTTCGTTCAGCGTCAGTTGGTCGACCGTTTTCCCGAAATAGACTTGTGCCGCAGCACCGACACCATAGGCGCGGTAACCGAGGTAAATCTTGTTCAGATAAAGCTCGAGGATTTCGTCTTTCGTCAGCAACTGTTCAATGCGAATCGCGAGGAAGACTTCCTTAATCTTACGCATCAGCGTGCGTTCTGGACTGAGGAAGAAGTTTCTCGCCAGCTGCTGGGTAATGGTACTTGCCCCTTGTGACGCGTGGCCGGAGAACAGCGCCACACTTGCCGCACGGAAGATCCCCACCGGGTCAACGCCGTGATGCTCGTAGAAGCGGCTGTCTTCCGTCGCGATAAAGGCTTTCACCATCTCCGGCGGGATTTGATCCAGCGTAACCGGAATACGACGTTTCTCACCGTATTGAGCAATCAGCTCGCCATCGGCGCTGTAAATCTGCATCGGAATTTGCAGGCGAACATCTTTTAATGTCGCCACATCCGGCAGTTGTGGCTCGATGTAGCGGTATAGGCCATAAATCGAGCCTGCTCCCAGCAGAATGCAACAGACTGCAAGGATCAAAAAATACTTTACGAACTTCACTGGAAATTTCCCATTTAGTTTCATTTGGGCAGTTTATAAACAAACGCGCGGTAGTATAAAGGCAAGCCAGACGCATTGATATACCCGTCAGAGTGACGGGTGATAAGGAGATCATCACAATGGCATTTAAGATCTGGCAAATTGGTTTGCATTTACAACAGCAAGAAGCGGTAGCGGTTGCGATCGTGCGGGACGCAAAAGAATGCTTTTTGCAACGCTGGTGGCGGTTGCCGTTGGCGCACGACATTATCAAAGATGGGCGGATTGTTGATGCGCAGCGGCTGGCTAAAACGTTGTTACCGTGGAGTCGCGAACTGCCGCAGCGCCATCACATCATGTTGGCGTTTCCCGCCAGTCGCACATTACAGCGGTCATTTCCGCGCCCGTCGATGTCCCTCGGTGAGCGGGAGCAAACGGCCTGGCTTTCCGGGACGATGGCCCGCGAGCTGGATATGGATCCGGACTCCCTGCGCTTCGATTACAGCGAAGACTCACTCAGTCCCGCCTATAACGTGACTGCCGCGCAAAGCAAAGAGCTGGCAACGCTGCTTACTCTGGCAGAAAGGTTGCGTGTTCATGTGAGCGCGATCACCCCGGATGCCAGTGCATTACAGCGATTCCTGCCTTTTTTACCTTCTCATCAGCAATGTCTGGCCTGGCGTGATAACGAACAGTGGCTGTGGGCGACACGCTATCGCTGGGGGCGCAAACTGGCGGTGGGGATGACTAGCGCGAAGGAGCTGGCGGCAGCGTTATCCGTTGATCCCGAAAGCGTCGCGATATGTGGCGAAGGGGGATTTGATCCCTGGGAGGCCGTTTCTGTTCGTCAGCCGCCGTTACCGCCGCCAGGTGGAGACTTTGCCATCGCGCTGGGGCTGGCGCTTGGGAAGGCGTACTGATGAACCCGCCAATTAATTTTTTGCCCTGGCGACAGCAACGCCGGACCGCTTTTCTTCGTTTCTGGTTGTTGATGTTCGTTGCGCCTCTGCTGCTGGCCGTCGGGATAACGCTAATACTGCGTCTGACAAGCAGCGCCGAAGCGCGCGTAGACGCCGTTTTGCTTCAGGGGGAACAACAACTCGCCCGCAGCTTACAGATAACGAAACCACGTTTGCTGGAGCGCCAACAAATTCGTGAGCAGCGTTTGCAAAGGCAGCGCCAGCGACAATTTACCCGCGACTGGCAATCTGCGCTGGAAGCACTGGCGGCGCTTTTACCCGAGCACGCCTGGCTGACAACGATAAGCTGGCAGCAGGGAACGCTGGAGATCAAGGGGCTGACAACAAGCATTACCGCGTTAAACGCACTAGAAACGTCACTCCGCCAGGATGCATCTTTTCATCTCAATCAGCGGGGGGCCACGCAGCAGGATGCGCAGGGACGCTGGCAATTTGAGTATCAGTTAACAAGGAAGGTTAGCGATGAACATGTTCTTTGACTGGTGGTTCGCCACATCACCCCGCCTCCGCCAGTTTTGCTGGGCAGTCTGGTTGCTGATGTTAGTTACGCTCATTTTTCTGTCATCGACACACCATGAAGAGAGCGACGCATTAATTCGACTACGGGCAAGTCATCACCAGCAGTGGGCCGCACTGTATCGCCTGGTAGACACCACTCCCTTCAGCGAGGAAAAAACGCTGCCCTTTTCGCCTCTGGATTTTCAGTTATCCGGCGCGCAACTGGTTTCCTGGCATCCATCCGCGCAGGGAGGTGAGTTGGCGTTGAAAACGCTGTGGGAAGCAGTGCCGTCGGCATTTACACGGCTGGCAGAGCGCAACGTCAGCGTGAGCCGTTTTTCATTAAGCGTGGAAGGTGATGATCTTTTGTTCACGCTACAACTGGAGACGCCGCATGAGGGTTAAACGCTGGTTGTTGGCAGGTATTGCATTGTGCCTTTTAACCGGTATGCGTGACCCTTTTAAACCGCCGGAAGATCTATGCCGGATTAGCGAACTTAGCCAGTGGCGCTATCAGGGGATGGTAGGGCGAGGCGAGCGCATCATCGGTGTAATAAAAGACGGGCAAAAGAAATGGCGACGGGTGCAGCAAAACGATGTGCTGGAAAACGGCTGGACAATTTTACAGCTGACGCCAGACGTACTAACGCTGGGTACCGGGACAAACTGCGAACCGCCACAATGGTTGTGGCAACGGCAAGGAGATACAAATGAAGCAATGGATAGCCGCACTACTGTTGATGCTGATACCTGGCGTACAGGCGGCAAAGCCGCAAAAAGTGACGCTGATGGTGGATGACGTTCCGGTAGCTCAGGTGTTGCAGGCGCTGGCTGAACAGGAGAAGTTGAACCTGGTGGTGTCGCCAGACGTCAGCGGTACGGTGTCGTTACATCTAACAGATGTTCCCTGGAAGCAGGCACTACAAACTGTAGTGAAAAGCGCCGGACTGATAACGCGCCAGGAGGGCAACATTCTCTCAGTGCATTCCATTGCCTGGCAGAATGACAATATCGCCCGTCAGGAAGCGGAGCAGGCGCGGGCGCAGGCAAATCTGCCGCTGGAAAATCGCAATATTACTCTGCAATACGCCGACGCCGGAGAGCTGGCGAAAGCTGGGGAGAAGCTACTGAGTGCCAAAGGGAGTATGACCGTCGATAAACGCACCAATCGCCTTTTGCTACGAGATAACAACACGGCGTTAAGTGCCCTTGAACAGTGGGTAGCGCAAATGGATCTGCCGGTCGGGCAGGTTGAGCTGTCGGCGCATATTGTCACCATTAATGAAAAAAGTTTGCGTGAGTTAGGCGTGAAATGGACGCTGGCCGATGCGCAACAAGCTGGTGGCGTTGGGCAAGTCACCACGCTTGGTAGCGACCTCTCCGTAGCGACGGCGACAACGCATGTCGGTTTTAACATTGGGCGCATCAACGGACGTTTGCTGGATCTTGAGCTTTCCGCGCTCGAACAAAAACAGCAGCTGGATATTATCGCCAGTCCGCGTCTGCTGGCCTCACATCTTCAGCCTGCCAGCATTAAACAGGGGAGCGAAATTCCATATCAGGTTTCCAGCGGGGAAAGTGGCGCGACGTCGGTGGAATTTAAAGAGGCCGTCCTGGGGATGGAGGTCACGCCCACGGTGTTACAAAAAGGTCGCATCCGGCTGAAATTACACATCAGCCAGAACGTTCCGGGGCAGGTGCTACAGCAGGCCGATGGCGAAGTGCTGGCGATTGATAAGCAGGAGATCGAAACGCAGGTCGAGGTCAAAAGCGGAGAAACGTTGGTGCTGGGCGGCATTTTTACCCGTAAAAATAAATCGGGTCAGGATAGCGTACCGTTGCTTGGCGACATTCCCTGGTTCGGGCAATTATTTCGCCATGACGGAAAAGAAGATGAACGACGCGAGTTAGTAGTGTTTATCACGCCACGACTGGTTTCCAGTGAGTAAACAGCCGTAAAAGCGGTAATGTTTTTACGCTGAACGTGTTTCATCTATTTGACGCGCGCAGGTATTTAGCATACAAGGAGTACCGATTTGAGAGTTGGTGCTCTTCGCTGCCTGCGTTCCATGATGATGATTTATCATTCAGGCGGCATTTTGCTGTCTTTTTTACGCTAATCTTACCCGGTGATTTATCGCCAGAGCGGTGGTAGCAAGGCAGCGCGCTTGCAGCGACCAGATATGCAGAGGGATGGGTGATTTATTCAGTTGCCAAACCCGCTGGAGTATTGAGATAATTTTCAGTCTGACTCTCGCAATATCTTATGAGGTTTCAGTTCATGTCCTGCGGCGCTCTCTGAGCGAAGCGGGTTTATCATTAACGAATAGTCTTAGTAGTACCGAAAAAATGGCAGAGAAACGCAATATCTTTCTGGTTGGGCCTATGGGTGCCGGAAAAAGCACTATTGGGCGCCAGTTAGCTCAACAACTCAATATGGAATTTTACGATTCCGATCAAGAGATTGAGAAACGAACCGGAGCTGATGTGGGCTGGGTTTTCGATTTAGAAGGCGAAGAAGGCTTCCGCGATCGCGAAGAAAAGGTCATCAATGAGTTGACCGAGAAACAGGGTATTGTGCTGGCTACTGGCGGCGGCTCTGTGAAATCCCGTGAAACGCGTAACCGTCTTTCCGCTCGTGGCGTTGTCGTTTATCTTGAAACGACCATCGAAAAGCAACTTGCACGCACGCAGCGTGATAAAAAACGCCCGTTGCTGCACGTTGAAACACCGCCACGTGAAGTTCTGGAAGCGTTGGCCAATGAACGCAATCCGCTGTATGAAGAGATTGCCGACGTGACCATTCGTACTGATGATCAAAGCGCTAAAGTGGTCGCTAACCAGATTATTCACATGCTGGAAAGCAACTAATTCTGGCTTTATATACACTCGTCTGCGGGTACAGTAATTAAGGTGGATGTCGCGTTATGGAGAGGATTGTCGTTACTCTCGGGGAACGTAGTTACCCAATTACCATCGCATCTGGTTTGTTTAATGAACCAGCTTCATTCTTACCGCTGAAATCGGGCGAGCAGGTCATGTTGGTCACCAACGAAACCCTGGCTCCTCTGTATCTCGATAAGGTCCGCGGCGTACTTGAACAGGCGGGTGTTAATGTCGATAGCGTTATCCTCCCTGACGGCGAGCAGTATAAAAGCCTGGCTGTACTCGATACCGTCTTTACGGCATTGTTACAAAAACCGCATGGTCGCGATACTACGCTGGTGGCGCTTGGCGGCGGCGTAGTGGGCGATCTGACCGGCTTTGCGGCGGCGAGTTATCAGCGCGGTGTACGTTTCATTCAAGTCCCGACGACGTTACTGTCGCAGGTCGATTCCTCCGTTGGCGGCAAAACTGCGGTCAACCATCCCCTCGGTAAAAACATGATTGGCGCGTTCTACCAGCCTGCTTCAGTGGTGGTGGATCTCGACTGTCTGAAAACGCTTCCCCCGCGTGAGTTAGCGTCGGGGCTGGCAGAAGTCATCAAATACGGCATTATTCTTGACGGTGCGTTTTTTAACTGGCTGGAAGAGAATCTGGATGCGTTGTTGCGTCTGGACGGTCCGGCAATGGCGTACTGTATTCGCCGTTGTTGTGAACTGAAGGCAGAAGTTGTCGCCGCCGACGAGCGCGAAACCGGGTTACGTGCTTTACTGAATCTGGGACACACCTTTGGTCATGCCATTGAAGCTGAAATGGGGTATGGCAATTGGTTACATGGTGAAGCGGTCGCTGCGGGTATGGTGATGGCGGCGCGGACGTCGGAACGTCTCGGGCAGTTTAGTTCTGCCGAAACGCAGCGTATTATAACCCTGCTCAAGCGGGCTGGGTTACCGGTCAATGGGCCGCGCGAAATGTCCGCGCAGGCGTATTTACCGCATATGCTGCGTGACAAGAAAGTCCTTGCGGGAGAGATGCGCTTAATTCTTCCGTTGGCAATTGGTAAGAGTGAAGTTCGCAGCGGCGTTTCGCACGAGCTTGTTCTTAACGCCATTGCCGATTGTCAATCAGCGTAACAACAAGAAAGGTCAGGCCGCTTATCAAGCGGTCTATTAGCTTCAGGTTAATTGCAACGTGGTAAGCATTAACCTTTTAGTGGGGTGTTAAATGGATGAATTCAAACCAGAAGACGAGCTGAAACCCGATCCCAGCGATCGTCGTACTGGTCGTTCTCGTCAATCTTCTGAACGTTCTGAGCGTACTGAACGTGGCGAACCGCAGATCAATTTTGATGATATTGAACTTGATGACACTGACGATCGCCGTCCGACTCGTGCGCAAAAAGAGCGCAATGAGGAACCGGAAATCGAAGAAGAAATTGACGAATCCGAAGATGAAACCGTGGATGAAGAGCGCGTAGAGCGTCGTCCGCGTAAGCGCAAAAAAGCAGCCAGTAAACCCGCTTCTCGTCAGTATATGATGATGGGCGTCGGCATTCTGGTTCTACTGCTGTTGATCATCGGTATCGGTTCTGCGCTAAAAGCCCCCTCGACCACTTCCAGCGATCAAACCGCGTCTGGCGAGAAGAGTATTGATCTTGCTGGCAATGCGACCGATCAGGCCAATGGCGTGCAGCCAGCGCCGGGAACCACGTCTGCGGAAAATACTCAGCAGGATGTATCTCTGCCGCCGATCTCTTCTACGCCGACTCAAGGGCAAACCCCGGCGGCAACGGATGGTCAACAACGTGTTGAAGTGCAGGGTGACCTGAACAATGCGCTGACCCAGCCACAAAATCAGCAACAGTTGAACAATGTGGCGGTCAATTCCACGTTGCCGACTGAACCCGCGACGGTCGCGCCTGTTCGCAATGGCAATGCATCGCGTGACACGGCGAAAACGCAAACCGCTGAACGTCCGGCCACCACGCGTCCAGCTCGTCAGCAGGCGGTGATTGAACCGAAAAAACCGCAAGCAACCGTGAAAACGGAACCGAAGCCGGTAGCTCAGACGCCGAAGCGTACTGAACCAGCTGCTCCTGTGGCGAGCGCGAAGGCACCGGCTGCGACTTCTACGCCAGCACCAAAAGAGACGGCGACTACGGCTCCAGTACAGACGGCATCCCCGGCGCAAACCACGGCAACACCCGCTGCTGGAGGGAAGACCGCAGGTAATGTTGGTTCGTTGAAATCGGCACCGTCCAGCCATTACACTCTGCAGCTGAGCAGTTCCTCTAACTACGACAACCTGAACGGTTGGGCGAAGAAAGAGAATCTGAAAAACTACGTTGTCTATGAAACGACGCGTAATGGTCAGCCGTGGTATGTCCTGGTTTCTGGCGTGTACGCTTCGAAAGAAGAGGCGAAAAAAGCGGTATCTACATTGCCAGCAGATGTCCAGGCCAAAAACCCGTGGGCGAAACCGCTGCGTCAGGTACAGGCCGATCTGAAGTAATCAAGGTTATCTCCCGCAATGGTTTATCGTTGCGGGAGTTGCCTGAAGCGCTGGATGCTGTCGGAGCTTTCTCCACAGCCGGAGAAGGTGTAATTAGTTAGTCAGCATGAAGAAAAATCGCGCTTTTTTGAAGTGGGCAGGGGGCAAGTATCCCCTGCTTGATGATATTAAACGGCATTTGCCCAAGGGCGAATGTCTGGTTGAGCCTTTTGTAGGTGCCGGGTCGGTGTTTCTCAACACCGACTTTTCTCGTTATATCCTTGCCGATATCAATAGCGACCTGATCAGTCTCTATAACATTGTGAAAATGCGTACTGATGAGTACGTACAGGCCGCACGCGAGCTGTTTGTTCCCGAAACAAATTGCGCCGAGGTTTACTATCAGTTCCGCGAAGAGTTCAACAAAAGCCAGGATCCGTTCCGTCGGGCGGTACTGTTTTTATATTTGAACCGCTACGGTTACAACGGCCTGTGTCGTTACAATCTGCGCGGTGAGTTTAACGTGCCGTTTGGCCGCTACAAAAAACCCTATTTCCCGGAAGCAGAGTTGTATCACTTCGCTGAAAAAGCGCAGAATGCCTTTTTCTACTGTGAGTCTTACGCCGATAGCATGGCGCGCGCAGATGATGCATCCGTCGTCTATTGCGATCCGCCTTATGCGCCGCTGTCTGCGACCGCCAACTTTACGGCGTATCACACAAACAGTTTTACGCTTGAACAACAAGCGCATCTGGCGGAGATCGCCGAAGGTCTGGTCGATCGCCATATTCCAGTGCTGATCTCCAATCACGATACGATGTTAACGCGTGAGTGGTATCAGCGCGCAAAATTGCATGTCGTCAAAGTTCGACGCAGTATAAGCAGCAACGGCGGCACACGTAAAAAGGTGGACGAACTGCTGGCTTTGTACAAACCAGGAGTCGTTTCACCCGCGAAAAAATAATTCTCAAGGAGAAGCGGATGAAACAGTATTTGATTGCCCCCTCAATTCTGTCGGCTGATTTTGCCCGCCTGGGTGAAGATACCGCAAAAGCCCTGGCAGCTGGCGCTGATGTCGTGCATTTTGACGTCATGGATAACCACTATGTTCCCAATCTGACGATTGGGCCAATGGTGCTGAAATCCTTGCGTAACTACGGCATTACCGCCCCTATCGACGTACACCTGATGGTGAAACCCGTCGATCGCATTGTGCCTGATTTCGCTGCCGCTGGTGCCAGCATCATTACCTTTCATCCAGAAGCCTCCGAGCATGTTGACCGCACGCTGCAACTGATTAAAGAAAATGGCTGTAAAGCGGGTCTGGTATTTAACCCGGCGACACCTCTGAGCTATCTGGATTACGTGATGGATAAGCTGGATGTGATCCTGCTGATGTCCGTCAACCCTGGTTTCGGCGGTCAGTCTTTCATTCCGCAAACACTGGATAAACTGCGCGAAGTACGTCGTCGTATCGACGAGTCTGGCTTTGACATTCGACTGGAAGTGGACGGTGGCGTGAAGGTGAACAACATTGGCGAAATCGCTGCGGCGGGCGCGGATATGTTCGTCGCCGGTTCGGCAATCTTCGACCAGCCAGACTACCAAAAAGTCATTGATGAAATGCGCAGTGAACTGGCAAAGGTAAGTCATGAATAAGTTTGAAGATATTCGCGGCGTCGCTTTTGATCTCGATGGTACGCTGGTGGACAGTGCTCCTGGCTTGGCTACCGCAGTAGATATGGCGCTGTATGCGCTGGAGTTGCCCGTCGCAGGTGAAGAACGCGTTATAACCTGGATTGGTAACGGCGCAGATGTTCTGATGGAGCGCGCATTGACCTGGGCGCGTCAGGAACGTGCGACTCTGCGTAAAACAATGGGTAAACCGCCCGTTGATGACGACATTCCGGCAGAAGAACAGGTACGTATTCTGCGTAAACTGTTCGATCGCTACTATAGCGAGGTTGCCGAAGAGGGGACGTTTTTGTTCCCGCACGTTGCCGATACGTTGGGCGCGTTGCAGGCTAAAGGCTTGCCGCTAGGCCTGGTCACCAACAAACCGACGCCGTTCGTCGCGCCGCTTCTCGAAGCCTTAGATATCGCCAAATACTTCAGCGTGGTGATTGGTGGTGATGATGTGCAAAACAAAAAACCGCATCCGGACCCACTGTTACTGGTGGCTGAGCGGATGGGAATTGCCCCACAACAGATGCTGTTTGTCGGCGACTCACGCAATGATATTCAGGCAGCAAAAGCGGCAGGTTGCCCATCAGTTGGCTTAACCTACGGATATAACTACGGCGAGGCTATCGATCTCAGCCAGCCTGATGTAATTTATCAGTCTATAAATGACCTTCTGCCCGCATTAGGGCTTCCGCATAGCGAAAATCAGGAATCGAAAAATGACTAAGCCCATCGTTTTTAGTGGCGCACAGCCCTCAGGTGAATTGACCATTGGTAACTACATGGGTGCGCTGCGTCAGTGGGTAAACATGCAGGATGACTACCATTGCATTTACTGTATCGTTGACCAACACGCGATCACCGTGCGCCAGGATGCACAGAAGCTGCGTAAAGCGACGCTGGATACGCTGGCCTTGTATCTGGCTTGTGGTATCGATCCTGAGAAAAGCACCATTTTTGTTCAGTCCCACGTGCCGGAACATGCGCAGTTAGGCTGGGCACTGAACTGCTATACCTACTTCGGCGAACTGAGCCGCATGACGCAGTTTAAAGATAAATCTGCGCGTTATGCCGAGAACATCAATGCTGGTCTGTTTGACTATCCGGTGCTGATGGCTGCGGACATCCTGCTGTATCAAACTAATCTGGTGCCGGTGGGTGAAGACCAGAAACAGCACCTGGAACTGAGCCGCGATATCGCCCAGCGTTTCAACGCGCTGTATGGCGATATCTTTAAGGTGCCAGAGCCGTTTATTCCGAAATCTGGCGCGCGCGTAATGTCGCTGCTGGAGCCGACCAAGAAGATGTCCAAGTCTGACGATAACCGCAATAACGTTATCGGCCTGCTGGAAGATCCGAAATCGGTCGTGAAGAAAATCAAACGCGCGGTCACTGACTCCGACGAGCCGCCGGTAGTTCGCTACGATGTGCAGAACAAAGCGGGCGTTTCCAACCTGCTGGATATCCTTTCTGCTGTAACGGGCCAGAGCATTCCGGAACTGGAAAAACAGTTCGAAGGCAAGATGTATGGTCATCTGAAAGGTGAAGTGGCTGATGCCGTTTCCGGTATGCTGACTGAATTGCAGGAACGCTATCACCGTTTCCGCAACGATGAAGCCTTCCTGCAACAGGTGATGAAAGATGGCGCGGAAAAAGCCAGCGCGCACGCTTCCCGTACGCTAAAAGCGGTGTACGAAGCGATTGGTTTTGTGGCGAAGCCGTAATTTAACATTAATGCCAAAAACCGGGGAAACCCGGTTTTTTTATCCTCATTTGCAATAATCCGAAAAAATGTGAAGCGCCTCGCCGTTTCCACATCTCGCAGTTGCGACTTATCTTCATTTTTATGAAGATATAAATATTCACTTTATTGAAAATTTACTATGCGTCGAACGTTTATCAAAAAAGAAGGCGTCGTCATCACGACACTGGCCCGTTATTTGTTGGGTGAAAAGTGCGGTAATCGACTGAAAACCATAGATGAGCTAGCAACTGAATGCCGTTCATCCGTTGGCCTGACGCAGGCCGCGTTGAAAACGCTGGAATCAAGCGGAGCGATACGGATTGAACGCCGTGGGCGCAATGGCAGTTATCTGGTCGAGATGGATAACAAAGCATTGCTGACTCATGTGGATATCAACAATGTGGTGTGCGCGATGCCCTTGCCCTATACCCGTTTGTACGAAGGCCTGGCGAGCGGATTGAAAGCTCAGTTTGATGGTATTCCTTTTTACTATGCGCACATGCGCGGCGCGGATATTCGCGTGGAGTGTTTACTTAACGGCGTGTATGACATGGCGGTGGTTTCCCGACTGGCGGCGGAAAGTTATCTCACGCAAAAAGGGTTATGCCTCGCGCTGGAGTTGGGGCCGCACACCTACGTTGGCGAGCACCAGTTGATTTGCCGTAAAGGCGAGTCCGCAAACGTGAATCGCGTGGGGCTGGATAACCGTTCGGCGGATCAGAAAATCATGACCGATGTCTTTTTTGGCGATAGTGATGTGGAACGAGTCGATCTCTCTTATCACGAGAGTTTACAACGCATTGTTAAAGGCGATGTCGATGCGGTGATCTGGAACGTGGTGGCGGAAAACGAACTGACCATGCTGGGATTAGAAGCGACGCCGCTCACAGACGATCCGCGATTTTTACAGGCCACCGAAGCCGTGATCCTGACGCGAGTCGATGATTACCCAATGCAACAATTGCTGCGTGCAGTTGTTGATAAACACGCCCTGCTTGCCCATCAACAACGAGTGGTCAGTGGGGAACAGGAACCCAGTTATTAAACGAAAGGCATCTGAAATGGAAACCAGACTCAACCTGCTTTGCGATGCAGGCGTTATTGATAAGGACATCTGCAAAGGCATGATGCAGGTCGTCAACGTACTGGAAACAGAGTGTCATCTACCGGTGCGCAGCGAGCAAGGAATGATGGCGATGACACATATGGCGAGCGCACTGATGCGCAGTCGCCGTGGTGAAGAAATAGAGCCGCTGGACGCCGAATTGCTGGTAGAGCTGGCGCAATCCAGCCACTGGCAAGCCGTTGTGCAATTGCATCAGGTGTTGTTGAAGGAATTCGCACTGGAAGTTAACCCGTGTGAAGAAGGCTATTTGCTGGCTAATCTTTATGGATTATGGATGGCTGCTAACGAAGAGGTTTGAAGCTCCCGACAAATCCACGTCGCACAACCTAAATATTCAAAAAAATGAATATTTAATTCAAGGAACAGAAACGAGGCAACAAGATGTTTGTAGAAGCATTGAAACGCCAGAACCCGGCGCTAATTTCCGCCGCACTAAGCTTGTGGCAAAAGGGCAAGATCGCCCCGGACAGCTGGGTGATCGACGTGGATCAGATACTGGAAAACGGTAAGCGGCTGATTGAGACGGCGCGGCTTTACGGCATTGAACTGTATCTGATGACCAAGCAGTTTGGTCGTAATCCGTGGCTGGCGAAAAAACTGCTGGCATTGGGCTACAGCGGCATTGTGGCGGTGGATTACAAAGAGGCGCGGGTCATGCGCCGCGCTGGTTTGCCAGTGGCGCATCAGGGGCATCTGGTACAAATCCCTTGTCACCAGGTTGCTGATGCCGTTGAACAGGGCACCGACGTCATCACCGTGTTTACTCTCGACAAAGCGCGGGAAGTTTCTGCGGCAGCGGTGAAGGCCGGACGAGTCCAGTCTGTGCTGCTCAAAGTTTATAGCGACGATGATTTTCTTTATCCGGGGCAGGAGAGCGGTTTTGTACAGCATTCGCTGCACGAGGTGGTTGCTGAAATTAAGAAACTGCCGGGGCTGCATTTAGCTGGACTAACCCATTTCCCTTGCCTGCTTTGGGATGAGGCTGCCGGGAAAGTTTTGCCGACACCGAATCTTCACACGCTGGTACAAGCACGGGATCAACTGGCGAAATCTGGTATTGCGATTGAGCAACTGAACGCGCCTTCAGCGACCAGCTGCACTTCGCTGCCATTGCTGGCGGAATACGGTGTGACTCATGCCGAACCCGGTCATGCGCTGACGGGCACTATTCCGGCAAACCAGCAGGGCGATCAGCCTGAACGTATCGCGATGCTCTGGTTAAGTGAAATCTCCCATCATTTCCGTGGCGACAGCTACTGCTACGGCGGCGGTTACTACCGTCGTGGTCATGCGCAACATGCGCTGGTGTTTACGCCAGAAAATCAAAAGATTACTGAAACCAATCTCAAAACTGTGGATGACAGCAGTATCGACTACACCCTGCCGCTGGCAGGCGAGTTTCCGGTAAGCAGTGCAGTAGTGCTCTGTTTTCGCACGCAGATTTTTGTCACCCGTAGCGATGTGGTGCTGGTGTCTGGTATTCATCGTGGCGAACCGGAAATCGTCGATCGTTATGACAGTCTTGGAAACTCTCTGGGGGCGTAATGGCGCGATTTGTGGTGTTAGTGATTGATAGCTTTGGCGTAGGCGCAATGAAAGATGTCACGCTGGTGCGTCCGCAGGATGCGGGAGCGAATACCTGTGGTCACATCCTGAGCCAGCTGCCGCATTTGCAGCTACCAATGCTGGAGAAGCTGGGGCTAATCAACGCATTAGGTTATGCGCCAGGCGATATGCAACCGTCAGACTCCGCAACCTGGGGCGTGGCAGAGCTGCAACATGAAGGTGGCGATACCTTTATGGGGCATCAGGAAATTTTAGGCACGCGCCCGTTACCGCCGCTGCGGATGCCTTTTCGCGATGTGATTGACCGTGTTGAGCAGGCATTAGTTTCCGCTGGCTGGCAGGTTGAGCGTCGTGGCGATGATCTGCAATTTCTGTGGGTCAATCAGGCGGTTGCGATTGGCGATAATCTCGAGGCGGATTTAGGCCAGGTCTATAACATCACCGTCAATCTCTCTGTGATCTCTTTTGACGACGCAATCAAAATTGGTCGTATCGTGCGTGAGCAGGTACAGGTCGGTCGGGTCATTACATTTGGCGGCCTGTTAACTGACAGTCAACGCATTCTCGATGCCGCAGAAAGTAAAGAAGGGCGCTTTATTGGCATTAATGCGCCGCGTTCAGGCGCTTATGACAACGGCTTCCAGGTCGTGCATATGGGCTACGGTGTTGATGAAAAAGTGCAGGTGCCGCAAAAACTGTATGAAGCGGGCGTGCCAACCGTGCTGGTGGGTAAGGTGGCGGATATCGTCAGCAATCCTTATGGCGTGAGCTGGCAAAACCTGGTGGATAGCCAGCGGATTATGGATATCACCCTCGACGAATTTAACACGCATCCGACGGCGTTTATTTGCACCAATATCCAGGAAACCGACCTCGCTGGTCACGCGGAAGACGTCGCACGTTATGCCGAACGTTTGCAGGTCGTTGACCGTAACCTTGCCCGGCTTATTGAGGCGATGCAGCCAGATGATTGCCTGGTCGTGATGGCGGATCACGGTAACGATCCGACCATTGGTCACAGCCACCATACCCGCGAAGTGGTGCCAGTGCTGGTTTATCAGCAAGGGATGGTCGCTACGCAGCTCGGTGTGCGCACCACGCTTTCTGATGTGGGGGCTACCGTGTGTGAATTTTTCCGTGCGCCACCGCCACAAAATGGTCGCTCTTTTCTTTCCTCCCTCCGGTTTGCAGGAGACACCCTATGAGTTTTGATCCGACGGGCTACACCCTGGCCCATGAGCATCTGCATATTGATCTCTCCGGCTTTAAAAACAACGTGGACTGCCGCCTTGATCAGTATGCGTTCATTTGCCAGGAGATGAACGACCTGATGGCCCAGGGCGTGCGTAATGTGATTGAGATGACCAACCGTTATATGGGGCGCAATGCGCAATTTATGCTCGATGTAATGCGCGAAACCGGCATCAACGTGGTGGCCTGTACCGGTTATTACCAGGACGCGTTTTTCCCGCAACATGTGGCGACCCGCAGCGTGCAGGAACTGGCGCAAGAGATGGTCGATGAAATTGAGCAGGGTATCGATGGCACTGACCTGAAAGCCGGGATCATCGCGGAGATTGGCTCCAGCGAAGGGAAGATTACGCCGCTGGAAGAGAAGGTATTTATTGCCGCCGCGCTGGCACATAACCAGACCGGACGCCCGATCTCCACACATACCTCTTTTAGCACCATGGGACTGGAACAACTGGCTCTGTTGCAAGCCCACGGGGTTGATCTTTCGCGCGTCACCGTTGGTCACTGCGATCTGAAAGACAACCTCGACAACATTTTGAAGATGATCGATCTCGGCGCGTATGTGCAGTTCGACACCATCGGCAAGAACAGTTACTACCCGGACGAAAAGCGCATTGCGATGCTCCACGCGCTACGTGACCGTGGTTTGCTGAACCGCGTCATGCTGTCGATGGATATTACGCGCCGCTCCCATTTAAAAGCCAACGGTGGTTATGGCTATGACTATTTATTGACCACCTTTATTCCGCAATTGCGCCAGTCAGGATTCAGTCAGGCCGATGTGGATGTGATGTTACGTGAAACTCCCTCTCAATTTTTCCAATAAGGACAGACTCATGAAAAAGATTGGTGTTGCAGGCTTACAGCGTGAGCAGATTAAAAAAACCATTGAAGCGACGGCTCCTGGCTGTTTTGAAGTTTTCATTCACAACGACATGGAAGCGGCAATGAAAGTGAAATCCGGGCAACTGGATTACTACATCGGCGCGTGTAATACCGGTGCGGGCGCGGCATTGTCGATTGCCATCGCGGTGATTGGCTATAACAAAAGTTGCACCATTGCCAAACCAGGCATTAAAGCGAAAGACGAACATATCGCCAAAATGATCGCCGAAGGGAAAGTGGCGTTTGGGCTTTCCGTTGAGCATGTCGAACACGCGATTCCGATGCTGATTAACCATCTGAAATAAAAGGCACGACTATGGATCTGTATATTCAGATTATCGTGGTGGCGTGCCTGACGGGTATGACATCGCTTCTGGCGCATCGCTCGGCGGCCGTTTTTCATGACGGTATCCGCCCGATCCTGCCGCAACTGATTGAAGGCTATATGAACCGTCGCGAGGCGGGGAGTATCGCTTTTGGTCTGAGCATTGGTTTTGTGGCCTCGGTGGGGATCTCGTTTACCCTGAAAACCGGGCTGCTCAACGCATGGTTACTCTTTCTTCCTACCGATATCCTCGGCGTACTGGCGATAAACAGCCTGATGGCGTTTGGTCTTGGCGCTATCTGGGGCGTGTTGATCCTTACTTGCCTGTTGCCGGTAAACCAGCTGCTGACCGCGCTACCGGTGGATGTATTAGGTAGCCTGGGGGAATTAAGCTCGCCGGTGGTTTCAGCTTTTGCACTGTTCCCGCTGGTGGCGATTTTCTACCAGTTCGGCTGGAAGCAAAGTCTGATCGCCGCCGTGGTGGTACTGATGACCCGTGTGGTCGTCGTGCGCTATTTCCCACATCTTAACCCTGAATCCATCGAAATCTTTATTGGCATGGTGATGCTGCTGGGGATCGCGATAACTCACGACTTGCGTCATCGTGATGAAAATGACATTGATGCCAGCGGGCTTTCGGTGTTTGAAGAACGCACGTCACGGATTATCAAAAACTTACCGTATATCGCCATCGTGGGAGCATTGATTGCCGCCGTTGCCAGCATGAAGATTTTCGCCGGTAGTGAAGTGTCGATCTTCACTCTGGAGAAAGCGTACTCCGCAGGCGTAACGCCGGAACAATCGCAAACACTAATCAACCAGGCAGCTCTGGCGGAATTTATGCGCGGGCTGGGTTTTGTACCGTTGATTGCCACCACCGCGTTAGCCACTGGTGTGTATGCAGTTGCGGGCTTTACCTTTGTTTATGCGGTGGGCTATCTCTCGCCGAATCCGATGGTTGCAGCGGTATTAGGCGCAGTGGTTATTTCGGCGGAAGTCTTGCTGCTTCGCTCGATCGGCAAATGGCTGGGGCGCTACCCGTCGGTGCGTAATGCGTCGGATAACATCCGTAACGCCATGAATATGCTGATGGAAGTGGCTCTTCTGGTCGGTTCGATTTTCGCAGCAATTAAGATGGCGGGTTATACCGGATTCTCTATCGCGGTTGCCATTTACTTCCTCAACGAATCTCTGGGTCGTCCGGTACAGAAAATGGCGGCACCGGTCGTGGCAGTAATGATCACCGGTATTCTGCTGAATGTTCTTTACTGGTTTGGCTTGTTCGTTCCGGCTTAAGGAAGGCACCTATGAAGACGTTTCCTCTGCAAAGCCTGACGCTTATTGAGGCGCAGCAAAAGCAGTTTGCGCTGGTGGACACGATTTGCCGCCATTTTCCCGGCAGCGAGTTTCTTACCCGCGGGGATTTGGGCTTAACGCCGGGGCTGAATCAACCGCGCATTACCCAGCGAGTGGAACAGGTGCTGGCTGATGCATTTCACGCACAGGCTGCGGCGCTGGTACAGGGCGCGGGTACTGGCGCGATCCGTGCGGCGTTGGCGGCTTTGCTCAAACCGGGGCAGCGTCTTCTGGTGCATGACGCGCCTGTTTACCCGACGACACGGGTTATTATTGAGCAGATGGGGCTGACGCTTATTACTGCTGATTTCAATGACCTGTCGGCACTGAAGCAGGTCGTCGAGGAGCAACTACCGGATGCGGCGCTGGTGCAGCATACGCGCCAGCAGCCGCAGGACGGGTACATTCTGGCAGATGTGCTGGCAACGTTGCGCGCGGCAAGTGTTCCAGCCTTAACCGATGACAACTATGCGGTGATGAAGGTGGCGCGCATTGGCTGTGAATGCGGGGCGAATGTCTCGACATTTTCCTGCTTCAAGCTATTTGGGCCAGAGGGTGTTGGCGCGGTGGTAGGCGATGCTGATGTTATTAACCGTATTCGCGCCACGCTCTACTCCGGCGGCAGCCAGATTCAGGGCGCTCAGGCGTTGGAAGTCTTGCGTGGGCTGGTGTTTGCGCCAGTGATGCACGCGGTGCAGGCGGGGGTATCTGAACGGTTGCTGGCTTTACTTAACGGTGGCGCAGTGGCGGAAGTGAAAAGCGCGGTGATTGCCAATGCGCAGTCGAAAGTGTTGATTGTGGAATTTCATCAGCCGATTGCCGCCAGGGTGCTGGAAGAGGCGCAAAAGCGCGGTGCCTTGCCTTACCCGGTTGGTGCAGAGTCGAAATATGAGATCCCGCCGCTTTTTTATCGACTTTCCGGAACGTTTCGCCAGGCGAATCCGCAACTCGAACATTACGCGATTCGTATTAACCCAAATCGCAGCGGTGAAGAGACGGTGCTGCGGATTTTGCGTGAGAGTATTGCCAGTATTTAATCTTGTGCATGATGTTTTCGAAAAGAATGCAGAAATAAATACGCCCTCGGGTAACCCCGAGGGCGTCAGGCAATTAAACCGGTGTTAGCCGCTTTCAGTCAGAGACTTACTGTGCAGTAGGACCGCAACCGCCAATGATTTTAGAAATAGAAATTGCCGGGTGCAGCAGGTAGTCGTAAGAGCAGTTTTTATCACGGTTTTCAATATGACCAGTACATGCAGTTAACGTAGCCAGTACCGCACCTACCAGTGCAACTTTAATAAATTTGTTCATTTACATTCCCTATGTATTATATATTGATTAATATTCATTGTTTATATGAATATAAGCAGACTGCTCATTAAGAACGATACAGGAATATTTAATTAGCGTCAGTGAGTGAATGGCTTAATTTTGTAAGTCGCTGTAACGGTGAATATAACCCATTAGCAGATAATATTTATTAAGGGGTTATGTTTTATTTGCTGAATATATAAAAAGAGTCATTAAGAAGGCCAGAATTCTCTGGCCCGGGTTACATTAATGGTTGGAGAACCAGTTCAGTTTATCGCGCAGGCCAACAACCCGACCAATAATAATTAGCGATGGACTGTTCATTTGCTGCGCCAGTTCGCCCAGCAGCGAGAGTGTACCGTCAATCACGCGCTGCGTGACTGCCGTTCCGTTTTCGACAATTGCCACCGGCATTTCGCCAGGCATACCGTGTTCAATCAGCTTTTGCTGAATAGTCGCGGCCTGATTCAACCCCATATAGAACACCAGCGTCTGTTTTTCTGCCGCCAGGTTTTCCCAGTCCAGTTCGCCACCGGTTTTTAAGTGTCCGGTAATTAAGCGTACGCTCTGGGCATAATCGCGATGCGTGAGCGGAATACCCGAATAGGCAGAGCAACCAGAAGCTGCGGTAATACCAGGAACCACCGAGAACGGAATACCCGCGTTGCACAGTGTTTCCAGCTCTTCGCCACCACGGCCAAAAATAAACGGATCGCCACCTTTCAGCCGCACCACGCGTTTGCCTTTTTGCGCTTCCCGCAGCAGGATCTGGTTAATCTCTTCCTGCGGTACGCAGTGGTATCCCGCGCGTTTGCCGACGAAAACGCGATCAGCATCGCGGCGTACCAGATTCATAATATCGTCAGAAACCAGACGGTCGTAAACCACCACATCTGCCTGCTGAATTTGTTGCAGACCCTTCAGTGTCAGCAGCCCGGCATCGCCCGGACCTGCGCCAACCAGCACCACTTCACCGCGATGATCGAGCGGTTCATTGATTAACTGTTCGGTCGTTTCAGTAATGGCTTTCTGATCGTTGTTTGCCAGCGACTGCGCCAGGCGGTCGTTAACGAACAATTTCTCCCAGAAACGGCGACGCTCACCCATCGTGGCGAACTGTTGTTTCACTCGCCCGCGTAATTGCCCGGCGTATTTCGCTACCTGGCCCAGATGCAACGGCAGCAGTGATTCGAGTTTTTCGCGCAACAGGCGTGCCAGAACCGGAGAGGTGCCGCCAGAGGAGACCGCGACCATGAGCGGTGAGCGGTCAATAATCGACGGCATAATAAAGCTGGCGGCTTTCGGCGCATCGACCACGTTACAGAAGATGCGACGAGCTTCAGCGGCTTCACTGACGCGCTGGTTAAGCGCGTCATCATCCGTCGCTGCAATCGCCAGCCAGCAGGTGTCGAGAAGGCTTTCATCAAATGGCCCTTCGACGAGGGTTAACATGCCTGCATCTGCCCATGCGGTGAACTGTGGAATAAACGCTAATGCATTCACCGTTAAGCGAGCGCCTGCGTCTAACAGCAACCTTGCTTTGCGTTCCGCGACATCACCACCGCCGACAATCAGACAGTCGCGATCGCGTAATTGGCAAAATATAGGCAAATGATCCACGTAAAAACCCCTTAGTAATTAACCGGCAGCTGTTTCAGTTTGATTAAATTTGTCCGCAACCGGACGATTCGCTTTCGGCGTAGCATACCAATAACCCAATCCCATGAATACGGCACCTGATAAAGTATTACCCAGCGTCACCCACAGCAGGTTATGACCAATACCCGCCAGCGTGTAGGCTTCGCTGTGGTTGCCAAACCAGGAGAGGGCGAACAGCGTCATGTTAGCGATGGAGTGCTCGTAGCCGGACGCGATAAATGCCAGCAGACACCACCAGATAGCGATAAATTTCGCCGCCCCTTCAGTGCGCAGCGCCATCCAGATAGCCAGGCAAACCAGCCAGTTACACAATGCACCTTTGAAGAACAGTACCATTGCCGGTGCAGTGGTTTTAGCCAGCGCGACGGAGTGAACGATGCTGGTATCTACCGGCAGCAGGCTACCGCCACCCCAGCTATAGAGCATGGCAACGAAGACGGAACCGACCAGGTTACCCAGCCAGGTTTGCGGCAGGATTGCCCACATTTGCCCGTGGCTGATAGTGCCCGCTTTCACTCCAAAGGTGAGGAACATGGTGTGTCCGGTGAACAGCTCAGAACCAGCAATAATGACCAGCGTTAAGGCGATACCAAAGGTCGCGCCCATCACCAGAGGACGTACGGACGGGTCGAGCAAATTACCGAGCGTGAAAATCAGGATGATCCCAAGACCCACATACGCGCCCGCCATGGCGGAGCTGACCCAGAAGCCGAGCGGGTTATTTGCCGACAGGCGTGCAATGCGCGCAGCGTTAGCCGCACACTTATTAATAGTGTCTGTAAACATTTGATTATCCTTTAAAAAATAAAAACAAAAAATAAAACAAAAAGTTTAAAAAATGTCCTGCAATATACCGAAGGTCATTACAGGACAATGCAAAAAGGGGAGGCATTGCGCCTCCCGTTAAAACATTAACCGCGCAGCTGTACCACGCCGTCTTTCACTCGCGCTTCGTAATGCTTGACGGAAAACTGTTCGTCTTCCATGCACAAGCCGTCGCTTAAGCGAAAACGCTGTTTTTTCAGCGGGCTGGCGACCCACAGCTCGCCCTGGTGTTCCGCAATCAGCCCGCGTGACAACACGCTGGACTCGAAGAACGGGTCGATGTTGCTGATCGCAAACACCTGGTCGCTGTGATACGGGCGGAAAATTGCTACCTGCTCGTCACCTAACAGCGCGCAGACGCCGGTTTCAGGCAGGATGTCATCGATTTTGCAGATGTCTTTCCACTGGCTCATGCGTTGTCCTCCACCAGAGTTACCGGGATACGTTCATACGGCGTTGCCGGACGGTGCTGTTCGCGCTCTGGCACCATCTGCACGTTCGGGTCACGCTTGTCGCTGTTGATGAAGTGTTTGAAGCGAGTCTGCGCGGACGGTGTATTGACCGTCTCAGTCCACTCACATACTACCGCTTCACGCAGGCGCGCCATCTCTTCTTCCAGATGTGCGTTCAGCCCCAGTTTGTCGTCAATGATCACCGCTTTCAGGTAATCGATGCCGCCTTCAAGGTTTTCTAACCACGGCGCGGTACGCGTCAGTTTGTCGGCAGTACGGATGTAGAACATCATGAAGCGGTCGAGATATTTGATCAGCGTTTCGCGATCGATATCCGCCGCCAGCAGATCCGCATGACGCGGTTTCATGCCGCCGTTACCGCAAACATACAGGTTCCAGCCTTTTTCGGTGGCGATGATACCCACGTCTTTACCCTGGGCTTCTGAACATTCACGGGTACAGCCGGAGACACCGAACTTCATTTTGTGCGGCGTACGGATGCCTTTGTAGCGGTTTTCCAGTTCCACGCCGAGGCCGACGCTGTCGCCAACGCCGTAGCGGCACCAGGTGCTACCCACGCAGGTTTTCGCCATACGCAGTGCTTTCGCATAGGCATGACCGGTTTCGAAGCCGGCTTCAATCAGCTGACGCCAGATCTCCGGCAGATCGTCTTTCTGTGCGCCAAACATCGCCAGGCGCTGGGAGCCGGTGATTTTGGTGTAGAGATTAAATTCACGCGCGATACGACCTACTGCCATCAGCCCTTCCGGGGTGATTTCACCGCCCGGAGAACGCGGGATCACCGAGTAGGTGCCGTCTTTCTGGATGTTAGCGAGGAAGTTATCGTTAGAATCCTGCAGCGGAGTATGTTCCGGCTTCAGAATGTATTCGTTCCAGCAGGAGGCCAGCAGCGAACCGACGGTCGGTTTACAAACTTCACAACCGTAGCCTTTGCCGTGTTTCGCCAGCAGTTCTTCGAAGGTTTTAATGCCTTCAACGCGGATTAAATGGAACAGTTCCTGACGCGAATAAGCAAAGTGTTCGCACAGGTTGTTGTTAACTTCGATGCCCTGTTTCGCCAGTTCCGCGTTCAGTACCTGAGTGACCAGCGGGATACAGCCACCGCAGCCAGTACCCGCTTTGGTTTCAGCTTTCAGCGCCGCAACGGTGTGGCAGCCTTTGTTGATGGCAGCAATCAGATAACCTTTGGTGACGTCGAAGCAGGAGCAGATTTGCGCGCTGTCCGGCAGTTTATCAACACCGATAGACGGCTTACCGCTACCCGAGTGCGCCGGCAGGATCAGAGAATCCGGGTTTTCCGGCAGCTCGATAGCGTTCAGCACCAGTTGCAGTAGGTTGCCGTAGTCGCTGGTATCGCCCACCAGTACCGCACCGAGCAGGGTTTTGTTGTCTTCGCTGACAATCAGGCGTTTGTAGATCTCTTTGCTTTCGTCGAGGTAAACGTAGCTACGTGCGCCAGGCGTGCGACCGTGAGCATCACCAATACCGCCTACGTCTACGCCCAGCAGTTTCAGCTTGGCGCTAAGGTCAGCACCTTCAAAGGCGTTTTCGTTACCGAGAATATGGTCAACGGCGACCTGCGCCATTTTGTAGCCTGGTGCTACCAGACCAAATACACGGTTGTTCCAGCTTGCGCATTCACCGATGGCGTAGATATCCGGATCGGAAGTCTGGCAGGAATCATTAATGACAATACCCCCACGCGGAGCAACGTCCAGACCACACTGGGTTGCCAGCTTATCGCGCGGACGGATACCGGTAGAGAAGACGATAAAGTCGACTTCCAGTTCGCTGCCGTCGGCAAAACGCATGGTTTTACGCGCTTCAACACCTTCCTGCACAATCTCAAGGGTGTTTTTGCTGGTGTGAACGCGCACGCCCATACTTTCGATTTTGCGACGCAGCTGCTCGCCGCCCATCTGATCAAGCTGTTCCGCCATCAGCATAGGGGCAAATTCGATAACGTGGGTTTCAATACCTAAGTTTTTCAGCGCGCCAGCGGCTTCCAGACCTAACAGGCCGCCACCAACAACGGCACCGCGTTTGCTGCGACGGGCGCAGGATTCAATGGCGTTGAGGTCTTCAATGGTGCGGTAGACAAAGCAGTCCTGGGTATCAGAACCTTTAATTGGCGGGATCCACGGGTAGGAACCGGTCGCCATGATCAGCTTGTCATAAAAAACGGTGCGCCCGGCGCTGGAGTGAATCACCTTCTCCTGACGGTTGATGGTGATAGCGCGTTCGCCGACCAGAACTTTGATGCCGTGTTTCTCGTAGAAGCCTTCGCGCACCAGCGACAGCTCTTCGGCGGTGTGGTGAGAGAAGTAAGACGAGAGGTGTACGCGGTCATAAGCGATGCGCGGTTCTTCACAGAAAACGGTAATATCAAAGTTGGCCGCATCAGATTTATCAAGAAGATCTTCGATAAAGCGATGGCCGACCATACCGTTACCGATAATTGCGAGTCTGACTTTGCTCATTTTTGCCTCGATTTCTTTTCTATTACCGCCTACCTTAACGATTCAGCAACCCCGCTTATTGATGTAAATCAAATTCACCTTTATATACTCCTTAAGGGGTATATTGCTGATTTGTATAAATTTTCTTAAGTCACGGAATTGTCTGACATTTCATGTTTGTGCAAAAAACAGACAAATTGAACGGGTTTATAGAAATAGATGCACGTAGCAGGGTAAGAGAGGAAAAGGCCGGACGACGATAGCGCCGCCCGGCATGAGCAATTAATGAGAGGTCAGGGTGTTATGCTGACGGTGACGGCTGACGAAACCTAACAGGAAGCACATCACAAAGACGATAGCGTACAGACCGTTTGCTGTAAGCAGTGCCGCCTGCGGACCGCTATGTTCAACAATCGGGCCGGTAACCACAAAGGTCAACATAGTACCGATGGTCCCGCAGGTCAGGACAAAGTTAACCAGTTTTGGTGACGGTACTTTGGTCTGCTGTGAACCCAGGGTGATGATGGTGGTATAGATCGCGCTGGAGAAGAAGCCCAGGGCGAGAATTGACCACGCCATATGTGCCGGTGTTCCGGTGTTAAAGACGTACATCAGAATCGCAGCCAGACCAGCCAGTACGGTCAGGATACGTTGCAAATCGAAGAAGCGAAGAATAAAGCTGAACGCCCACATGCCGACCATATATGACATCCAGAAGTTACTCACCAGCGTGCCAGCGTCGTTCAGGCTCATGCCCAGGCCTTTGGCATACTCCGGCACCCAGGAGATAAAACCTAACTGACCGAGGATGTAGCACAGTGCCGCAATGGAGAGAAACAGCACGCCGATCCCCCACTTTTCTTTCTCTACCGGAGCATCCGTTTTTGGTGCATGTTTGCCCAGTGCCGGGAACTCACAGCCGAAGGTCAGAATAAAAATAGCGACATACACCAGCCCGATGCAGGCATAAACCCAGTACCACTCAATGCTGCGCGCCAGTAGAAACGCGGCGATCATTGGGAAAATCATCCCAGCCATACTGAAGAAGGAGTCGGTAAATAACAGGCGGGAACCGCGCTGACGCCCTTCATACATTTGTGTTACCAGGAATGTACCAATCGACATGGTGATGCCACTGACCACCCCGAGAATGAACATCGCCGCCGAGAACAGCGCCAGGCTGTGGCTGAACATCAAACCGGCAACCGCCAGCACCATCAGGAGAAAGCCAAAACGTAACTGCGTTTTCAACGGGACGATTTCCATCAGCCAGGCGTTGAGGAAGATAGAGATTAAAATGCCGGCGTTGAGGAAGGTGAAGGTGTTACTCATACTGGAAACAGGCAGATTGAAATAATCGGCGATATTTCCCATCACCATCCCGGTGACAATAACCAACGCACCGGTCAGTGCGTAGGAGAGAAAGCTAATCCATGTGAGCTTGATGCGATTGCTGTTAGTCATGATTGGCCTGCGTTCAAAAATAAAATGGCATAGCGGGATATGCCGCGAGCGGGCGATTTTAGGTGATTTTGTGATCTGTTTAAATGTTTTATTGCAATCGGTTGCTAAATTGCATTTTAAGAGGTGATTTTGATCACAGAATAAAAAGTGATCGTCAGGTTACATATATTTCAGATACGTAAAATTAGGTAAAGGGATGGCCTTGTTCTTGAAGGCTATTTAGAATCTCTTCACTTGCTTTTTTTCTGCTCTGTTTGTTAAGGAAATCTCATGTTCAAATCGACCCTGGCGGCGATGGCTGCTGTTTTCGCTCTTTCTGCTCTTTCTCCCGCAGCAATGGCAGCGAAAGGGGACCCGCACGTATTGTTGACAACCTCAGCTGGTAATATCGAACTGGAGCTGGATAAACAAAAAGCGCCAGTGTCTGTGCAAAACTTTGTCGATTATGTGAACAGCGGTTTTTATAACAACACTACCTTTCACCGCGTCATTCCTGGCTTTATGATTCAGGGCGGCGGTTTCACCGAGCAGATGCAGCAGAAAAAACCAAACCCGCCAATCAAAAATGAAGCCGATAACGGCCTGCGCAACACGCGTGGCACCATCGCGATGGCGCGTACCGCTGACAAAGACAGCGCCACCAGCCAGTTCTTTATCAACGTTGCCGATAACGCCTTCCTTGACCATGGTCAGCGTGATTTCGGTTACGCGGTATTTGGTAAAGTGGTGAAAGGCATGGACGTTGCCGATAAGATTTCCCAGGTGCCGACTCATGACGTTGGTCCGTACCAGAATGTGCCGTCAAAACCGGTAGTTATCCTCTCCGCTAAAGTCCTGCCGTAATGATTTCTCGCGCGGGCAATCTTGCCCGCGCTTCTGCTCTCCCGGCGTAACCCGGATTTGCCGCTTATACTTGTGGCAAATGGACACGTTCAGGGAGGCATCAAGTGAAGAAACTCACCGATAAGCAAAAGTCCCGTCTCTGGGAGCTTCAGCGTAATCGTAATTTCCAGGCCAGTCGCCGTCTTGAAGGCGTCGAGATGCCTTTAGTCACTCTTACTGCCGCAGAGGCTTTAGCGCGCCTTGAAGAGCTGAGGAGGCACTATGAGCGATAAATTCGGCGAAGGGCGCGATCCGTATCTTTATCCTGGTCTTGATATCATGCGTAACCGGCTGAACATCCGCCAGCAACAGCGGCTGGAACAGGCTGCTTACGAAATGACGGCGCTGCGTGCTGCGACCATTGAGCTTGGTCCGCTGGTGCGCGGTTTACCGCATTTGCGCACTATCCATCGCCAGCTGTATCAGGATATTTTCGACTGGGCGGGGCAATTGCGTGAAGTTGATATTTATCAGGGCGATACGCCGTTCTGCCACTTTGCCTATATCGAAAAAGAGGGCAATGCCCTGATGCAGGATCTGGAGGAAGAAGGTTATCTGGTTGGCCTGGAGAAAGAGAAGTTCGTCGAGCGGCTGGCACATTACTATTGTGAAATCAACGTGCTGCATCCCTTCCGGGTGGGAAGTGGTTTGGCACAGCGGATCTTCTTCGAGCAACTGGCAATTCATGCCGGATATCAACTGAGCTGGCAGGGTATCGAAAAAGAGGCCTGGAATCAGGCAAATCAGAATGGGGCAATGGGGGATCTCACCGCGCTGCAGATGATATTTAGCAAAGTGGTAAGCGAAGCCGGGGAATCTGAGTAAAATAGCGCGGTTCTTTCGTACCGGAGCCGCCATGATCCTGCTTATAGATAACTACGATTCTTTTACCTGGAACCTCTACCAGTACTTTTGTGAACTGGGGGCGGATGTGCTGGTTAAGCGCAACGATGCGTTGACGCTGGCGGATATCGACGCCCTTAAACCACAAAAAATTGTCATCTCACCCGGACCCTGTACGCCAGATGAAGCCGGGATCTCCCTTGACGTTATTCGCCACTATGCCGGGCGCTTGCCGATTCTTGGCGTTTGCCTCGGTCATCAGGCAATGGCACAGGCATTTGGCGGCAAAGTTGTGCGCGCAGCAAAGGTCATGCACGGCAAAACCTCGCCGATTACACATAGCGGTGAGGGCGTATTTCGGGGGCTGGCAAATCCACTTACCGTGACACGCTACCATTCGCTGGTGGTGGAACCTGACTCATTACCAGCGTGCTTTGAAGTGACGGCCTGGAGCGAAACCCGCGAGATTATGGGGATTCGCCATCGCCAGTGGGATCTGGAAGGTGTGCAGTTCCACCCGGAAAGTATTCTCAGCGAACAAGGACATCAACTGCTGGCTAATTTCCTGCATCGCTGATTTCTGATTGCTATTAAGTGATTTTTTATGCATATTTTGTGATTATAATCTCACATTGGTTTATGCGTAACAGGGTGATCATGAGATGGCAATTGAACAAACAGCAATTACACGCGCGACTTTCGATGAAGTGATCCTGCCGATTTATGCTCCGGCAGAGTTTATTCCGGTAAAAGGTCAGGGGAGCCGAATCTGGGATCAGCAAGGCAAGGAGTATGTCGATTTCGCGGGTGGCATTGCAGTTACGGCGTTGGGCCATTGCCATCCTGCGCTGGTGAATGCGTTAAAAACCCAGGGCGAAACTCTGTGGCATATCAGTAACGTTTTCACCAATGAACCGGCGCTGCGTCTTGGGCGTAAACTGATTGAGGCAACGTTTGCCGAACGCGTGGTGTTTATGAACTCCGGCACGGAAGCTAACGAAACCGCCTTCAAACTGGCGCGTCATTACGCCTGTGTGCGTCATAGCCCATTCAAAACCAAAATTATTGCCTTCCATAACGCTTTTCATGGTCGTTCGCTGTTTACCGTCTCGGTGGGCGGGCAGCCAAAATATTCCGACGGCTTTGGGCCAAAACCGGCAGACATCATCCACGTTCCCTTTAACGATCTCCACGCAGTGAAAGCGGTGATGGATGATCACACCTGTGCGGTGGTGGTTGAACCGATCCAGGGCGAGGGCGGTGTGACGGCAGCGACGCCAGAGTTTTTGCAGGGCTTGCGCGAGCTGTGCGATCAACATCAGGCATTATTGGTGTTTGATGAAGTGCAGTGCGGGATGGGGCGGACTGGCGATTTGTTTGCTTACATGCACTACGGCGTGACGCCGGATATTCTGACCTCTGCGAAAGCGTTAGGTGGCGGATTCCCGATTAGCGCCATGCTGACCACGGCGGAAATTGCTTCTGCGTTTCATCCTGGTTCTCACGGTTCCACCTACGGCGGTAATCCTCTGGCCTGTGCAGTAGCGGGCGCGGCGTTTGATATCATCAATACCCCTGAAGTGCTGGAAGGTATTCAGGCGAAACGCCAGCGTTTTGTTGACCATTTGCAGAAGATCGATCAGCAGTACGATGTGTTTAGCGATATTCGCGGTATGGGTCTGTTAATTGGCGCGGAGCTGAAACCACAGTACAAAGGTCGGGCGCGTGATTTCCTGTATGCGGGCGCAGAGGCTGGCGTAATGGTGCTGAACGCCGGACCGGATGTGATGCGTTTTGCGCCGTCGCTGGTGGTGGAAGATGCGGATATCGATGAAGGGATGCAACGTTTCGCCTACGCGGTGGCGAAGGTGATTGGGGCGTAAATACGACGCATCAGGCAAAAGATGTCGGATGCGGCGCGAACGCTGTATCTGATGGTTTAGCCTGCATTACGCCTTCGAATCCCGCAACTTGCGACTCAGCCAAATCCCGTGATGCGGTCGCTGACGCCATGCCATCGACGAAATGGTGTGCATGGTGTTCAGATGACCAATAACCCGCTGTAGATGCTGCTCCAGCGTACCTGCCGCGCCTTCGTGCGGCTGCATCTCCGGCGCATCCATGATATTGGCATCGCCGGAACTACCCGGTTCGTCATACTCCAGCCGCTGCTGACAACGCTGAATGGCGATTTCACAAGACTGCAAATATTCTTGCGCCAGTTCAGGTGGCAATGCCCGGTGTTCCCGTGCCAGCGTGGTCATGGCATTGATATGCTCAACAATAAACTGACTGTGCGTTACCCACAGTTTCATATCTGCCAGATAATGGCTGTTGAATGCCGGTTCCTGCATCGCCTGATTCAATGAGTTATACAGAGTGTTATGCGCCTGATTCACCCGCATTCGCTGCCAGGCCAGTGGCGTTGGTTGCGGGTCCTCACTCAGAATCAAGCGAATCGCTTCCTGATAGGCTTCTAAAGCGTCATGGGCGTTCTTACGCAATAACCCGCTCTGCCACTGCGGCCACAGCCAGACGGTACCACCGAAAGCAATTAAACAACCAATAATGGTATCAATAAGACGTGGAAGGATGTACTGCTCACCGTTCAACCACAACAGTTGCAGGGTATACACTGCGGTAATGGTAAAACCGACCGTCGCCCAGCCGTAGTTTTTGCGCAATATCAGGTAGCTGGCGAGGGTGGTAATCAGCATCAAGGTCAGGGTGTAACCTTCGGGAATTTTAAAGTGCAGCGCTACGCCCGCAATGATTAACCCGACCACGGTTCCCACGGAGCGATTCACAATCCTCAGACGGGTCGCGCCATAGCCATTTTGCGTCACCAGCAATACCGTCATCAGGATCCAGTACGACTTCGGCAGATGCAGTGCGGTGCCCATCAGGCTGGCAACGCTTAACATCACACTGAGTCGTCCGGCATTGCGTAGCGCCGGAGACTTTAGTGACAGATAACTTTTCAGCGCCGGAAGTAACGGCATTCGCCGCTGTTTATCGGCCAGTAAGTCACGCGCATAGAGCGGTTTTTGGGTGCGCAGCACGCGGGCAATGCGGCTGAAATGCCAGTAGCAGAATTGCCCAACCGGATTATCCGGATGCTGGCGGGCGATTTTTTCCAGTGCGCCAATTTGCTTTTCCATCGTAAAACGCGTCGGCAGGCGATGGTAAAGAATGTCATCAGCCAGCACGCGCAGGCGAGCGGCGACGGTTTGCGCATTCCAGCGAATAACTTCTTCCGCATGGCTACGCTCGACCAGCTTTTGCACCTCTTCCGGCTGATGCAAACTGACCGAAATATGTTCCTGCAAATCCAGCGCCTCCTGGAAAATACGCAGCATCCGCTTGTAATCGGTATTATTTTGCGCGGAAAGCATATGCATTTGCTGATAGCACTGGGTAATTAAATCGACCGCTTTTTGCTGGCGCACAAGCAGCGGCGGCAGCGCTTTTTCAGGGTCGGTGTGCTGGGTAAGCAGGCTGTATTTGGCTTCACAATAATCTGCCAGTTCGCGGTACAGCAGACTTAGTGACTCGCGCAGCGGTTGTTCGCGCCAGATCCAGAACCAAAACCAGTTAAACAATCCGTACCAGAGAGTGCCCAACGCATAGATGAGCAACGGTTCCCAGACCGGCATGTATCCCGCCAGACTGAGGGTAAAAATGGCGGCGAGCAGCGATGCGGGAAGCAATTTTGCGTGCAATGGCCCCAGCTCAGCAGTGACGCCAAGTACCAGCGTTAATCCGGTCAGCAAAAAGGGCAGGGGAACATCTTTTGCCAGTAGTAGCTGTGTCAGCAAGCTACAGGCTGCAAACAGCGACGCACCAATGATTAAGCGTTTGAAAAAACGTTTATGAGGCGTATCAAGGCCCGCAATATTGCAACAGGCAGGAACGAGGGAGAAGAGCAGACCGAATCGTAATTCGCCAAGCATTAACCCAACGGCCACGGGCAAACATAGCACCAGCGTTTGTCGCAGTGCATAGTTGATATCGGGGTGATAAATCAGTCTGCGCCACATCGGGGGAAACAAAATGGCGCGCTACCAGGTAACGCGCCACTCCGACGGGATTAACGAGTGCCGTAAACGACGATGGTTTTACCGTGTGCGGAGATCAGGTTCTGATCTTCCAGCATCTTCAGAATGCGTCCCACGGTTTCACGAGAACAGCCGACAATCTGACCAATTTCCTGACGGGTAATTTTGATTTGCATACCGTCCGGGTGAGTCATAGCATCCGGTTGTTTTGCCAGGTTCAGCAGAGTCTGTGCAATGCGGCCCGTCACATCGAGGAACGCCAGGTTGCCCACTTTCTCTGAAGTGACTTGCAGGCGACGCGCCATCTGTGCAGACAGACGCATCAGAATGTCCGGGTTTACCTGAATCAATTGGCGAAATTTTTTGTACGAAATTTCAGCCACTTCACAGGCGGTTTTCGCACGTACCCATGCGCTACGTTCCTGGCCCTCTTCAAACAGGCCCAGTTCGCCAATAAAATCACCCTGATTCAGATAGGAGAGGATCATTTCTTTACCCTCTTCGTCTTTGATCAGCACTGCCACAGAGCCTTTAACGATGTAGTACAGCGTTTCCGCTTTTTCACCCTGGTGAATAAGCGTGCTCTTGGATGGGTACTTATGAATGTGGCAATGAGACAAGAACCATTCGAGAGTCGGGTCTGTTTGCGGTTTGCCAAGCACCATGCGCGGTTATCCTCTGTTATAAGCTTTCTCCAGAGCCAGATAACGCCGCTGTCTCTGGATTGCCGAAATATGCTTCCCGCTACCTGGGAAGGGGCTATCAACTGTACTGCACGGTAATGTGACGTCCTTTGCATACATGCAGTACATCAATGTATTACTGTAGCATCCTGACTGTTTTAGCATAGCTTTCGCTTTGTGTCTCCTGGTGTCTCGCTTCAGCATGACCCAGGTCGCCTTCCGTTGCGCGATTTGGTTAGTACGCGTACTCTGTCAGGAAAATTGACGCAGTGGAGTAGCAAAAATGCAAGCGCGAGTGAAGTGGGTCGAAGGGTTAACTTTTCTGGGCGAATCCGCCTCTGGTCACCAGATTTTAATGGACGGCAACTCAGGCGATAAAGCACCAAGTCCGATGGAAATGGTGTTGATGGCGGCGGGTGGTTGCAGTGCCATCGATGTGGTTTCTATTCTGCAAAAAGGGCGTCAGGATGTGGTCGATTGTGAAGTAAAATTGACCTCTGAACGCCGCGAAGAGGCACCACGCCTGTTTACGCACATTAATCTGCATTTTATCGTCACCGGTCGCGACCTGAAAGACGCAGCGGTTGCGCGTGCGGTAGATCTCTCTGCCGAGAAATATTGTTCAGTGGCGTTGATGCTGGAAAAAGCGGTGAATATTACTCACTCGTATGAAGTGGTTGCCGCGTGATTTAACTATCCCGTTGTGAAGCCGGATAGTATTTTATCCGGCGTAATAGCAGAGTTACTCGATTTTCTTCCCTTCCATCAATCGTTGCACCAGCGGCAGCATAATTAATTCCATTGCCAGACCCATTTTGCCGCCGGGCACCACTAACGTATTGATGTGGGAAATGAATGAGCCTTGCAACATCGCCAGCAGCCAGGGGAAATCGATCCCTTCCAGATTACGAAAATGGATCACCACAAAGCTTTCATCCAGCGACGGGATACCTTTTGCCGCGAACGGGTTTGAAGTGTCGACGGTGGGAACGCGCTGGAAGTTAAGATGGGTGCGGGAAAACTGCGGTGTGATGTAGTTGATATAGTCTTCCATTGAACGCACTACTGAGTCCATCACTGCTTCTCGTGAGTGCCCGCGCTCGCTGGTGTCGCGGATCAGTTTTTGAATCCACTCAAGGTTAACGATAGGCACCACGCCGACCAGTAAATCCACATGCTGCGCAACGTTATGCTGTGGCGTGACTACGCCGCCGTGTAAACCTTCATAAAACAGTACATCCGTGGGTTCCGGTAAAGATTGCCAGGGGGTGAATGTCCCCGGTACCTGATTCCACGGTACGGCTTCATCGTAGGTATGCAGATATTTGCGAGATTTCCCTTTGCCGCTCTGACCATATTCAATGAAGGTTTGTTCCAGCAGGCCAAAGTCGTTCGCTTCGGGGCCGAAGTAGCTGATATGCCGCCCGGCGTCGCGCGCTTTGCGGATCGCCATGTCCATTTCCGGGCGGGTGTAACGGTGAAAACTGTCGCCTTCCACCTCAGCTGCATGCAGATTTAACTGCGCGAATATTTTACGAAACGCGAGGCTGGTGGTGGTGGTCCCCGCGCCGCTGGATCCTGTTACCGCAATGACCGGATGTTTGGCAGACATAGTAACTCCATGACTTAGCTATCATTATTATCTCGTCCGCCGACGGTTGCAGGTTATTCGCGAAACTGACTGCGCGGCATGATATTGACCGTTTCGTGCAGCTCCGACCATACCAGCACCGCTTCTCCGCACTGTAGCTGGCGTTTGACGTCGGCGACTTTCTGTTCAAGTGTACGCTCATGTTCACCATAATCGGTGCCTTCACGTAACACAAAGCTTTCAATTAAATTTTCCAGCGTTTCGGGGGAGAGGTCTTGCCACGGAATCAACATGATTTCGCCTCCAGATACGTTGTTAACCAGTCAGGAATGCGTGACTCCAGCCACATTTTCGGATGAAGTAATGTACCGCCAATAAAGCCAACATGACCGCCATGTTCAGTCAGCTGATACTCCACCTGCGGGGGGAGACTTTCCGGTTTCGGGATCACCTGATGATCCATAAACGGATCGTCTTTGGCGTGAATAATCAGCGTCGGTTTGGCGATCTGGTTCAGCATCGGCATGGCGCTACACTGACGATAATAGTCGATAGCGTCAGCGTAGCCGTGAATTCTGGCGGTGATGAGATCGTCAAATTCACGGATGCGACGTACCGATTTTAACTGCGCGAGATTAATCGGCAGTGTTCCGGGGTAGGCTGCCAGCTTGCGCGCGGCATTGGCTTTTAACAGGTTCAGCAAGTAACGCTGATAAACGCGGGAAAAGCCCTTTTCCATATGGTAACTACAGGCCTCCAGCATAAATGGCGCTGAGACAATCACCGCCGCATCAATCGGGAGATCATTGCCTTCTTTTGCCAGCAAACAGGCCAGCATATTACCGCCGAGCGAATAGCCGACGGCAGCCGTTGGCGCATGACCAGACTCGCGTTGCAGCCAGCGTAAAAACCAACTGGCGTCTTCGGTTTCGCCCGAATGGTAAATGCGGTGCATACGGTTTGGTTCATCGCTGCATCCGCGAAAATGCATCACCACGCCCAGCCAGCCGCGCTTTTGCGCCGCCTCAACCAGACCGTGGGCGTAAGGGCTATTGAGACTGCCTTCCAGCCCGTGAAATACCACTAAACGCGGTTTATGACGCGCCTGTGCAGGGTCTTCACTCCACGCGAGATCGACAAAATCGCCGTCGGGCAACTCCAGTCGCTGCCAGTGCGGGGTGAATTTCACCTTGCGACGAAACAGACGCGGCAGCATGGTTTGTAGATGACAATTGCTAAAGCCGCGCATAGGGGCGAATTCAGCACTGCTGCTGAATTCATTGGCATCGGTCGTCGTTATCTGCGCCATCAGTTGCTTTGGCCTTCCAGCAGCATCTGCTCAAGCTGCTCCTGGGCTTCCAGCCACGCCATTTCGCACTCTTCCAGGCCGGATTTGGCGCTGGCTTGCTGTTGCAGGCAGGCGGTCAACTCCGCTTTACGGCTTTGATCGTACAGTTCGCTGTCGCCGAGTTTCTCTTCCGCCTGCGCCAGCTGTGCGTTCAGCTTTTCCATCTCTTTTTCCAGACGGGCGATCTCTTTACGCAGCGGTTGGGTTTGCGCACGCAACTCCGCTTCCCGACGCTTCTGATCTTTACGTGCCTGGGCGCTGTTCGCGTTCTCTTTTGGCGCTTCGTCGGTCTGGTTTTCCTGCTTTTGTACGTCGCTCAACCACTGTTGATAATCTTCCAGATCGCCGTCGAACGGTTCGACTTTACGATCGTGAACCAGGTAGAGATCGTCAGTGGTGGAACGCAGCAAATGACGGTCGTGCGAGACGACAACCAGCGCACCTTCAAACTCGATCAATGCTTCGGTGAGTGCCTGACGCATGTCGAGGTCAAGGTGGTTAGTCGGTTCGTCGAGCAGCAGCAGATTCGGACGCTGCCAGACGATTAATGCCAGCACCAGGCGGGCTTTTTCCCCACCGGAAAAGCGGCGCGTTTCTTCCGTCACTTTATCGCCCTGGAAACCAAAGCCGCCGAGGTAGTCACGCAGTTTTTGTTCCAGTTCCTGCGGCGCTAAACGTGCCAGATGTTGAATAGGCGATTCGTCGGCGCGCAGGTATTCCAGTTGATGCTGGGCGAAGTAGCCGAGCTTGATCCCTTTCGCCAGACCAATTTCACCGCTGACTGGCGCAAGTTCACCGGCTAACAGTTTGATTAATGTCGATTTACCCGCGCCGTTGCGGCCTAGCAGACCAATGCGCGAGCCGGGGACCAGATTCAGTTTAATCGAGTCGAGAATAATGCGATCGCCATAGCCTGCGCTGACCTTTTCCATCTTCAGTAACGGATTTGGCAGGCTTTCCGGCGCGCGGAAGCTAAAGCGGAACGGGTTGTCGACGTGCGCGGGGGCAATCAGCTCCATACGCTCAAGCATCTTAATGCGGCTCTGGGCCTGCTTCGCTTTGGTGGCTTTGGCACGGAAACGGTCGATATAACTTTGCAGATGCGCCACGCGTTCCTGCTGGCTTTCGTACATCGCTTGTTGCTGCGCCAGACGGGTGGCGCGCTGCACTTCAAACGAACTGTAGTTGCCGGTGTACTCGAACATGCTTTGTTGTTCGATATGAATAATTTTATCAACGATCGGATCGAGGAAGTCGCGGTCGTGAGAGATCAGGATCAGCGTGCCCTGATAGCTCTTCAGCCATTTTTCCAGCCAGATAACGGCATCGAGATCGAGGTGGTTAGTCGGTTCGTCGAGCAGCAGCAAGTCTGAACGGCAAATCAGCGCCTGGGCAAGGTTAAGACGCATACGCCAGCCACCAGAGAAATCACTTACCGGGCGCTCCAGTTGTTCATTGCTGAAACCGAGGCCGTGCAGCAGGCTGGCGGCACGGGAGCGAATACTCCATGCGTCAATAGCATCCAGCTTGCCATGAATGGTCGCAATGGCGTGCCCGTCGTTACGTTCGTTGGCGTCGTGTAGCTGCGCTTCCAGTTGACGATATTCACGGTCGCCGTCAATGACATATTCCAGCGCCGCTTGCGGTAACGCCGGCGTTTCCTGATTCACCCACGCCAGTTGCCAGCTTCCCGGAAAGGTGTAGCTGCCGCCGTCGGCGCTGATTTCATTTTTCAGCAATGCCAGCAGGGTAGATTTACCACAGCCGTTTTTACCCACCAGGCCGACTTTCTGCCCGGGGTTGATGGTGGCGGTGGCATTATCCAGCAGGACGCGCACGCCGCGACGAATTTGTAACGAGGAGAAAACAATCATAAGGTGCCGTATGTTCAGACTATGTTAACTTATCATTATGATAATGTAATGTATGGGCGAGCTGCCGCACCGGGCGCAATGGTAGCCCAAAACAGCGACTATACACAAAAACCATACCGGGAGGGGGATGATGTCTCAGCCAGCGAAAGTTTTGCTGCTGTATGCCCATCCGGAATCTCAGGACTCGGTGGCAAACCGGGTACTGCTTAAACCGGCCACGCAGCTCAGCAATGTTACCGTGCACGACCTTTATGCGCACTATCCCGATTTTTTTATTGATATCACCCGTGAGCAGGCATTACTGCGCGAGCACGAGGTGATTGTCTTTCAGCATCCTCTTTATACCTATAGCTGCCCGGCGCTACTGAAAGAGTGGCTGGACCGGGTATTAAGCCGTGGTTTTGCAAGCGGGCCGGGAGGAAACCAACTGGCGGGAAAGTACTGGCGTAGCGTGATTACCACCGGCGAGCCGGAAAGTGCTTACCGTTATGACGCCTTGAATCGCTACCCGATGAGCGATGTTCTGCGCCCCTTTGAACTGGCGGCGGGCATGTGCCGGATGCATTGGTTGAGTCCCATCATTATTTACTGGGCGAGACGGCAAAGCGCACAGGAGCTGGCGAGTCACGCCAGAGCCTACGGTGACTGGCTGGCAAATCCGCTGTCTCCAGGAGGCCGCTGATGGAAGGTTCCGATTTTTTACTCGCAGGAGTGTTGTTTCTCTTCGCGGCGGTGGCTGCGGTGCCGCTGGCATCGCGGCTGGGTATTGGCGCTGTGTTGGGATATTTGCTGGCAGGGATTGCAATTGGCCCGTGGGGGCTGGGTTTTATTAGCGACGTCGATGAGATCCTCCACTTTTCGGAACTCGGCGTGGTGTTCCTGATGTTTATCATCGGCCTGGAGTTGAATCCCTCCAAGCTTTGGCAATTGCGGCGTTCGATTTTTGGCGTAGGTGCGGCACAGGTGCTGTTAAGCGCGGCGTTGCTGGCGGGATTATTGATGCTGACGGATTTCGCCTGGCAGGCGGCAGTGGTCGGTGGTATTGGCCTTGCGATGTCTTCAACTGCAATGGCGTTGCAATTGATGCGTGAGAAAGGGATGAATCGCAGTGAATCCGGCCAGCTCGGGTTTTCGGTTCTGCTGTTTCAGGATCTGGCAGTGATCCCGGCACTGGCGTTAGTGCCGTTGTTGGCGGGTTCGGCAGACGAACATTTCGACTGGATGAAGATCGGCATGAAGGTGCTGGCGTTTGTCGGCATGCTGATTGGCGGGCGCTATTTACTGCGTCCGGTATTCCGCTTTATTGCAGCTTCTGGCGTGCGGGAAGTGTTCACCGCCGCGACGTTGCTGCTGGTGTTGGGTTCCGCATTGTTTATGGATGCGCTGGGGCTGTCGATGGCGCTCGGTACGTTTATTGCGGGCGTGTTGCTGGCAGAAAGCGAATATCGCCACGAACTGGAAACAGCTATCGACCCGTTTAAGGGGTTGCTGCTCGGGCTATTTTTTATCTCGGTCGGAATGTCGCTCAACCTCGGTGTGCTTTATACCCATCTGTTGTGGGTGGTGTTAAGCGTTATTGTGTTGGTGGCGGTGAAAATTCTCGTGCTGTATCTGCTGGCGCGACTGTATGGCGTGCGTAGCTCAGAGCGGATGCAGTTTGCTGGCGTGTTGAGTCAGGGCGGTGAGTTTGCCTTTGTGCTCTTTTCTACCGCTTCTTCACAACGCTTATTCCAGGGTGACCAGATGGCGCTGTTGCTGGTGACGGTGACGCTTTCCATGATGACCACGCCGCTGCTGATGAAGCTGGTGGATAAATGGCTATCCCGCCAGTTTAACGGACCGGAAGAAGAAGACGAAAAACCGTGGGTCAACGATGATAAACCCCAGGTCATTGTCGTGGGCTTTGGGCGTTTTGGTCAGGTGATTGGTCGTTTGCTGATGGCAAATAAAATGCGCATTACTGTGCTGGAGCGGGATATCAGTGCCGTTAACCTGATGCGTAAATATGGCTACAAAGTTTATTACGGCGACGCCACGCAGGTCGATCTTTTACGTTCTGCGGGAGCAGAGGCCGCTGAGTCTATCGTCATTACCTGTAACGAGCCGGAAGACACCATGAAGCTGGTGGAAATATGCCAGCAGCACTTTCCGCATTTGCATATTCTTGCGCGAGCGCGCGGACGTGTGGAAGCGCATGAGTTATTACAGGCAGGGGTGACGCAGTTTTCCCGTGAAACATTCTCCAGTGCGTTAGAGCTGGGGCGCAAGACGCTGGTCACGCTTGGCATGCATCCGCATCAGGCACAGCGGGCGCAACTGCATTTTCGTCGCCTGGATATGCGGATGCTGCGAGAGCTCATCCCAATGCATACCGATACCGTACAAATTTCTCGCGCCAGGGAAGCCCGACGCGAACTGGAAGAGATTTTCCAGCGTGAAATGCAACAAGAACGACGCCAGCTGGACGGCTGGGATGAATTTGAGTAGAGGGTAAAGATGGCAATCCGAAAACGTTTTATTGCGGGCGCAAAATGCCCGGCCTGTCAGGCGCAGGATTCAATGGCGATGTGGCGCGAAAATAATATTGATATTGTTGAATGTGTTAAGTGCGGACATCAGATGCGAGAAGCAGACAAAGAAGCCCGCGATCACGTTCGCAAAGATGAGCAAGTGATCGGGATTTTTCATCCGGACTAGCGATATGCGCCGAGTTTTTTTAAGCTAGTGAGTACACGGCTGCAGAATTCCGCTACAATCTGCGCCACTATTCTTCCCATGCTCAGGAGATATCATGAAAGTAGCAAAAGACCTGGTGGTCAGCCTGGCCTATCAGGTACGTACAGAAGACGGTGTGTTGGTTGATGAGTCTCCGGTGAGTGCGCCGCTGGACTACCTGCATGGTCACGGTTCCCTGATCTCTGGCCTGGAAACGGCGCTGGAAGGTCACGAAGTTGGCGACAAATTTGATGTCGCTGTTGGCGCGAACGACGCTTACGGTCAGTACGACGAAAACCTGGTGCAACGCGTTCCTAAAGACGTATTTATGGGCGTTGATGAACTGCAGGTTGGTATGCGTTTCCTGGCTGAAACCGACCAGGGTCCGGTACCGGTTGAAATCACTGCGGTTGAAGACGATCACGTCGTGGTTGATGGTAACCACATGCTGGCCGGTCAGAACCTGAAATTCAACGTTGAAGTTGTGGCGATTCGCGAAGCGACTGAAGAAGAACTGGCTCATGGCCACGTTCACGGTGCGCACGATCATCACCACGATCACGACCACGACGGTTGCTGCGGTGGTCATGGCCACGATCACGGTCATGAACACGGTGGCGAAGGCTGCTGTGGCGGTAAAGGTAACGGCGGTTGCGGTTGCCACTAATACCGAAAAAGTGACAAAAAAGCGGGGATTCCCCGCTTTTTTTTCGCCTCAATAATGTGGCGGTGGCGTTTCTTCAGCCTGCGACGCGATGTTCGACGGCTGGCTGGCTTTTAACTTCTCGGTCAGCAGACGCAGATGATCGCGCAGTTTCGCCATCTCCATTTCATGAGCGGTCACCGTGACGTTCAGTTCTTCAATGGTGATTTCCTGAAAAGCCAGTCGGCTCTCCAGCTCTGCCAGGCGTGCTTCCAATGATAAATCCTGCATGATTCACCTCTTTTGTCGAATGGTCGCCGCGGATTCTACTTAACTTTGCTGCCCGAGACAGCACTCATTTCGCGGTCATCGAAACTAATTTAAACAAAAAGAGTCTGAAAATAGATGATAATAGGGCGTGTCTGTATGTAGATTTGTTCGACAACGCTTTATAGTACCCTTCTGATAATAGTTAACCCTGGGGTGAGATGCCCCGATCCTGGAGATATGGATGAAATCACTGTTTAAAGTAACGCTGCTGGCGACCACAATGGCCGTTGCCCTGCATGCACCGATCACTTTTGCTGCTGAAGCTGCAAAACCTGCTACAACTGCTGACAGCAAAGCAGCGTTCAAAAATGACGATCAGAAATCAGCTTATGCACTGGGTGCTTCGCTGGGTCGTTACATGGAAAATTCTCTTAAAGAACAAGAAAAACTGGGCATCAAACTGGATAAAGATCAGCTGATCGCTGGTGTTCAGGATGCATTTGCTGATAAGAGCAAACTCTCCGACCAAGAGATCGAACAGACACTGCAAGCATTCGAAGCTCGCGTGAAGTCTTCTGCTCAGGCGAAGATGGAAAAAGACGCGGCAGATAACGAAGCGAAAGGTAAAGAGTACCGCGAGAAATTTGCCAAAGAGAAAGGTGTGAAAACCTCTTCAACTGGTCTGGTTTATCAGGTAGTCGAAGCCGGTAAAGGCGAAGCACCGAAAGACAGCGATACTGTTGTCGTGAACTACAAAGGTACGCTGATCGACGGTAAAGAGTTCGACAACTCTTACACCCGTGGTGAACCGCTCTCTTTCCGTCTGGACGGTGTTATTCCGGGTTGGACAGAAGGTCTGAAGAACATCAAGAAAGGCGGTAAGATCAAACTGGTTATTCCACCAGAACTGGCTTACGGCAAAGCGGGTGTTCCGGGGATCCCACCGAATTCTACCCTGGTGTTTGACGTAGAGCTGCTGGATGTGAAACCAGCGCCGAAGGCTGATGCAAAGCCGGAAGCTGATGCGAAAGCCGCAGATTCTGCTAAAAAATAAGCATTAAGAACCGCCGCCTGACCAGGCGGCGGTTTTTTTATTACAGGCCGGATATAATTAGTGCTGGAAAGCGGAACCTCCGCTGTATTAATTTAGTTACCCGCATCATTAATGAGCCTGCCCTGAAAAGTTAACGACAGGCTCCTGAAAAGGAGTGTTTTTTTTCATGTCCAGGTCGCTTTTAACCAACGAAACCAGTGAGTTGGATTTACTGGATCAACGTCCTTTCGACCAGACCGATTTTGATATTCTGAAATCCTACGAAGCGGTGGTGGACGGGTTAGCGATGCTTATTGGCTCCCACTGTGAAATCGTTTTGCACTCTTTGCAGGATCTAAAATGTTCAGCCATTCGCATTGCTAACGGTGAACATACAGGCCGGAAGATTGGTTCGCCAATTACCGACCTGGCGCTACGTATGCTGCACGATATGACGGGAGCGGATAGCAGCGTTTCTAAATGCTACTTTACTCGCGCCAAAAGCGGCGTATTAATGAAGTCCCTGACTATCGCGATTCGTAACCGCGAACAGCGTGTAATTGGTCTGCTGTGCATCAATATGAATCTTGATGTTCCCTTCTCGCAGATTATGAGCACCTTTGTGCCGCCAGAAACCCCGGATGTCGGTTCAAGCGTTAACTTTGCCTCTTCTGTTGAAGATCTGGTTACCCAAACGCTGGAGTTCACCATCGAAGAAGTGAATGCCGATCGCAATGTTTCTAATAACGCCAAAAATCGTCAGATCGTGCTAAATCTCTACGAGAAAGGGATCTTCGATATTAAAGATGCGATCAACCAGGTTGCTGACCGCCTGAACATCTCCAAACACACTGTCTATCTCTACATCCGCCAGTTCAAAAGCGGTGATTTCCAGGGACAAGATAAGTAATGCGTTTTGCCATCGTGGTGACCGGGCCAGCATACGGTACGCAACAGGCGAGTAGTGCTTTTCAGTTTGCGCAGGCGCTGATGGTAGAAGGCCATGAGTTAAGCAGCGTCTTTTTCTATCGGGAAGGGGTCTATAACGCTAACCAATTGACCTCACCGGCAAGCGATGAATTTGACCTTGTGCGCGGCTGGCAACAGTTGAATGCGCAACATGGTGTGGCGCTGAATATCTGCGTAGCGGCAGCGTTACGCCGCGGTATCGTCGATGAAACTGAAGCAGGAAGGCTGGGGCTGGCTTCGTCAAATCTTCAGCCGGGATTTACCTTAAGCGGACTTGGCGCGCTGGCGGAAGCCTCGCTGACCTGTGACAGGGTGGTACAGTTCTGATGAAACGAATTGCGTTTGTTTTTTCTACTGCACCTCATGGTACAGCTGCTGGTCGGGAAGGTTTAGATGCTTTACTGGCAACTTCCGCATTAACTGACGATCTGGCCGTCTTCTTTATTGCTGATGGTGTTTTTCAGCTGCTGCCAGGACAAAAGCCCGATGCAGTGCTGGCGCGTGATTACATTGCCACTTTTAAATTGTTGGGTCTGTACGACATTGAACAGTGCTGGGTTTGTGCGGCTTCACTGCGCGAACGCGGGTTAGATCCGCTGACACCCTTTGTTGTCGAAGCCACGCCGCTCGAAGCAGATGCCTTACGCCGCGAACTCGCCAACTACGATGTTATTTTGAGGTTTTGAGGCGTTTATGCTGCACACATTACATCGTTCACCCTGGCTGACGGATTTTGCTGCGCTGCTGCGTCTGCTCAGTGAGGGCGACGAACTGCTATTATTGCAAGATGGCGTAACTGCCGCAGTTGACGGTAACCGCTACCTTGAAAGTCTGCGTAATGCCCCCATTAAGGTCTATGCCCTGAACGAAGACCTTATTGCCCGCGGTTTGACTGGTCAAATTTCGAACGACATCATTCCCATTGACTATACTGATTTCGTCAGACTTACGGTTAAGCACTCCAGCCAGATGGCCTGGTGATGGCGGGATCGTTGTATATTTCTTGACACCTTTTCGGCATCGCCCTAAAATTCGGCGTCCTCATATTGTGTGAGGACGTTTTATTACGTGTTTACGAAGCAAAAGCTAAAACCAGGAGCTATTTAATGGCAACAGTTAACCAGCTGGTACGCAAACCACGTGCTCGCAAAGTTGCGAAAAGCAACGTGCCTGCGCTGGAAGCATGCCCGCAAAAACGTGGCGTATGTACTCGTGTATATACTACCACTCCTAAAAAACCGAACTCCGCGCTGCGTAAAGTATGCCGTGTTCGTCTGACTAACGGTTTCGAAGTGACTTCCTACATCGGTGGTGAAGGTCACAACCTGCAGGAGCACTCCGTGATCCTGATCCGTGGCGGTCGTGTTAAAGACCTCCCGGGTGTTCGTTACCACACCGTACGTGGTGCGCTTGACTGCTCCGGCGTTAAAGACCGTAAGCAGGCTCGTTCCAAGTATGGCGTGAAGCGTCCTAAGGCTTAATGGTTCTCCGTTAAGTAAGGCCAAACGTTTTAACTTAAATGTCAAACTAAACTCGTAGAGTTTTGGACAATCCTGAATTAACAACGGAGTATTTCCATGCCACGTCGTCGCGTCATTGGTCAGCGTAAAATTCTGCCGGATCCGAAGTTCGGATCAGAACTGCTGGCTAAATTTGTAAATATCCTGATGGTAGATGGTAAAAAATCTACTGCTGAATCTATCGTATACAGCGCGCTGGAGACCCTGGCTCAGCGCTCTGGTAAATCTGAACTGGAAGCATTCGAAGTAGCTCTCGAAAACGTGCGCCCGACTGTAGAAGTTAAGTCTCGCCGCGTTGGTGGTTCTACTTATCAGGTACCAGTTGAAGTCCGTCCGGTTCGTCGTAATGCTCTGGCAATGCGTTGGATCGTTGAAGCTGCTCGTAAACGCGGTGATAAATCCATGGCTCTGCGCCTGGCGAACGAACTTTCTGATGCTGCAGAAAACAAAGGTACTGCAGTTAAGAAACGTGAAGACGTTCACCGTATGGCCGAAGCCAACAAGGCGTTCGCACACTACCGTTGGTAATCCCTTCGGAGTTTTAGTCACCAGGCGGGCGCTTCCAGTAAGCAGCCCGCTTTGGGCTACTTAAATTGAACGCCTAAAAGATAAACGAGGAAACAAATGGCTCGTACAACACCCATCGCACGCTACCGTAACATCGGTATCAGTGCGCACATCGACGCCGGTAAAACCACTACTACCGAACGTATTCTGTTCTACACCGGTGTAAACCATAAAATCGGTGAAGTTCATGACGGCGCTGCAACCATGGACTGGATGGAGCAGGAGCAGGAACGTGGTATTACCATCACTTCCGCTGCGACTACTGCATTCTGGTCTGGTATGGCTAAGCAGTATGAGCCGCATCGCATCAACATCATCGACACCCCGGGGCACGTTGACTTCACAATCGAAGTAGAACGTTCCATGCGTGTTCTCGATGGTGCGGTAATGGTTTACTGCGCAGTTGGTGGTGTTCAGCCGCAGTCTGAAACCGTATGGCGTCAGGCAAACAAATATAAAGTTCCGCGCATTGCGTTCGTTAACAAAATGGACCGCATGGGTGCGAACTTCCTGAAAGTTGTTAACCAGATCAAAACCCGTCTGGGCGCGAACCCGGTTCCGCTGCAGCTGGCGATTGGTGCTGAAGAACATTTCACCGGTGTTGTTGACCTGGTGAAAATGAAAGCTATCAACTGGAATGACGCTGACCAGGGCGTAACCTTCGAATACGAAGATATCCCGGCAGACATGGTTGAACTGGCTAACGAATGGCACCAGAACCTGATCGAATCCGCAGCTGAAGCTTCTGAAGAGCTGATGGAAAAATACCTGGGTGGTGAAGAACTGACTGAAGCAGAAATCAAAGGTGCTCTGCGTCAGCGCGTTCTGAACAACGAAATCATCCTGGTAACCTGTGGTTCTGCGTTCAAGAACAAAGGTGTTCAGGCGATGCTGGATGCGGTAATCGATTACCTGCCATCCCCGGTTGACGTACCTGCGATCAACGGTATCCTGGACGACGGTAAAGACACTCCGGCTGAACGTCACGCAAGTGATGACGAGCCGTTCTCTGCACTGGCGTTCAAAATCGCTACCGACCCGTTTGTTGGTAACCTGACCTTCTTCCGTGTTTACTCCGGTGTGGTTAACTCTGGTGATACCGTACTGAACTCCGTGAAAGCTGCACGTGAGCGTTTCGGTCGTATCGTTCAGATGCACGCTAACAAACGTGAAGAGATCAAAGAAGTTCGCGCGGGCGACATCGCTGCTGCTATCGGTCTGAAAGACGTAACCACTGGTGACACCCTGTGTGACCCGGATGCGCCGATCATTCTGGAACGTATGGAATTCCCTGAGCCGGTAATCTCCATCGCAGTTGAACCGAAAACCAAAGCTGACCAGGAAAAAATGGGTCTGGCTCTGGGTCGTCTGGCTAAAGAAGACCCGTCTTTCCGTGTATGGACTGACGAAGAATCTAACCAGACCATCATCGCGGGTATGGGCGAACTGCACCTCGACATCATCGTTGACCGTATGAAGCGTGAATTCAACGTTGAAGCGAACGTAGGTAAACCGCAGGTTGCTTACCGTGAAACTATCCGCCAGAAAGTTACCGATGTTGAAGGTAAACACGCGAAACAGTCTGGTGGTCGTGGTCAGTATGGTCATGTTGTTATCGACATGTACCCGCTGGAGCCGGGTTCAAACCCGAAAGGCTACGAGTTCATCAACGACATTAAAGGTGGTGTAATCCCTGGCGAATACATCCCGGCCGTTGATAAAGGTATCCAGGAACAGCTGAAAGCAGGTCCGCTGGCAGGCTACCCGGTAGTAGACATGGGTATTCGTCTGCACTTCGGTTCTTACCATGACGTTGACTCCTCTGAACTGGCGTTTAAACTGGCTGCTTCTATCGCCTTTAAAGAAGGCTTTAAGAAAGCGAAACCAGTTCTGCTTGAGCCGATCATGAAGGTTGAAGTAGAAACTCCGGAAGAGAACACCGGTGACGTTATCGGTGACTTGAGCCGTCGTCGTGGTATGCTCAAAGGTCAGGAATCTGAAGTTACTGGCGTTAAGATCCACGCTGAAGTACCGCTGTCTGAAATGTTCGGATATGCAACTCAGCTGCGTTCTCTGACCAAAGGTCGTGCATCATACACCATGGAATTCCTGAAGTATGATGAAGCGCCGAGTAACGTTGCTCAGGCCGTAATTGAAGCCCGTGGTAAATAAGCCTAAGGGTTAATACCAAAGTCCCGTGCTCTCTCCTGAAGGGGAGAGCACTATAGTAAGGAATATAGCCGTGTCTAAAGAAAAATTTGAACGTACAAAACCGCACGTTAACGTTGGTACTATCGGCCACGTTGACCACGGTAAAACTACTCTGACCGCTGCAATCACCACCGTACTGGCTAAAACCTACGGCGGTGCTGCTCGTGCATTCGACCAGATCGATAACGCGCCGGAAGAAAAAGCTCGTGGTATCACCATCAACACTTCTCACGTTGAATATGACACCCCGACCCGTCACTACGCACACGTAGACTGCCCGGGGCACGCCGACTATGTTAAAAACATGATCACCGGTGCTGCTCAGATGGACGGCGCGATCCTGGTAGTTGCTGCGACTGACGGCCCGATGCCGCAGACTCGTGAGCACATCCTGCTGGGTCGTCAGGTAGGCGTTCCGTACATCATCGTGTTCCTGAACAAATGCGACATGGTTGATGACGAAGAGCTGCTGGAACTGGTTGAAATGGAAGTTCGTGAACTTCTGTCTCAGTACGACTTCCCGGGCGACGACACTCCGATCGTTCGTGGTTCTGCTCTGAAAGCGCTGGAAGGCGACGCAGAGTGGGAAGCGAAAATCCTGGAACTGGCTGGCTTCCTGGATTCTTACATTCCGGAACCAGAGCGTGCGATTGACAAGCCGTTCCTGC
>NZ_JBJQJE010000019.1:0-112302 GCF_046487585.1 Escherichia sp. WS1265
AACACCTTTCCTTCATGCACTTTGTGCTGTGGCTGCGCAGGTACTGATTGGCCTTTTTACCGGAAACTGGGTTTACGGTGCGATAGCTGGTTGTACGTTCTTCATTGCGCGTGAACATACCCAGGCAGAATATCGCTGGATTGAAATGTTCGGGCATGGCAAGCGTATGAATATGCCGTGGTGGGGCGGTTTTGATCCGCGTGCGTGGGATGTGGCAAGCCTGATGGATTTTGCTGTGCCGGTGGTGGCGTGTCTGCTGGTCTGGCTGTTGGTTAATCGTGGGTGAAAAAAGGTGAGCTGTATATGCAACGGAGGAAGAAACCTCGTTGCGGGAAGCCTTGAAGAAGTATCGGGTGTTGCTGAACCGTGTTGATACGTCAACTGCACAGGATATTGAATGGCCAGCACTGCCGTAGGGTAAAACATATAAATTCTATAATTAGATGTATCTTTCCATTTACGGCAAGGAAGGGGGCTTGGAAGACGTAAGGCATCTCACACCGAGATTATTTTTTATATGTCAGGTGTCTGAAGTTTTGCTTTGGCTCTTAAAATGGTTTGCCGCGAGGTTTTGAATTCCCGGGCAATGGCACTTATACTTACACCTGACTTAATCCGTTCGAATACCACCTGTTTCTGTTCTTCATTTAACACAGGTGGTCGACCAAAACGTTTCCCTGCGCCCCGGGCTCTTACTATCCCGGAATGAGTGCGTTCAAGTAAAAGGTCTCGTTCAAATTCAGCGACTGCTGAAATTACTTGCATCATCATTTTTCCTGTTGGACTGGTCAGGTCAATGCCCCCCAATGCTAAGCAATGCACTCTGATACCTGTTTCGGTCAGTTGTTCCACTGTTTTCCTGATATCCATTGCATTACAACCAAGGCGATCCAGTTTTGTCACAATCAATTGATCACCACATTTCAGGCGAGCAAGCAACCGGTTAAAACCAGGACGCTCACTGGTTGCTGCTGAGCCGCTAATGTGTTCTTCGATTATTTGCTGAGGTTTGATTTTAAAACCTGCACTTTCGATTTCCCGGCGTTGATTTTCGGTGGTCTGATCCAGCGTTGATATCCGACAGTAAGCAAAAATTCGAGACATAGTGAGACTCTATACGAAATTGGTGTTCATATCATAATGCATCTCAGAAAATAATTTTGATTATTTTTGTGCATGTTTGTATGTACACGTTCGAAAATAAACGAATGCGTATGCAACCCCGTAATTTTGGTGAGACCCAAAATCGATTTTGTGAAAAATGGCTTTAACTCGGTTTGTTTTTCGAGTTCCGGGCGGACTCAAGGAAGAAGAATAGTGTTGCGTGTTATTTTAACCAGATTTCAAGTTGTTTGGTCGTGGAAAAGTGGAGCAAAATGTTGTTAAAGTGGAAAAATGATAAAAAAGTAAGTTTATTATATTACATTTTACCATTTAAATTTTGGTTGTCTTTAAGAACTGATATCGCTGTTTGTAATAATTCTTTGTTATCCAGCCATGATTTTTTCTTTATGTTTCCTTCAATGTAATCAAGCAATGTTCTGGTATTGATAGGTCTTCCCTGTTTTGCTACTTCCACTACAGCATCCCCTAGGATAATTCTGACCTCAGGAAGCTGCGCAGGGAACCACTTTAGGGTGTCTTTTGATTTCATGAATATATTCCTTAAAATATTATTGATTTTCATTGCGATATTGTATGTCTGATTCAGGATATGTTGACTTATACATCGGTTTTGTCTGGGTTATTGGATATGCCAATCCCTAATTTTATTAGAGCATGACTAAAAATGCTGAATATGATAAGGAGCGAAGTGATTATCAGTATGCTGTTCATATAGCCTCGAATTAGTAATGTGTTATATATGATATAGTTGACAATTTTTATCCTGGGTGTTCTTAAAGTTCGTAGATAAACATTGTCGTTTCAGGTATACAGGAATGCTAACAGATGGCGGCAAAAATCAGGCGGTTTATGGCGCAAGCTGAAGTGGCAACTGCAAACTATCTTATGCAGAGACTCTACACGGATTGGGTTTAAAAGTATACATAGATAACAGTTTTTATCTGAAGAAGAAAAATATCAAGGTGATATAGCCTATATGCCTTTGATGCGGAGGAATGAATGTGATGGGAGTGATGTATCTGAATAGTTGAAAAACCGCAGACACGCCTTATGCAAGAACGTGCTGCGGTTGGCTGGTAAATTTTTCGATAGTGCGAGTATTGAATGATTTCCAGCCGTTATTGATTTTACGCGTAACTCCATGAAAAAACTACTTATCTGTTGAGGAGTTTTTTTGGGGCATATATGGGACAGAAATAGGCCCCAGATAGACACTGAGATCGAACTTAGGATGCTTTTTAAAAAATGCAACTATCTGAAAAAACCTAGAAAACGCCAAGGAAACCACAGGATGGGAAAAAACACCTGTGAATTATGGATTTCCAGTTATATTCGCTCGGCGCAGCGTTAGTGTTTCATGAAATATTTTTTCCTGAATCATCAACGGCAATGGCGTTAATTCTGGCAATGGGAACCTACGGTGCAGGTTATGTGGCGCGTATTGTCGGAGCATTTATTTTCAGCAAAATGGGCGACAGAATCGGGCGTAAAAAAGTGCTCTTTATTACCATCACTATGATGGGGATCTGTACCACCTTAATTGGTGTGCTGCCGACCTATGCACAAATTGGTGTGTTTGCGCCAATTTTGCTGGTGACGCTGCGTATTATTCAGGGGCTGGGGGCAGGCGCGGAAATTTCCGGTGCCGGCACGATGCTGGCGGAATATGCACCAAAAGGTAAGCGCGGAATTATCTCCTCATTTGTGGCTATGGGAACTAACTGCGGAACCTTAAGCGCAACGGCAATCTGGGCCTTTATGTTCTTCATTCTCAGTAAAGAAGAACCGCTGGCGTGGGGATGGCGTATACCGTTTCTGGCGAGCGTTGTCGTGATGGTCTTTGCTATCTGGTTGCGTATGAATCTGAAAGAAAGCCCGGTCTTTGAGAAGGTTAACGACAGCAACCAACCGACAGCAAAACCTGCACCTGCTGGTAGCATGTTCCAGAGCAAATCCTTCTGGCTGGCAACAGGGCTGCGTTTTGGTCAGGCTGGTAACTCCGGTTTAATTCAGACTTTCCTTGCAGGCTATTTAGTACAGACGTTATTGTTTAACAAAGCAATTCCAACAGATGCATTGATGATCAGTTCGATTCTCGGCTTTATGACCATTCCGTTCCTTGGTTGGTTATCCGATAAAATTGGTCGCCGGATCCCGTATATTATTATGAATACCTCCGCGATTGTGCTGGCATGGCCAATGCTTTCTATCATCGTAGATAAAAGCTATGCCCCGAGCACCATTATGGTTGCACTGATTGTGATTCATAACTGTGCGGTGCTGGGATTATTTGCTCTGGAAAACATTACCATGGCAGAAATGTTCGGCTGTAAAAACCGCTTTACCCGGATGGCGATTTCTAAAGAAATTGGTGGTCTTATCGCTTCCGGTTTTGGTCCTATCCTGGCGGGTATTTTCTGCACCATGACGGAATCCTGGTATCCGATCGCCATTATGATCATGGCATATTCAGTGATTGGTTTAATCTCTGCGCTGAAAATGCCAGAAGTGAAAGACCGTGATTTAAGTGCGCTGGAAGACGCTGCGGAAGATCAACCGCGTGTTGTCAGAGCTGCGCAACCTTCCAGAAGTCTTTAAATCCTCAATCCCTTCTCTTACCGGAGAGGGGATTTTTATTCATATAACAAAACATGTAGCTTGCCATATTTATATTTAAGGAATTGTTATGGGAAATAATTTGTTATCAGCAAAAGCGACACTCCCTGTTTATGATCGTAATAACCTGGCCCCAAGAATTGTTCATTTAGGCTTTGGTGCATTTCACCGTGCGCATCAGGGCGTGTATGCCGATATTCTTGCTACGGAACATTTCAGTGAATGGGGATATTATGAGGTCAACTTAATCGGCGGCGAACAGCAAATTGCCGATTTACAACAGCAAGATAATCTTTATACCGTTGCGGAAATGTCGGCCGATGCGTGGACGGCTCGCGTCGTTGGCGTCGTTAAAAAAGCCTTGCACGTACAGATTGATGGCTTAGAAACCGTGTTGGCTGCGATGTGTGAACCGCAAATCGCGATTGTCTCTCTGACAATCACCGAAAAAGGGTATTTCCACTCTCCGGCGACCGGACAGTTAATGCTCGATCACCCGATGGTCGTTGCCGACGTACAAAATCCCCACCAGCCGAAAACTGCAACAGGGGTGATTGTCGAGGCGCTGGCTCGCCGTAAAGCGGCAGGACTTCCCGCATTTACCGTCATGTCATGTGACAACATGCCAGAAAACGGTCATGTTATGCGTGACGTTGTCACTTCCTACGCGCAAGCCGTTGATGTAAAACTGGCACAATGGATCGAAGATAACGTGACTTTCCCATCAACAATGGTGGACCGTATTGTGCCCGCAGTGACAGAGGATACGCTGGCGAAAATCGAACAACTTACCGGTGTGCGCGATCCTGCTGGCGTTGCCTGTGAACCTTTCGGCCAGTGGGTAATCGAAGATAACTTTGTTGCCGGACGTCCGGAATGGGAAAAAGCGGGAGCCGAACTGGTTAGCGATGTGCTGCCTTATGAAGAGATGAAGTTGCGCATGCTCAACGGCAGTCATTCATTCCTGGCGTATCTGGGTTATCTTGCTGGATATCAGCACATTAATGACTGTATGGAAGATGAACATTATCGTCATGCGGCGTATGGCTTGATGTTGCAGGAACAAGCGCCGACGCTGAAAGTGCAGGGCGTTGATTTGCAAGATTACGCTAACCGATTAATTGCACGCTATAGCAACCCGGCGTTACGTCATCGAACCTGGCAGATTGCGATGGATGGCAGCCAGAAATTGCCACAGCGGATGTTGGATTCTGTTCGCTGGCATCTGGCGCATGACAGCAAGTTCGATCTGCTGGCGCTGGGCGTCGCAGGTTGGATGCGTTATGTGGGTGGTGTTGATGAACAGGGAAATCCGATAGAAATCAGTGACCCACTGTTACCTGTTATTCAGAAGGCTGTACAAAGTAGTGCCGAAGGGAAAGCGCGCGTCCAGTCATTGCTGGCGATTAAGGCAATCTTTGGTGATGATTTGCCAGACAATAGCTTGTTTACTGCAAAAGTGACGGAAGCGTACTTGTCTTTATTAGCGCATGGTGCGAAAGCGACCGTGGCGAAATATTCCGTGAAGTAAAAAAGCAATGCCGCCATCGGCGGCATTCACACGCTTAGTTCATGCCGAGACGAATCAGGTCCAGAGGTGCCAGTTTCTCTTCACAACCTTCAACAACTACGGTTTTTCCGCGGCGGATTTGCTCTGCGGTCAGACCTTCAGTATCAATCGACAGGATCTTGCCAGTGTGACCGGTGCCGCTAACCATAACACGGCTGCCAGTGGTGATTGCGTTACGGTTACGATCGTAGGTCGTCATAGGTGTTTTCTCCTTTCTGATTTACAGTCGAAGCCCACGTAACGGGCGCAATATAAATACTCCTGTCGAGTGAAATATTTTTTGTTTTTGATCAAGCTCACATCTTTTTTGATGCATGCATGAGCCATATGACGGAGGGAAAAACTCTCACCCCGGATGGGATGAGAGGAAATGAATTACTCTTCGCTAAACCAGTCGCTGTTTTCCTGACGGATCTGGCGCACGGATTCGCTGATTTCCTGCAAATGTTGCGTCATTGCACGTTCTACCGCATCGCCATCACGTTTTTGCAGGGCAGAGAAAATCTCAAGATGCTGGCGTAACAGCATTTCTGGTGGAGAAACGTGGTCGAAACTCATATAGCGCACGCGATCAACGGTCGCTTTCAGGTTCTCAATGGTATCCCACGCCAGTTGACAGTCGGCAATCTGGGTCAGGAGTTGATGGAAGTTGTCATCAAGTTCAAAAAAATCATCCAGTTGCTTGCGCTCAATGGCAATACGCTGCTGGTGAAGATTTTGTTCCAGTTGGTAGCACTGGCTTTCGGTAATCATGCTCGCCGCCCGACGCGCCACCGCGCACTCAATGGCCTGACGGATAAAACTGCCGTTGCGCACCTGGGCCATGGAAATTTTGTTGACGTAGCTGCCACGCTGCGGACGAATTTGAATCAGGCCGTTTTCCGCCAGTTTAATAAAGGCTTCACGAACCGGCTGGCGTGACACATTGAAACGAACAGAAACTTCTTTTTCCGACAACGGTGTGCCTGGTGCAATCAGGCAATGGACAATGTCGCGACGAAGAATACGATAAATCTGCTGATTGACAGGCTGTGTGGGATTAAGTTGCGTTTCGACGGTCATTCGTTCTTGCTTGTGAGTGAGTTAACTGCATGAGTCTACCACTTTTTTGTGACAAGCAATAACCCGGCAGTTACGCCGGGTATAAAAATTACTGACGGTGGACATTCAGTCCGGCATAGCTTTGGGTAACCGGCATCATTTCCAGGGTATTGATATTGACGTGAGCAGGCAGCGTTGACACCCACCAGACGGCTTCGCTGACATCTTCTGGCGTCAATGCAACGGTATTTTGATAGGTTTTTTCCGCTTTACCGTCATCGCCTTTAAAGCGGACATTGGAAAACTCGGTGCCACCCACCAGACCCGGTTCGATGTCGGTGACGCGCACCGCCGTACCATGCAGGTCCGTACGCAGATTCAGGCTAAACTGACGAACAAACGCTTTCGTCGCACCGTAAACGTTACCACCGGCATACGGCCAGCTGCCTGCCGTTGAGCCAATGTTAATAATATGACCATGATTACGTTCAACCATACCCGGTAAGACGGCGCGCGTCATATATACCAGGCCTTTGTTGTTGGTATCAATCATCGTTTCCCAGTCTTCAACGCTGGCTTTATGCGCAGGCTCCATGCCCAACGCCAGACCGGCATTATTTACCAGGATATCAATATTGCACCACTCGGCAGGAAGCGATGCCAGCATCTCTTCAATAGCGGCGCGGTTGCGAACGTCCAGTTGGGCGATATACAGATTATCTCCCAGTTCGTCTTTTAACTCCTGCAACCGCTCCTGGCGACGGCCAGTGGCGATAACTTTATGCCCTTGTTGAATAAAACGACGAGTAATGCATTCACCAAAACCTGCCGTTGCTCCAGTTACTAAAACGATCATCTCACTGTTCCTCAACGCTTTTGTGTGTCAATAACATAGCACGTGATGCTTAAGAGCGGGTAATACTGGTTTGCAAGATTGCACTCCGTTATCAGTAAGCCTACGCTATGGAACACCTCGCGTTCAGGAGAAGAAAATGACAACAATGAATCCTTTCCTTGTGCAAAGCACACTGCCGTATCTGGCTCCCCATTTTGATCAAATTTCCAATCATCACTATCGCCCGGCATTCGATGAGGGAATGCTGCAAAAGCGGGCAGAAATTACTGCCATCGCGCTTAACCCGCAAACGCCTGATTTCAACAATACTATTCTGGCACTGGAACAAAGCGGAGAATTACTTACCCGCGTTACCAGCGTCTTTTTTGCGATGACTGCGGCGCATACCAATGATGAATTACAGCGTCTTGATGAACAGTTTTCCGCTGAACTGGCGGAACTGGCTAATGATATCTATCTGAACGGTGAGTTATTCGCGCGGGTAGATGCTGTCTGGCAGCGCCGAGAATCCCTGGGGCTTGATAGTGAATCCATCCGCCTGGTGGAGGTCATTCATCAACGTTTTGTCCTTGCCGGAGCCAAACTTGCGCAAGCTGATAAAGCAAAATTAAAAGTACTGAATACAGAAGCTGCGACCCTGACCAGCCAGTTTAACCAGCGGTTACTGGCAGCAAATAAATCCGGCGGTCTGGTTGTGAACGATATCGCGCAGCTGGCAGGAATAAGTGAGCAAGAGATTGCGCTGGCGGCAGAGGCGGCTCGCGAGAAAGGTCTGGATAACAAATGGCTGATTCCGCTGCTGAATACCACCCAACAACCGGCGCTTGCCGAAATGCGCGATCGTGCGACGCGTGAAAAACTGTTCACTGCGGGCTGGACGCGAGCGGAAAAAAATGATGCCAATGATACCCGCGCTATCATTCAACGTCTGGTGGAGATCCGCGCGCAGCAGGCAAAACTGCTTGGTTTCCCTCATTATGCCGCATGGAAAATCGCCGATCAGATGGCAAAAACGCCAGAAGCAGCACTCAACTTTATGCGGGAAATTGTTCCAGCGGCGCGTCAACGTGCGAGCGATGAATTAGCCTCCATACAGGCGGTTATCGATAAGCTGCAGGGCGGGTTTAGCGCGCAGCCGTGGGACTGGGCATTTTATGCCGAGCAGGTAAGACGTGAGAAATTCGATCTCGATGAAGCGCAGCTCAAGCCTTATTTCGAATTAAACACGGTGTTGAATGAAGGCGTATTCTGGACTGCGAATCAGCTCTTCGGTATTAAGTTTGTCGAACGTTTTGATATTCCTGTCTACCATCCTGACGTTCGTGTATGGGAAATTTTTGATCATAATGGCGTGGGGCTGGCGTTATTTTACGGTGATTTCTTCGCCCGTGATTCAAAAAGCGGCGGTGCATGGATGGGCAATTTTGTTGAGCAATCAACGCTGAATGAAACGCATCCGGTAATTTATAACGTCTGCAATTATCAGAAACCCGCTGCCGGTGAGCCTGCGTTGTTACTCTGGGATGATGTCATAACCTTATTCCATGAATTTGGTCATACGCTACACGGCCTCTTTGCCCGCCAGCGTTATGCCACGCTTTCCGGCACCAACACGCCGCGTGATTTTGTCGAATTTCCGTCGCAAATCAACGAACACTGGGCAACGCATCCGCAGGTATTCGCTCGCTACGCCCGGCATTATCAGAGCGGGGCAGCAATGCCTGATGAACTGCAACAGAAAATGCGTAATGCCAGCCTGTTCAATAAAGGGTATGAGATGAGCGAACTGCTTAGCGCCGCACTTCTCGATATGCGCTGGCATTGCCTGGAAGAAAACGAAGCAATGCAGGATGTCGATGATTTCGAATTGCGGGCGCTGGTGGCGGAAAATATGGATCTTCCTGCTATACCGCCACGCTATCGCAGCAGTTATTTCGCCCATATTTTTGGTGGCGGATATGCCGCAGGTTATTACGCTTATCTGTGGACGCAAATGTTGGCCGATGATGGTTACCAGTGGTTTGTTGAGCAGGGCGGATTAACGCGTGAAAATGGGCGGCGTTTTCGCGAGGCGATTCTTTCCAGAGGTAACAGCGAAGATCTGGAACGCCTGTATCGACAATGGCGCGGTAAGGCACCTCAGATTATGCCGATGCTGCAACATCGTGGCTTGAACGTATAAACACCACCAATGGCTGGCCTGGATTTATCGCCAGACCAGCCTCGTTATAGCAGTAATTGCAGCAGCTGGGTGAGGGCAAACTTCACCGCTAATGCGAATGCCGTTTCGCAGTCGCCAGCAAAATTACTTTTTTTGTATACCCTTCCGTTATAATAATTTTCAAATTTATAAATCTGATTGTTCTGAAATATGTTTAAGACTCTTTAATCTTCTTCTTACTTTAGTGAGTAAAATTCTCTGAATATTTGACAGCTAGTTGCCTGATTTTAAATGCCTTATAACAATTGGCAGTATTCTTATTTGTCAATTATAAAAATAGCAACCAGACTTAATAAGTCAAACCAAACGCAATTAAGGAGTCAGTATGAAATTTCAGGCCATTGTATTAGCAAGTTTTCTTGTCATGCCTTATGCGTTGGCAGATGACCAGGGCGGATTAAAACAGGATGCAGCGCCACCGCCGCCTCATGCAATAGAAGATGGCTATCGCGGAACCGATGATGCAAAAAAAATGACCGTTGATTTCGCAAAAAAAATGCACGATGGCGCTTCGGTTTCACTACGCGGTAATTTGATTTCTCACAAAGGAGAGGACCGTTACGTTTTTCGCGATAAGAGCGGTGAAATTAATGTTGTTATTCCTGCGGCAGTCTTTGATGGACGAGAAGTTCAGCCGGACCAGCTGATCAACATTAGCGGAAGTCTGGATAAGAAAAGCGCTCCGGCCGTCGTTCGGGTCACTCATTTGCAGAAATAAAAATAAATTAGCCTGATGGCCTGAACTACTGGGCCATTAGGGTATTGGGTTATGCTATTTGTCATCCTTTTAATTGCGATAATGCAGGCTTAATTTACAGAATTAAACACTTTTTTATCTGCTGATTTTGTTTCAAATCACAATGTTATCTCAGAGATGACTCATAACTTCGGATTTCTATGAAAATATTGACGTAATTTTGCTTTTCTCTCGTTAGAATAGCGCGCACAAGGAACTGTGAAAAAGGAGTGGCAATGATCAAGAAGACAACGGAAATTGATGCCATCTTGTTAAATCTCAATAAGGCTATCGATGCCCACTACCAGTGGCTGGTAAGTATGTTTCACAGCGTAGTCGCGAGAGATGCCAGTAAGCCAGAAATAACGGATAACCATTCTTATGGACTGTGCCAGTTTGGTCGGTGGATTGATCATCTGGGACCACTCGATAACGATGAATTACCTTACGTTCGGCTAATGGATTCTGCCCATCAACATATGCATAACTGTGGTCGGGAATTAATGCTGGCTATTGTTGAAAATCACTGGCAGGACGCGCATTTCGACGCCTTTCAGGAAGGGTTGCTTTCTTTTACTGCGGCATTAACCGATTACAAAATTTATTTGCTGACGATCCGTAGCAATATGGATGTTTTGACGGGATTGCCGGGTCGTCGGGTTCTTGATGAATCCTTTGATCATCAGTTACGCAACGCTGAGCCTCTGAATCTTTATTTAATGTTGTTGGATATTGACCGATTTAAATTGGTTAATGATACCTACGGGCATTTAATCGGCGATGTAGTATTACGCACCCTGGCAACTTACTTAGCCAGTTGGACGCGCGATTACGAAACGGTTTATCGCTACGGTGGCGAAGAATTTATCATTATTGTCAAAGCGGCTAATGATGAAGAAGCATGTCGTGCAGGTATCAGAATTTGCCAGTTAGTCGATAACCATGCCATCACACATTCTGAAGGGCATATCAACATTACCGTGACTGCAGGTGTGAGTCGCGCATTTCCTGAAGAGCCTCTGGATGTGGTCATTGGAAGAGCGGACCGGGCAATGTATGAGGGTAAGCAAACCGGAAGAAATCGCTGTATGTTTATTGACGAACAAAACGTGATTAACCGAGTTTAAGCTCCGTTTAACATTCATTGAGAAAACTGATGCTACTGTGTCAACGATCCGTTATCAGTGCAGGAAAATGCCTGTTAGCGTAAAAGCAAAACACAAATCTATCCATGCAAGCATTCACCGCCGGTTTACTGGCGGTTTTTTTTCGCCGTCATAAAAATCAGGCCCCTTGTACACAACTGTAACAAGGGGCCGGTTAGGTGAGGGATTATCTCCGTTCATTAGTCATCCCATTTGTGGCTGAAATACGCGGCCAGAAAACCAGAAAATAAAATTATTCCCAGTACGGCCATAAAAACATTCATATTACCCAGCATTATTTGCCTCCGTTTATGGTGTGGTGTGTTTCCTCGCTTACCTTAATTTTCATCTCAATGAGAAAGATATTAGCAGAGGTAACCTAAACGAAGGCTGAATTAAATTTTTATTGTGTTCGACTTAAATCAACAAAGCGCGGGCTGCCCCCACGGTCTTGCACGAATTCCTTTTAACATCAGCACCCACGCAGCAATGATCACCAACGCTAAGATGATAAACAGCGAGAAAGGCGGCAGACTGGTAAGCACTATGCCACTCACTAATGGGTTAATCGCGGCACCAAGCCAGCCTAAAGACTGGGCGGAAAAATAGCTGGCTTTCATTCCTGGCGGTGCAATATGGTCAATCAACATATACTCGCCCGGCGCATAAATGATTTCACCGACAGTAAATACCGCAGCTGACATACCCCACAATAGCAGGCTGTTGCCGGAAAAAATAAAACCGACCAGCCCAATGACGAAACAGAGGGTGCCTGCTGTCATCAGCGCGCGGATGTTAGCCGGGTTAAGGCGGCGGCCCACGGAATATTGCAACGTAACCACCATGGCAGCATTCACCGGAAGAACAACCGCGACCACCTTTTCGGCAAAATCCCCATCAGCAATCACCATCACATATTGTGAAATGCATGAAGCAAATGCGCCGCTAACAAAAGAAGCCAGAAAACCAGAGCAGGTAAACCACAACAGTGCTTTATCTTGTAATAAAACTTTCGGCGACCAGACACTGCCTGTTTCCGTGGCGATGATTTTCTCGCTGCGCTTTACCCAAATTTGAATGAAAAGCATGGGAAACGCGGAACAGATAGCTGCCAGCCAAAAGGGCAGATTGATGCTCTGCATCACCAACAGCGTGCCGAGCGGCGGACCGATGGTCCAGCCAATGTTGAGCATGGTGTAGTTGATTGAGAAGATTTTCGTTTTGCTGGTGGAGGAAAGATTGTCGGCAAACCAGGCTTTCAACACGGTAGCAAAAACGGAATAGGCGCAGTTAATAAGGGCAAAAAAGAGCACCACCAGCGTCACGTTATTCACTAAAGGAATGGCAATAAAACCGCTGGCGAAGGCGGTAATTGCCAGTAACATATAGCGTTTCTTGTCGAACTTATCCGCCAGGATACCAAAACCGAGGCTAAAAACGACGCCAATAGTGAGCGCAATTGTCATCGCATAACCGATTAGATCGACACTCAGGCTGTACTGGCGACTCAAGTAAATGGTCATAAACGGCAGCGTAGCGCCGCGTCCGATGGTTAATAACAACGACGAGGCAAGAAGGGCGCTGGTAGAGCGTCGTAGGGATAAGTTCATTTGTCTGTCCGGCAGTGCGTTTCGTTATGTTTTGTTTTAGAGATGTAAAGAAATAGCATGGCAAAAATCCGAAGTATAGCGACTTATTTGCGCATTAATGCCGTCGTAATCGGTGACTAACGAATCAACTGTTAAAGAAAAGTAAATTCAGCTAAGTTGATTGCTTACAAAAGATGAAATTCAGAGGCGGTAGAATGTCGCGAAAAGATGGGGTGTTGGCGCTACTGGTAGTGGTCGTATGGGGGCTAAATTTTGTGGTCATCAAAGTGGGGCTTCATAACATGCCACCGCTGATGTTGGCCGGTTTGCGCTTTATGCTGGTTGCTTTTCCGGCTATCTTTTTTGTCGCACGACCGAAAGTACCACTGAATTTGCTGCTGGGGTATGGATTAACCATCAGTTTTGCGCAGTTTGCTTTTCTTTTTTGTGCCATTAACTTCGGTATGCCTGCTGGACTGGCTTCGCTGGTGTTACAGGCACAGGCGTTTTTTACTATCGTGCTTGGCGCGTTTACTTTCGGTGAGCGACTGCATGGCAAACAATTGGCGGGGATCGCCTTAGCGATTTTTGGCGTACTTGTGTTAATCGAAGATAGTCTGAACGGTCAGCATGTGGCGATGCTCGGCTTTATGTTGACCCTGGCGGCAGCATTTAGTTGGGCGTGTGGCAATATCTTCAATAAAAAGATCATGTCGCACTCAACGCGCCCGGCGGTGATGTCGCTGGTAATCTGGAGCGCATTAATCCCAATCATTCCCTTCTTTGTTGCCTCGCTGATTCTCGATGGTTCCGCAACCATGATTCACAGTCTGGTCACTATCGATATGACCACCATCTTGTCTCTGATGTATCTGGCGTTTGTGGCGACAATTGTTGGTTATGGGATCTGGGGGACGTTACTGGGACGCTATGAAACCTGGCGGGTTGCACCGTTATCGTTACTGGTGCCCGTAGTAGGACTGGCAAGTGCGGCACTATTGTTGGATGAACGCTTAACGGGTCTACAATTTTTCGGTGCGGTGCTCATTATGACCGGGCTGTATATCAATGTATTTGGCTTGCGGTGGCGTAAAGCGGTAAAAGTGGGAAGTTAATAAGCCCCGATATGTCGGGGCCAGAACAAACTACATAGCGTGTTGATTATAATAGGGCACGCCGAGCGCATCCGACTTATCACTGCCAGTACCCATGTGATTTAAATCAAACGGTGGTTGTTCCTGCGATGGGGGAACAACCACGACATTGGCACAGGAAGTAACAACCGGCTGCGTGGTTTGTTCCGCAATGCCCTGCGTGGAAAAGAGAATAAGCGCAGCTGCTATTGCGGATAAAAGTGGTTTCATGATTGCCTCAGTGACGTTGTCACGTTATCAACTAGCTGTTGTAATGATTTAATGGATGTAAAAAGCGCGATTCGCCCTGCATATTGGTCATCCGGTATTTATGTGGCGGAACATCAAAGTAATTTTTGAAGGTTCGGGTCAGAGTTTGTTGCGACTCGAAGCCATATCGTTCTGCCAGATAGAGTATCGGCTCGTTACTTTCCTTCAGCTTTTGCGCGATTTCCGTCATCTTACGGCTGCGGATGTATTGGCCTAATGAATGACCGGTTTCTTTTTTAAACATCCGTTGCAGGTGCCATTTGGAGTAACCCGAACGCTCTGACACTTTCTCCAGTGACAGAGGCGATTCCAGGTTGTCCTCGATCCAGTCCAAAATGCTATGAATGGTAATAGCGTCAGTATTGCGTCTGGACATCGTCATACCTCTTTTTTTGTTTACGGCAGGACTTTCTTAAGCAAATGCTCAAGTGTTGCCACTTCGTCCGCCGTCAGGTTTTTTGTTAATTCTTGATGCAGGTCCTGGCCAACTAATTGATGGCATTGTTCACATATTGCCGCGCCGCTGGTGGTAAGTTTTACCAGTACGCCGCGCTTGTCATTCGGGTTCGGCAACCTTTCCACCCAGCCTTTACAGACCAGGCGATCCAGCATACGGGTCAGCGCCCCCAGGTCGACCGATAACACTTTTTTCAGTTCAACCGGAGTAATACACGCCGCGCAGCGGATAGAGCAGAGCACCTTAAACTGTGCCGCGGTAATATCCAGCGGAGACAGATACTCGTTAAGCAGGCGATCTTTCTTCTGATTAACCATATGGATTAAGCGACCCAATGGAATAATTTCATTGAACAGATCGCTGGTACTTTTCACATTAGTTGCCCTGGCAAGTAATTAGTTGTAGGGGATAATATTGCCCAGGCAAGTATAAGTCAAATGAATGAATTGACCGATGCCACGTTTTGCTAAATCGGTTCAAGTTTTGGTCAGTGCGATGCAAGGCTAGCTAAAGAGTGACACTTTATCGTTGTTTACCCCTTATACTTTTCGCTGATAACCCAGATACACAGGATAACAACCACCAATGTTAGATTTATTTAAAGCAATTGGCCTGGGGCTGGTGGTGTTACTACCGTTAGCTAACCCATTAACAACTGTCGCGTTATTTCTTGGCCTGGCAGGCAACATGAACAGTGCCGAACGTAATCGTCAGTCGTTGATGGCCTCGGTGTACGTCTTTGCCATCATGATGGTGGCGTATTACGCCGGGCAACTGGTGATGGATACATTTGGCATTTCGATTCCCGGTCTGCGAATTGCAGGCGGCTTAATCGTCGCGTTTATCGGTTTTCGAATGCTCTTTCCGCAACAGAAAGCAATTGATTCACCGGAAGCGAAAAGCAAGTCGGAAGAGCTGGAAGATGAACCCAGCGCCAATATTGCTTTTGTACCACTGGCAATGCCAAGTACCGCCGGTCCGGGAACCATAGCGATGATTATTAGCTCGGCGTCCACAGTGCGTCAGAGTTCAACCTTTGCTGATTGGGTACTGATGGTTGCGCCGCCGCTGATCTTTTTCCTGGTGGCGGTTATTTTGTGGGGAAGTCTACGCAGCTCTGGCGCAATTATGCGGCTGGTGGGTAAGGGGGGCATTGAAGCGATCTCCCGTCTGATGGGATTCCTGCTGGTATGTATGGGGGTGCAGTTTATTATTAACGGCATCCTGGAAATCATTAAAACGTACCACTAAAAAAGGCCCGAATGGGCCTTTCAACTATTGCGTCTGTTCTTCGAGTGTCACTGGCCAGCGGCGGAAAATGATGATTGACCATATTAACGCGGCAAAAGCAGGCACCGCGCCCACATAACCAATCATCGACATTGACCAGTGCAGACTGACCTGATTACCTACCAACGCACCCGCGCCGATTCCAATATTAAATATCCCAGAGAATAGCGCCATCGCGACGTCGGTAGCATCTGGTGCCAGCGCCAGCACTTTAACCTGCATACCAAGCCCGATGATCATCATCGCTATCCCCCAGAAAATACTCAGCACCCCGAGGTGTATTTCACTGTTCGCCGCAGGTAGCAGCAGTGCCAGGCACACCAGCAACAGCGCAATCGCCGTACTTACCAACGCAGACGCATACTGATTACCCAGTTTACCGAAAATCACGCTGCCAATAATGCCCGCACCACCGAGTAATAACAGTAATGCCGTGGCAAAGTTGGCGCTGAATCCCGCAATGTTTTGCACAAAAGGCTCGATATAGCTGTATGCCGTGTAATGGGCGGTGACAACCACCACAGTTAACAAATAAATGCTCATCAATGCCGGGCGGCGGAATAATAGCGGTAGGCTTTTCAGCGAACCGGAATGCTCACTGGGCAGTAAGGGAAGTAACTTAATCAGGCACAAAAGGGTAATAAACGCCCCGATACCAATCGCGAAGAAGGTCATTCGCCAGCCAAAATACTGCCCCACAATGCGCCCGAGAGGTAAACCTAATACCATTGCCAGTGCTGTACCGGTGGCAATTAAACTCAATGCCTGCGCTCGCTTCCCGGCCGGAGCCATACGGATCGCCAGAGACGCCGTAATCGACCAGAAAATCGCATGTGCAAAAGCCACACCAATGCGACTGATCACCAGAACGGTAAAGCTCCACGACAAAAACGACAGTACGTGGCTGGCAATAAACACCACAAACAGGCAGATCAGTAATTTGCGCCGTTCAACCTGACTGGTCATTAACATAAAAGGCAATGACATTAGCGCCACTACCCATGCATAAATCGTCAACATGATGCCGACCTGAGCGGTTTGCATGTGAAAACTTTGCGCAATGTCAGAGAGCAGGCCAACAGGGACAAATTCGGTGGTGTTGAAGATGAAGGCGGCGACTGCCAGCGTAACGACCCGTAGCCACGCCACTTTGCGGGAAACAGTGTTTGTTGTCATAACAGATTATCGGGTGAGTTGCGAAAAAGTGATGAAATGATCTTAAAACGGTTAATGATGTGAATACAATGCATTTGTGATCTGGATCGCGTTTTCCGTTTCTCTGACGCTGATTCTGTTCCGCGTCAGAGAGTCGGTAACATCACGGTTTAATGACGTTCAGGGAGGTCTGGCGTTTTGGCGGTTGCGGGTATAGGTGATCTGACAGGGGAGCGAGGCCTGTTTTTCACCAGGTCTTTGTGAGTAACTTTTGGCGGCGTTTCATTTTTTACAAAAAGTTTGAGGGTCCTGCGCGCCATATGTTTGATAATTTTATCATCACTTAATGATGCTGGCATCAACACGTCATTCAAATCACTTTCATTGGGATTCATAAATTGGTGATAATGCAACAACATATTGGCGAAAAATAAAAACAACTCCTGAAAATGAGGAGATTCTTGTTCTGCTAAAAGGGATAAAAAGCAGATACAGACTTCGGGTAGTACATGTTTGTTAGAACCTAATGAATCCATCAGGCTTTGCAATAAATCCTCTTTTAATTCGCTGTCCTTTATGTCAAGAATGGCGGTGATCAAGTTAGGCTCTTTATTGACGAACCATCTGTGAACTTCAGAGTTATTCCATAATCGGGGGAGTATGACAAAATTACCGCGGGTGATAAAATTCAGGACAAGCAAATCAAACTGGCGTAAGTAATCTGCAGCGGTATGGTGATCCGGATGCAGGGGTTCAATATGTGGTGTATGCGCTCTTTTGATGGGAACGCCAGGGTTGATCATTGGGAATTGTTCAATAAAGTCATTCAGAAACAGAAAGAGTACACGCTCGACGCCGGTCTGAAATACGCGCCCCATAGTGACAGGTTTTGGGTTAGGAGCGCAAAAAATATTAATTTCCCCATCATGGCGGAAATTATCTAAATAAATAGGACTTAAATTTATTACTACCTGGAATTCAATATTTTCTTTGTGCCTTCCATTCCTGGCGGGATAAGTGAGTTTAAACTGAACCTTTTCATTGTATAGCGTGTCGTTACCCCGAAAAGAAGTCCTCTGAATATATGATAAGTTGTCAAGGTTATTAAATATCTTTTTTGTAGCTGAGTTGATGTTTAAAGACGTGCGCCACTCTTCATTACATATTATGGTACTGAGTGCATCAATAAAATCCTTTAAAACTTCTTTTACCTGAGGTGCAATATTACGTACGGGAAAATCTTCAGGAAGAGATATGTAATTGCTGATGCTTACTGGCGTAACCATATTTGCCCCATATAGTCATAAGTCATCGGAACATCACTATATAGAGCATATTAGCCGCAAGAACTATCAAAAATAGCTCATTGCTAACTCTGTTTTGCCGAGTCAGACACATCCAGTAGTTGAATAAATGCCTCAAGCGGACGCGTTTTTGCACCGCGACGCCAGACCAGCCATGTTGTTAACCAACGCCATTGCTCAGCTAACGGCCACGCCTCAACCTGGTGATGCCCCGGCATACTTTCCAGCATAGAGCGTGGAATAAGCGCAATGCCAGCTCCTGCGACCACACAGGCCAACATTCCGTGATAAGACTCCATCTCATGGATAGTTCCCGGAGCGGCACCGTCAGCATGAAACCAGCTCTCGAAGTGGCGACGATACGAACAATTGGCGCGGAAGGCATAAATGTTACTGCCATTAACCTGACTGGCACGGGTTACTGGCGCATGTCCTTGTGGCGTGACAATCATCAACTCCTCGCGGTACACCGGTATCCCGTCAATGGCAGTATGGTTAATGGGCCCATCAATAAACGCCGCATTCAGTTTTCCCTCCAGCACCCCTTCCAGCATAGTGCCGGAAGGGCCGGTGGAAAGTGAAAACTGAATTTTGGGATAACGACGGTTGAATTCCGCCAGCGTGGCCGGAATGCGAACTGCTGCGGTGCTTTCCAGCGAACCAAGAGAAAATAAACCTTGCGGCTCATTGCCAGCGACAACGCTCCGCGCTTCATCCACTAACGCGAGAATTTGTTGGCTATAGCGTAAAAAGTTATGCCCGGCAGGAGAGAGACGTAAACGCTGATTCTCGCGAATAAACAGATCAACCCCCAGTTCTGTTTCCAGCTGGCGTAGACGGGTAGTGAGATTCGACGGCACGCGATGCACTTTTGCTGCAGCCTGGGTTATGCTGCCAGCTTCGGCAACCGCGTTGAACATCTCCAGTTGGGTCAGATCCATAATATTCTCGATTCGTGAATAAGTGGCTTAATATTATTCATTTTAAAGCAAGAGTAAATCTGCGTATCTTCATACAATGACTCATAAAGGAGATACCCCGATGACCATTACTCCGGAAACTCATGCAATTTCGATAAATCCTGCCACCGGTGAACAACTTTCTGTGCTGCCGTGGGCTGGCGCTGACGATATCGAAAACGCACTACAGCTGGCGGCAGCTGGCTTTCGCGACTGGCGCGAGACAAATATAGATTATCGTGCTGAAAAACTGCGTGATATCGGTAAGGCTCTGCGTGTCCGTAGCGAAGAAATGGCGCAAATGATCACCCGTGAAATGGGCAAACCAATCAACCAGGCGCGCGCTGAAGTGGCGAAATCGGCGAATTTGTGTGACTGGTATGCAGAACATGGTCCGGCAATGCTGAAGGCGGAACCTACGCTGGTGGAAAATCAGCAGGCAGTTATTGAGTATCGACCGTTGGGGACAATTCTGGCGATTATGCCGTGGAATTTTCCGTTATGGCAGGTGATGCGTGGCGCGGTTCCCATCATTCTTGCAGGTAACGGCTACTTACTTAAACATGCGCCGAATGTGATGGGCTGTGCACAGCTCATTGCCCAGGTGTTTAAAGATGCGGGTATCCCACAAGGCGTATATGGCTGGCTGAATGCCGACAACGACGGCGTCAGTCAGATGATTAAAGACTCGCGCATTGCTGCTGTCACGGTGACCGGAAGTGTTCGTGCGGGAGCGGCTATTGGCGCACAGGCTGGAGCGGCACTGAAAAAATGCGTACTGGAACTGGGCGGTTCGGATCCATTTATTGTGCTTAACGATGCCGATCTGGAACTGGCGGTTAAAGCGGCGGTAGCCGGACGTTATCAGAATACCGGACAGGTTTGTGCAGCTGCAAAACGCTTTATTATCGAAGAGGGAATTGCTTCGGCATTTACCGAACGTTTTGTGGCAGCTGCGGCAGCCTTGAAAATGGGCGATCCCCGTGACGAAGAGAACACTCTCGGACCAATGGCTCGTTTTGATTTACGTGATGAGCTGCATCATCAGGTGGAGAAAACCCTGGCGCAGGGTGCGCGTTTGTTACTGGGCGGGGAAAAGATGGCTGGGGCAGGTAACTACTATCCGCCAACGGTTCTGGCGAATGTTACCCCAGAAATGACCGCGTTTCGGGAAGAAATGTTTGGCCCCGTTGCGGCAATCACCATTGCGAAAGATGCAGAACATGCGCTGGAACTGGCTAATGATAGTGAGTTCGGCCTTTCAGCGACCATTTTCACCACCGACGAAACACAGGCCAGACAGATGGCGGCACGTCTGGAATGCGGTGGGGTGTTTATCAATGGTTATTGTGCCAGCGACGCGCGAGTCGCCTTTGGTGGCGTGAAGAAGAGTGGCTTTGGTCGTGAGCTTTCCCATTTCGGCTTACACGAATTCTGTAATATCCAGACGGTGTGGAAAGACCGGATCTGACGCTACATATTCAGCTCTGATATACTCGCAGGTCTTTTCAGACCTGCGGTCCAGGAGTAGAAAGTGGCAGTCGCCATGGATAATGCAATTTTAGAAAACATCTTGCGGCAAGTGCGGCCGCTCATTGGTCAGGGTAAAGTCGCGGATTATATTCCGGCGCTGGCTACGGTAGACGGTTCCCGGCTGGGCATTGCTATCTGTACAGTTGACGGACAGCTTTTTCAGGCCGGAGATGCACAAGAACGTTTTTCCATTCAGTCTATTTCCAAAGTGCTGAGTCTCGTTGTCGCCATGCGTCATTACTCCGAAGAGGAAATCTGGCAACGCGTCGGCAAAGATCCGTCTGGATCACCGTTCAATTCTTTAGTGCAACTGGAAATGGAGCAGGGTATTCCGCGTAATCCGTTTATTAATGCCGGTGCGCTGGTGGTCTGCGATATGTTGCAAGGGCGATTAAGCGCTCCTCGGCAACGTATGCTGGAAGTCGTGCGCGGCTTAAGCGGTGTGTCTGATATTTCATACGATACGGTGGTAGCGCGTTCCGAATTTGAACATTCCGCGCGAAATGCGGCTATCGCCTGGCTGATGAAGTCGTTTGGCAATTTCCATCATGATGTGACAACCGTTCTGCAAAACTACTTTCATTACTGCGCTCTGAAAATGAGCTGTGTAGAGCTGGCCCGGACGTTTGTCTTTCTGGCTAATCAGGGGAAAGCTATTCATATTGATGAACCTGTGGTGACGCCAATGCAGGCGCGGCAAATTAATGCGCTGATGGCGACCAGTGGTATGTACCAGAACGCGGGGGAGTTTGCCTGGCGGGTGGGACTACCAGCGAAATCTGGCGTTGGTGGCGGTATTGTGGCGATTGTTCCGCATGAAATGGCCATCGCAGTCTGGAGTCCGGAACTGGATGATGCTGGTAACTCGCTTGCGGGCATTGCCGTTCTTGAACAATTAACGAAACAGTTAGGGCGTTCGGTTTATTAATGCAGTCTCTCGATCCACTCTTCGCGCGTTTATCCCGTTCAAAATTTCGCTCTCGCTTTCGTTTGGGGGTGAAAGAGCGTCAGTATTGTCTGGAGAAAGGCGCGCCAGTCATCGAACAACATGCGGCGGATTTTGTCGCTAAACGTCTTGCTCCGGCATTACCGGCTAACGACGGTAAGCAAACCCCCATGCGCGGGCATCCGGTGTTTATCGCTCAGCACGCCACTGCAACCTGTTGTCGCGGTTGTCTGGCTAAGTGGCATAACATTCCGCAGGGTGTTTCGTTAAGCGAGGAACAACAACGTTATATCGTGGCGGTAATCTATCACTGGTTGGTTATACAGATGAATCAGCCATGATAATTGCGGAAAACGATAAAATAGCATTCCCAGGATATCTTTATTTGCCGCCGCTGTCAGCGAACATGCTATCCTTTATGAGAATTTACTTATTACGTTGAGATAATTGCCATCAGCAATTGTATGGACAGATAATTAATGCATGTACAGCCCATTTCAACTTTCCGTTTGTTCCAGGAAGGTCATCTGCTACGTAATAGCATCGCTATTTTTGCGCTAACCACGCTGTTCTATTTTATTGGTGCAGAGTTACGGCTGGTTCACGAACTTTCTCTTTTCTGGCCGCTGAATGGCGTAATGGCGGGGGTGTTTGCCCGCTATGTCTGGCTTAATCGACTGCATTACTATGCGATCAGTTATGTGGCAATGCTGGTTTATGATGCCATAACCACCGAATGGGGGCTGGTTTCACTGGCTATCAATTTCTCCAATATGATGTTTATTGTTACCGTCGCCTTACTGGTCGCGCGGGATAAGCGTCTGGGGAAAAATAAGTACGAGCCAGTAAGTGCCTTACGGCTATTTAATTACTGTCTGATTGCCGCATTATTATGCGCTATTGTCGGGGCGATCGGTTCGGTCAGTATTGATAGTCTGGATTTCTGGCCTTTGCTTGCGGACTGGTTCAGTGAGCAATTCTCAACGGGCGTGTTGATCGTGCCTTGTATGCTGACGTTGGCAATTCCTGGAGTGCTGCCGCGCTTTAAAGCAGAACAGATGATGCCCGCTATCGCGCTTATTGTGTCGGTTATTGCCTCGGTAGTCATTGGCGGAGCGGGGAGTCTGGCGTTCCCGCTGCCTGCATTAATCTGGTGTGCAGTGCGCTATACGCCGCAGGTAACATGTCTGTTGACCTTTGTCACCGGTGCGGTGGAAATCGTACTGGTGGCAAATTCAGTGATTGATATCTCGGTCGGTTCGCCGTTCTCCATTCCGCAAATGTTCTCCGCACGTCTCGGTATTGCCACGATGGCGATATGCCCAATTATGGTTTCTTTTAGCGTGGCAGCGATCAATTCGCTAATGAAGCAAGTTGCGCTGCGAGCCGACTTTGATTTTCTGACTCAGGTTTACTCACGGTCCGGTCTTTATGAGGCGCTGAAAAGTCCATCGCTGAAACAGACACAACATCTGACTGTCATGCTGCTTGATATCGACTATTTCAAAAGCATTAACGATAACTATGGACATGAATGTGGCGATAAAGTGTTAAGCGTGTTTGCCCAGCATATTCAGAAGATTGTCGGTGATAAGGGGCTGGTGGCGCGAATGGGCGGCGAAGAATTTGCTGTTGCAGTGCCGTCGGTGAATCCTGTCGATGGTCTGCTAATGGCGGAAAAAATCCGTAAAGGCGTTGAACTGCAACCGTTCACCTGGCAACAAAAAACGCTTTATCTCACGGTAAGTATTGGCGTCGGTAGTGGTTGCGCATCGTACCGAACGCTGACCGATGACTTTAATAAATTGATGGTCGAAGCCGATACATGTCTGTATCGCTCGAAGAAAGATGGGCGCAACCGTACCAGCACTATGCGTTACGGTGAGGAAGTTGTCTGACATCTTTATTCATTCACAGCGATTTAAACGGAATGTGTTCTACCACTTTATTGAGCGAATAAAAGGCGTAGTTCCTCGATTAAACCATGATCCGCGCCACACTTTTCTCATAAAACTGCTCATTAATCATCAGGAGTTGATCAAAACAGGGGTTCGGCGTATTAAAGTTTGCTAACCTGTCGTACCAATTCAAACAGGTTGTATGACTAATCAGAAGGGAACCCATTGTGAAAACACTAAATCGTCGCGATTTTCCCGGTGCACAGTATCCAGAACGTATCATTCAGTTTGGTGAAGGTAACTTCCTGCGCGCCTTTGTTGACTGGCAAATCGATCTCCTGAATGAGCACACCGATCTGAATTCTGGCGTGGTCGTTGTTCGTCCGATTGAAACTTCATTCCCACCGTCACTGAGCACACAGGATGGTCTGTACACCACCATTATACGTGGCCTGAATGAGAAGGGTGAAGCGGTCAGCGACGCGCGTCTGATTCGCTCGGTTAATCGTGAAATCAGCGTCTACAGTGAATACGATGAATTCCTGAAACTGGCGCACAACCCGGAAATGCGCTTTGTTTTCTCTAACACCACCGAAGCGGGTATCAGCTACCATGCGGGCGATAAATTCGATGACGCGCCGGCGGTAAGTTATCCGGCAAAACTGACCCGTCTGCTGTTCGAACGTTTTAGCCATTTCAACGGTGCGCTGGATAAAGGTTGGATCATCATCCCGTGTGAGTTGATCGACTACAATGGCGACGCGTTGCGTGAACTGGTTCTGCGCTATGCGCAAGAGTGGGCACTGCCAGAAGCATTTATTCAATGGCTGGATCAGGCTAACAGCTTCTGTTCTACGCTGGTGGACCGTATCGTTACCGGCTATCCGCGTGATGAAGTGGCTAAACTGGAAGAAGAACTGGGTTATCACGATGGTTTCCTCGACACCGCTGAACACTTTTACCTGTTTGTGATTCAGGGGCCGAAATCCTTAGCGACTGAACTGCGTCTGGACAAATATCCGCTCAACGTGCTGATTGTTGACGATATTAAACCGTACAAAGAACGCAAAGTGGCAATCCTCAACGGTGCGCACACCGCGCTGGTGCCGGTGGCGTTCCAGGCAGGGCTGGATACCGTAGGTGAAGCGATGAACGATGCTGAAATTTGCGCATTCGTTGAAAAAGCCATCTACGAAGAAATTATTCCGGTACTGGATTTGCCTCGTGATGAACTGGAATCTTTCGCCAGTGCAGTCACCGGACGTTTCCGTAACCCGTACATCAAGCATCAGCTGCTGTCTATCGCGCTCAACGGTATGACCAAGTTCCGCACACGCATCCTGCCGCAGCTGCTGGCAGGGCAGAAGGCAAACGGCACACTTCCGGCGCGCCTTACTTTCGCATTAGCGGCATTGATTGCGTTTTATCGCGGTGAGCGTAACGGAGAAACATATCCGGTACAGGACGATGCACACTGGCTGGAACGTTATCAGCAACTCTGGAGCCAGCATCGTGACCGTGTTATCGGCACCCAAGAGTTGGTAGCGATTGTGTTGGCAGAAAAAGACCACTGGGAGCAGGACCTGACGCAAGTGCCTGGTCTGGTCGAGCAGGTGGCTAATGACCTGGATGCGATTCTCGAAAAAGGGATGCGCGAAGCTGTACGCCCGTTGTGCTAATACTCTGAACCCGGTTTCGACCGGGTTTCTCATTTCACTATGTTAGTTACAACATCCTATATGCCTTTATCATTAACAGGTGCCACATGCAGCATCTGTTAATGTTGTAAGCTTGTAGGTAATTTGTACGTAGCGTCTTGAGAATGTGATCGTAATCACGTTTAATAGGGCGACTTTTCCACGCCTGAAGATAACCATGATTGTTCGTCCACAACAACACTGGCTGCGCCGTATTTTTGTCTGGCATGGCTCAGTATTATCCAAGATATCCTCGCGCTTACTACTCAATTTTCTCTTTTCTATCGCTGTTATTTTCATGCTGCCCTGGTACACGCATCTGGGCATCAAATTCACCCTCGCACCGTTCAGCATTCTCGGTGTCGCCATCGCCATTTTTCTTGGTTTTCGTAATAATGCCGGGTACGCCCGTTACGTTGAAGCGCGAAAACTTTGGGGGCAGTTGATGATTGCCTCACGGTCGTTACTGCGGGAGGTAAAAACGACATTGCCGGATTCGGCAAGTGTAAGGGAGTTTGCCCGGCTGCAAATTGCCTTCGCCCATTGTTTACGCATGACATTACGCAAACAGCCACAGGCGGAAGTGCTGGCACATTATCTCAAGACTGAAGATCTTCAGCGTGTACTGGCTTCGAACTCTCCAGCTAACCGTATCTTGTTAATAATGGGAGAATGGTTGGCGGTTCAGCGCCGCAATGGACAGCTTTCAGATATCCTGTTTATTAGCCTCAACGATCGGCTTAACGATATTTCAGCGGTTCTGGCAGGCTGCGAGCGCATTGCCTACACGCCAATTCCCTTTGCCTACACCCTGATTTTGCATCGTACCGTTTATCTGTTTTGTATCATGCTGCCGTTCGCGCTGGTCGTGGACCTGCATTACATGACGCCTTTTATCTCTGTGCTGATTTCCTACACTTTTATTTCGCTGGATTGTCTGGCGGAAGAACTGGAAGATCCCTTCGGTACTGAAAACAATGATTTACCGCTGGATGCCATCTGCAACGCTATTGAAATTGACCTGTTACAGATGAACGATGAAACAGAAATTCCAGCAAAAATTCTTCCCGATCGTCATTACCAGCTGACGTAATATTTACTCCGTACGCCGGGCAACAATAAACAGACGCGGAAATGCCAGCAGTATCTCTCCGTTCTCTTGCAGTGGATACTGCTCTTCCAGCATCTGATGGTAGCGCGTAAGAAAATGCTGCTGTTCGCTCTCGGTCAGATCCTGTAACCACGGACGTAATCCAGTGGCGGTCACCCAATCGATAATCGCCTGGTGCGACGGCATCTGGTGATAGTAGGTGGTTCGCCAGATATCGACCTCACATCCGGCTTCGCTCAAAATATCGTAGTAAGCATGAACGCCAGCCAGCGGCTCACGCCCGCGATCCGGATAATTTTGTTCCCAGGCGACTTCGCGCATGAGCACATGGGTTGGCTCTAGCCAGTTATCTGGCATCTGTACTGCCAACACACCATGCGAATTAAGTAAAGAAACCAGATGAGGGAACAATTCGTAGTGGTCGGGCAGCCATTGCAGTGAGGCATTAGCAAAAATCAGATCGAGTGTCTGTTCCGGTTGCCAATTGCGGATATCTGCTTCCACAAACTGGCAGTCCGGCAAAGCACTGCGCGCTTCGGCAACCATCGCCGGAGACGAGTCGATGCCCGTTATCTTGGCCGCAGGCCAACGTTGATGCAGCAGGGCGGTGCTGTTACCTGGGCCACAGCCAAGATCGGCAACGTATTCGATATTCTCCAGCGGCACTCTAGCAAGCAGCTCCACCGCCGGACGCGATCGTTCAGCGGCAAAGTGCAGATATAAAGAGGGGTTCCAGTCAGACATATTTTTACTCCCGTCAGCGCGTTACCCCTAGTGTAGATAAAACTGATAAATTCGCCTCACGGCATCAACCCATTGAACAGACGTTTTTTACGCGGCCCGGTCATTAAAGATTCCAGTTTCGCGACACAGGTTTTGTAGTGGGGCGTGGTTTTATGGAACGCCACTGCGTCTTCATCTTTATAGGCTTCGTAAATATAAAAGCGCGAATTCACTTCCGGGTCCTGTAAGACATCGAAGCGCAAATTGCCTTCTTCCTGTACCGAGCCCAGGTGGTTCTGGCGAAAGACCTCGATAAACTCGTCAACTTTGTCTTCATGAACGTTAATTTCAACCAGTGTGACGTGCATAATTCTTCTCCTTAAATCCGCAGTTACTGTTTTTCACTCAGATAGAGTTCATATGCCCGATCAGCCGTTTCGTTATGGTGTACCACCGCCTGTACGGCTTTCATCATCGCCACCGGATGGTCAGACTGGAAAATATTACGCCCCATATCCACACCAGAAGCGCCCTGATCGATAGCCTGCCAGCACATTTCCAGCGCCTCGCGCTCCGGTAACTTTTTACCGCCAGCAATAACAATGGGTACCGGACATCCGGCAACAATCCGTTCAAAACCTTTATCGACATAATAAGTTTTGATAATCTGCGCCCCCATTTCAGCGGCGATTCGAGTCGCGAGCGAGAAATAGCGCTGATCGCGCACCATATCTTTGCCCACGCCTGTCACGGCCATGGTCGGCATTCCCACTTTCATTCCGGCATCGACCAGCTGAATAATATTTTTGATCGACTGATGTTCATATTCGCTGCCGATATAAACCTGCGCCGCCACCGCGCAACTGTTCAGGCGCACGGCGTCATCCATCGATAACGCCACGGCTTCATTACTTAATTCCGCCAGAATAGAGTTCGCACCAGACGCCCGCAGTACCACCGGCTTATTGGTCGCCGGGGGGACTACGCTGCGCAACATGCCGCGCGTACACATTAATACATCGGCATGTTCATACAGCGGGGCGATATTTATATCAATGCGTTCAAGTCCGGTAGTCGGCCCCTGAAAATAACCATGATCAAAGGCCAGCATCACGGTTTTACCCGTTTTCGGATTAAATATCCGCGATAAGCGTGACTGCATTCCCCAATCCAGTGCACCGCAACCTTTCAGGGTAAAAGGGATATTTTGTTGCGGTTGATCGGTACGAAAATCTTTACCATCTTTAATATCGTCTAAATCTGCCATAACGTACTCCGGTTAAGTAATGCACATCAGAAATCGTATTTGCCGATATTCTCTTTGTTGAATATCACGCGCTCCGGTAACAGTACGATGCCATTACCATCCGCTTCGTAGTCATAGCCCTGAACGCTGTTTGGCGAGACTTCCACCTGACCTACGCCCTGAATATCCAGCTTGTCGCCCGTTTTCATTGATCCTTTTTTCAATAATGCATCCGCGACATAAACTGAAATTTTGCCTTGCTGAACCACATCCCACAGGCCAAATTCTTTCACCGTGCCGCGCTCTACATACGGGCGCATCACATTTGGCGTACTGAATCCGACAATCGCAACTTTGTCATTTTTCAGGTTTTCTGCGGCTTGTGCGACAGCGGGCAGGGCGTTGGCATCGGGGGCGATAATGGCGTCGAGATCGCTATACGCTTTTAATATTCCTTCTGCGGTTTGTAACGATTTAGTGGCATCGTTATAGCCAAACTGCGTAGTGACAATTTCCCAGCCTGGATGCTCTTTGGCGATTTTCGCTTTCGCTTCTTTCACCCACTGGTTTTGGTCCGTAACGGTGGGGCTTGAGTAGAAAAACGCGACTTTGGCTTTGTCTTTATTCACCTGACGCGCCGCCATATCCACCAACATACCTCCCAACTGGGCGGGCGTTCCCTGATTAATGTAGTAAGAGCGGCACTCCGGTTTAGTATCAGAGTCCCAGGTCAGCACTCTCACACCACGTTGCATGGCGCGTTTCAGTGCCGGACACAAGCCATCAGGCGAAACCGCAGAAACGATAATGGCGTTATAACCCTGATTGACGAAGTTATTAATCAACTGTACCTGACCAGAAACACTGGGTTCTGTCGGCCCGTCGTAGGTCACATCAACGCCCAGCTCTTTACCCGCTTGTTGTGCGCCGTTGCCACCGCTGGTAAAAAATCCCACACCAACCAGTTTGGGAATAAATGCAATACGCTCTGCGGCCTGCACATTCATAGAGATTGCGGCAATGCCAAGAGCGCTAAGTAAGGCGATTTTCTTAAAGCGATGAAGTGTCATGAAGATATCCTTTATGGCAATGGGTTATTGGCCCGACGCGCCAGCCACTCTTTAATTTGCTGGCGATGCAGGCTAACGGAACGACCTACGACAACGACGATAAGTAGCGCACCGGAAAGGGCGCTGGACACCTGATTTGGCACTCCTGCCATTTGCAAACCTTGTTGCAAATATCCCACTAATAAAACCGCAATGGCGGTGCCGATAATGGAACCGGAACCACCATAAATATTGGCACCGCCGAGCACCACGGCGGTGATGGCGGGCATCAGAAATGACGCACCGAGATCGGAACGTGCTGAACCAAAATACGATACCAGCAGCACAGCGGCGACCGCAGATGCCAGACCCGTCATGGCATAGAGCGCACATAAGGTACGGTTAACTGGAATCGCGCTATAAAGCGCCACGCGCGGGCTTTGCCCAATCAAAAACACATTACGTCCGGCATGGGTTTTATGCAGCCAGAGCCAGAAAACGAGGAGACATATCAGGAAGATAATCAGCGGAACGGGGAGTCCCAGTACATCCAGGTTAGCGAAATCTGTAAACGCCATCGGGAATCCACCAATACCTTCGTACCCCGTCGCTCCGGCCATCCCGGAAAGCAGCAGAGCGCTTCCGGCAAACAGATACAGCGTGCCAAGCGTAATCACCAGCGGGTTAACTTTGGTATAGATAATTAATCCGGCGTTGATCAGCCCGCACAATGCGCCGAGCAGTAAGGTCAGGAGTATCGCCAGCGGCATCGGCACACCACTTTGAAACAGTACGCCCAATGCAATGGCGCAGAGGCCGATGGTCGAACCAAACGAAATATCGATCCCGCCACTGACAATCACCATCGTCAGCGGTAGGGCGACAATGCCAATGCAGATAAAGTCACTGGTGCTGAACAGCAACATATTGAGATCTAACATCCGCGGGTTAATTGCACCAAATGCGACAATCTCAATAACGAGCAGTGCGGCAAGAGCCAGTTCCCAACCGTAGCGAATACGCATTATGCGGCCTCCCGTTTTTTACCTGACGAAGCGGGTTTAACGGATGGCGGTGGCGTCATAAAGCGGGCATATTTTTGCCGCCGTAGATTACGTTCCAGCGCACAACGCAGGCGTCCATCAAACACCAGCACCGCCAGCAGAACCATGCCCGCGATAAAATCATTCCACCATGCCGGAATGCGCAACAGCACCAGTACACTATCGATCTGCGTCAGGAACCATGCGCCGAGTACCGCACCGATGATCGCGCCGGAACCGCCGAGCAAACTAATGCCGCCCAGCACGCAGGCTGCAATTGCTTTCATCTCCAGCCCGGTACCGGTCTGGTTGGGGATAAAACCAATCTGCGAAGCAAACACAATTCCCGCCAGTGCCGCCATGCAGCCGTTCAACGAAAATGCCACAATGCGAATGGCTTCCGTACGAACGCCCAGTTGACGAGCGCCCTGTAAATTATCGCCCGTGGCATAAAAACTGCGTCCAAACGCCGTCTTCGCCAGCAGCCAGGCCATAAATGCCACCAGAATTATCGTCAACCAACCAATTGCTGAAACGCCAAACAGTAGCGGGGCGGAGAGTTGTTTCAGTTCGGCAGGTAAGCCCTCAATCCATTTACCGCCAGTCCACAGCAACATGATGCCCCTGTACAATCCTAATGTACCGAGCGTGGCAACAATGGCAGGGATCTTTAGCCACGCGACCAGGACACCGTTGAAAAATCCCGCGAGCAAACCAAGCAGTAAAGTCGCGACACAAGCAACAGGTAGTGAATACCCCGCGTTCAGTAACATCCCCAACAGCACCGCGCACATTCCGGTAATCGAACCCACTGAAACATCAATATTGCGCGTAAGCATTACCAGCGTCGCGCCCATTGCCAGCAGGATCAGGATTTGCGCGCTGCTATAAACCATGGTCAGCGTTTGCACTCTTAAATACTGGCGGTCGAGAAAACCGGGTAATACAAACAGCAGCACCACCGCCAGCAGTGCCGTGATTTCACGGTTGTTCTGAATAAACTTCAGCATGACGCCTCCTGACGCTGACTATCGCCGAAGGCAACGCGCATAATAGTCTCGACATTAATATCGCGCCCGGTCAGTGCAGAGTGGGTAATTTCGCCCTGATGCATCACATACACACGATCTGCCATCAGTTCGATCTCTTCCAGGTCGGAGGAGATAAGCAGCACAGCCACATTTTGTGCGGCGATGCTGCGCAACAGTTGGTAGATATCATTACGGGCCGAGACATCCACGCCGCGCGTCGGCTCATCGACAATCAATACTTTCGGCGAAGCTTCCAGGCATTTGGCAATCAGGATTTTTTGCTGGTTGCCACCGGATAATGTCCGTGCAGCTTGTTCCGGTTGGTTAAATTTAATATTCAGCGCCCGACGATAACGTTCCAGGGTGGCATTATCTTTCGCGGTTTTCGCCCAGAATCCACGAAGGTTATGAGTAAGGGCGCAGACGTTCCACGCCAGTGAAGCATCGAGATTCAGTCCGGATGACTGGCGATCTTCCGGCAGATAAACCAGACCGCGCAGTAAACGTTCTCCGGTGGATAATCTATTGATCTCTTTACCATTCAGCATAATGCGTCCGCCACGCAAAGTACGCAGACCATAGAGCGTCTCGGCCAGTTCTGTGCGTCCGGCGCCCACCAGCCCAGCCAGGCCCAGAATTTCTCCGGCATTGAGCGTCAGGCTGACATTCCTGAAACCTTCGCCTGTCAGATTTTCCAGTGTCAGCACCGGCGTTCCGGCGGCATGTTGTGGGCGGTTGCCAGGTAATTCCAGCCATAATTTTTGGCTGGCAGAGAGCGATTTTTCCCGTAGCGCTGGCGTAATGGCCTGAATAATGTCGTCGGTAGACAGTTCGCTGGTTTTGCCGCTTAAGGCGATGGTTCCGTCGCGCATCACGCTAATTCGGTCGGCAATCTGGCGAATTTCCGGCAGCTTATGCGAGATAAAAACAATACCCACGCCAGTAGCAAGCAGCTCTTGCAAGCGAGTAAACAAGCGTTCGGTTTCCGCAGGGGTAAGCGAGGCGGTAGGTTCATCGAGGATCAGAATCCGCGAGTCGCGCATCAGCCCGCGGAGGATTTCCACCATTTGGCGATCGGCAACATCCAGTGAGCCTGCCAGACTATGCAGATCAAACTGGCAGCCCAGCGCCGCCAGCAAGTTCTTCATTTTCTGCATGGAGAGCTGTTTTTTTGCCAGCCCAAACAGAATGTTTTCTTTTATCGACAGGCTTGGGAAAAGCAGCGGTTCCTGGGGAACGAGATAAATACCCAACTGATGAGCATGAACTGGCGTTAATCTGGTGTAGTTGTTGCCCCCAATCTCCAGCGTACCGCTATCAGCAGGGGTAATACCGGCAATGATCTTCATTAACGTCGATTTACCGGCACCATTGCCGCCGAGCAGGGCGTGGACCTCCCCCTGGTGCAACGTAAAATCGATGCCTTTCAGGACATTAACCCCTGAATACTGTTTATAAACCGAGCGGGCGCAAAGTAGCGGTAACGCGCGGGTATCACTCGTTTGCATATTTCCCCCGTTCAGTTTTGCAGGTGAGTTTTGAACAAATGTATTTCTGCTTTTAATTTGTTCATAACCTTAGGTGGACATTGCACATATTTCCGACGAATAGATCACAATTTATGCTATTTTGATTTTCACGGTTGCGTTTGTTCATGCTCGTAGAGTCAAACTGTGGTTGCTATCACAGATATAAATGCGCAAGAACTGAACAATTGCATTAAAGATTTAAATATGTTCAAAGTGAAGAATGAATTATGACAATCAACGATTCGGCAATTTCAGAACAGGGAATGTGTGAAGAAGAACAGGTCGCGCGGATCGCGTGGTTTTACTACCACGACGGGCTGACCCAGAGCGAGATCAGCGATCGTCTCGGGCTGACTCGCTTGAAAGTGTCGCGATTACTGGAAAAAGGGCATCAGTCCGGCATTATTCGCGTGCAGATTAATTCTCGCTTTGAAGGCTGTCTGGAACATGAAACACAATTACGTCGTCAGTTTTCGCTGCAACATGTCCGGGTGATCCCTGGGCTTGCGGATGCTGATGTCGGCGGGCGACTAGGGATAGGCGCGGCGCATATGTTGATGAGTTTACTTCAACCACAACAGATGCTGGCGATTGGTTTTGGCGAGGCAACCATGAATACGCTGCAACGCTTAAGTGGTTTTATTTCGTCGCAGCAAATTCGCCTGGTCACGCTCTCCGGTGGCGTCGGTTCTTATATGACGGGTATCGGGCAGCTTAATGCGGCGTGCAGTGTGAATATTATTCCGTCTCCGCTGCGGGCATCCTCCGCTGACATTGCCCGTACGCTAAAAAATGAAAATTGCGTCAAAGATGTTCTGTTAGCCGCACAAGCTGCGGATGTGGCGATTGTCGGCATTGGGGCCGTGAGTCAACAAGACGACGCGACGATCATTCGCTCCGGTTATATCAGCCAGGGCGAACAGTTAATGATTGGCCGAAAAGGGGCAGTTGGCGACATTTTAGGCTACTTTTTTGATGCAAAAGGTGACGTTGTCACGGATATTAAAATACATAACGAACTGATTGGCTTACCTTTAAGCGCGCTGAAGACCATTCCCGTCCGTGTTGGTGTGGCAGGGGGAGAAAATAAAGCCGAAGCCATTGCCGCTGCAATGAAAGGCGGCTATATCAACGCACTGGTTACCGATCAGGACACAGCAGCGGCGATTTTACGTAGTTAAATTTGCATGACCTTATTACCGGGAATGATGGAGAACGTATAGAGGAACAGACAGAACGCATAAGCCGAGGATAATCTAATGGCTCGACTCTTTACCCCTTCAGAATCAAAGTACTACCTGATGGCGCTGGATGCAGGCACCGGAAGTATTCGGGCTGTGATATTCGACCTGGAAGGCAATCAAATAGCAGTGGGACAGGCGGAGTGGCGGCATCTGGCAGTACCGGACGTTCCTGGTTCTATGGAATTTGATCTCAACAAAAACTGGCAACTGGCGTGTGAGTGTATGCGCCAGGCGCTGCACAACGCCGGCATAGCCCCGGAGTATATCGCTGCCGTTTCGGCATGTTCGATGCGCGAAGGCATTGTTTTATATAACAATGAAGGAACACCGATCTGGGCCTGCGCCAATGTGGATGCCAGAGCGGCGCGCGAAGTTAGCGAACTTAAAGAACTGCACAACAATACCTTTGAAAACGAAGTTTATCGCGCCACCGGACAAACGCTGGCTTTAAGCGCTATTCCCAGATTACTTTGGCTGGCGCACCATCGTTCTGATATCTACCGACAGGCGTCGACCATCACCATGATCAGCGACTGGCTGGCCTATATGCTCAGCGGCGAACTGGCGGTGGATCCCTCTAACGCTGGCACCACGGGACTTCTTGATCTAACCACCCGTGACTGGAAACCTGCATTGCTGGATATGGCCGGACTGCGGGCCGATATTCTTTCTCCTGTCAAAGAAACCGGCACATTGCTGGGCGTGGTAAGTTCACAAGCGGCGGAACTCTGCGGTCTGAAGGCGGGCACTCCGGTGGTCGTTGGAGGAGGCGACGTGCAACTTGGTTGCCTGGGGTTAGGCGTTGTCCGTCCGGAACAAACCGCTGTTCTTGGCGGTACATTCTGGCAGCAAGTTGTAAACTTAGCCGCGCCGGTGACAGACCCAGAAATGAACGTGCGCGTTAATCCTCATGTTATTCCTGGCATGGTACAAGCTGAATCTATAAGCTTTTTTACCGGACTCACCATGCGCTGGTTCCGCGATGCTTTCTGTGCCGAAGAAAAACTGATTGCTGAACGTTTAGGCATCGACACCTATACGCTGCTTGAAGAGATGGCAAGTCGGGTGCCGCCTGGGTCGTGGGGGGTAATGCCGATATTCTCCGACAGAATGCGCTTTAAAACCTGGTATCACGCTGCGCCTTCCTTTATTAATTTGTCTATTGATCCGGATAAATGTAACAAAGCGACATTGTTCCGTGCGCTGGAAGAAAATGCGGCGATTGTATCAGCGTGTAATTTGCAACAAATCGCTGATTTCTCGAATATTCATCCTTCATCGTTAGTCTTTGCAGGCGGAGGTTCAAAAGGGAAATTATGGAGTCAAATTCTCGCTGATGTCTCGGGATTACCCGTCAATATTCCGGTAGTCAAAGAAGCCACCGCATTAGGATGTGCCATTGCAGCTGGCGTCGGTGCCGGAATTTTTTCATCAATGGCAGAAACCGGAGAACGCCTGGTTCGCTGGGAACGAACGCACTCACCAGACCCGGAAAAGCATGAACTTTATCAGGATTCACGCGATAAGTGGCAGGCAGTTTATCAGGATCAGCTGGGGCTGGTTGATCATGGACTGACGACTTCGTTATGGAAAGCGCCTGGGTTATAGTTTCATTGACAGCCACATCATGATGACCGTGGCTGTTAGTTTTTGAGTATTGGTATTCTCATTTCCCTTCTTTTAGAGCTGGCTTGTTAAATGCCAGCTTGCAAATTCATCGTTCCATCGCCAGTAATATATTCAAGGGGAAATTGCTATTTTTCTTAAAATATTAAGCATAACCATTATTTTATAGCGAATATTCCTAAAGGCATTAATGGATGAAAAAGGGGGTTAATAAACTTCTTTTTTTAGCAATTAGTGCTATTCTTTGTTAAATATGATGATGATAATCTTCTTATTGAAAGAAACAGTTTTCTTATTAAGCAACAATAACTCATGGTTCATTTTTAAATAAAATAAGAACTATGCAATTTTTAATCTATCGATTCGAAAGTATTAGCAAATTAGCCAAATTGACACCTTCCCACCTCCAACCAACACTCAATACAGACCTCTGACAACTTAATAAGTTTCATTTTTAACGTCTGATGACTCATCTCTTTCGTGGCTGTATTGTTTGTATATGGAGCGTTTATATGAATAGAATCTATCGCGTGATATGGAATTGCACCCTACAGGTATTTCAGGCCTGCTCGGAATTAACTCGCAGGGTAGGTAAAACATCAACGGTTAAGTTACGGTACAGGCTCATTAAATATTACGGATAAGGGTTACGTCACGAGTTCAATAGTCGCCATTGTAGGATATCAGGCGAACAGTAATGGTAAGGTTGTCGTTGAAAAGGGTGGCGAGTGGCTAATAAAAAATAATGATTCCTCAATTGAATTTCAAATTGGTAATCAAGGGACGGGCGAAGCAACTATTCGCGATGGGGGGCTAATTACGGCTGAAAATACGATTATCGGTGGCAATCCCACCGGTATCGGAACCCTGAATGTGCAGGATCAAGACTCTGTCATCACGGTACGCAGACTCTATAATGGATATTTCGGTAATGGCACAGTCAATATTTCCAATAATGGACTGATTAATAATAAAGAATATTCATTGGTGGGCGTTCAGGACGGGTCCCACGGTGTCGTCAACGTGACCGATAAAGGGCATTGGAATTTCCTCGGAACGGGCGAAGCTTTCCGCTATATCTATATCGGTGATGCTGGCGACGGTGAACTTAATGTCTCGAGTGAAGGCAAAGTAGATTCGGGAATTATCACTGCGGGGATGAAAGAAACAGGCACAGGCAACATTACTGTTAAGGATAAGAACTCCGTTATCACTAATCTCGGAACTAATCTTGGTTATGACGGCCACGGCGAAATGAATATCAGTAATGAGGGGCTTGTTGTCAGCAACGGAGGAAGCTCACTCGGTTATGGAGAAACCGGCGTCGGGAAGGTTAGCATCACCACGGGGGGGATGTGGGAGGTCAATAAGAATGTCTATACCACTATTGGTGTTGCGGGCGTCGGAAACCTCAATATCAGCGATGGCGGTAAGTTCGTATCGCAAAATATTACTTTTTTGGGCGATAAAGCAAGCGGTATCGGCACACTGAACCTGATGGATGCGACATCATTGTTCGATACTGTAGGTATCAATGTCGGTAATTTTGGTAGCGGCATCGTAAATGTCAGTAATGGTGCCACTCTTAATTCAACGGGCTATGGATTTATCGGAGGAAATGCCTCCGGTAAGGGGATAGTTAATATTTCAACGGATAGTCTCTGGAATTTAAAAACGTCATCTACTAACGCCCAATTGCTACAGGTCGGTGTATTAGGCACGGGTGAACTGAATATTACCACCGGAGGTATAGTTAAAGCGCGTGATACACAAATAGCTCTCAATGACAAAAGTAAGGGCGACGTGCGGGTGGATGGGCAGAACTCTCTTCTTGAAACATTCAATATGAACGTAGGGACGACAGGCACGGGTACGTTAACCCTGACGAATAACGGTACGCTGAATGTCGAAGGTGGAGAAGTTTACTTAGGTGTTTTTGAGCCTGCTGTAGGAACGCTAAACATTGGTGCTGCTCACGGTGAGGCGGCGGCAGATGCCGGGTTTATCACCAATGCGACGAAAGTGGAGTTTGGTCTTGGCGAAGGCGTTTTTGTCTTTAATCATACCAATAACAGTGATGCCGGCTACCAGGTCGATATGCTGATTACGGGTGACGATAAAGACGGAAAAGTGATGCATGATGCAGGCCATACGGTGTTCAATGCAGGGAATACTTATAGCGGTAAAACGTTGGTCAATGGCGGCCTCCTGACCATTGCGTCACATACGGCAGATGGGGTAACAGGCATGGGGTCGAGTGAAGTAACCATTGCAAGCCCCGGTACGCTCGACATTCTCGCATCAACGAACAGTGCAGGAGATTACACGCTGACCAATGCGCTCAAAGGCGATGGCTTGATGCGAGTGCAACTGTCATCCTCCGACAAAATGTTTGGCTTTACCCATGCAGCAGGGACTGAATTCGCCGGTGTTGCCCAACTGAAAGACAGTACCTTCACACTGGAACGCGACAACACCGCTGCGCTTACTCACGCGATGCTGCAGTCTGACAGTGAAAATACCACATCGGTAAAAGTGGGAGAGCAATCCATTGGTGGACTAGCCATGAATGGCGGTACGCTCACTTTCGATACGGATATACCTGCTGCGACGCTTGCGGAGGGATATATCAGCGTCGATACGCTGGTTGTCGGCGCGGGTGACTACACCTGGAAAGGCCGTAACTATCAGGTAAACGGGATGGGCGACGTGCTTATCGACGTGCCTAAACCGTGGAATGATCCCATGGCGAATAACCCTCTGACGACGCTCAATTTGCTGGAACACGATGATAGTCATGTCGGCGTTCAACTGGTGAAGGCGCAAATGGTTATTGGGTCGGGTGGCTCATTAACGTTACGTGATTTACAGGGCGACGAGGTGGAAGCGGACAAAACGTTACGTATTGCACAAAACGGGACAGTGGTCGCCGAGGGTGATTATGGATTCCGCCTCACGACCGCACCTGGTGATGGTTTGTATGTTAACTATGGGCTGAAAGCGCTGAACATCCATGGTGGGCAAAAGCTGACGTTAGCCGAACATGGCGGAGTCTATGGCGCAACGGCCGATATGTCGGCAAAAATCGGTGGTGAAGGGGATCTGGCAATCAATACGGTGCGACAGGTTTCGCTTTCCAACGGTCAGAACGACTATCAGGGGGCAACCTACGTTCAGATGGGGACATTACGTACCGATGCGGATGGCGCGCTGGGCAATACTCGGGAACTGAACATCAGCAACGCGGCCATCGTCGATCTTAATGGATCGGCCCAGACGGTAGAGACATTCACCGGGCTGATGGGTTCGACTGTTTTGTTTAAAGAGGGGTCGCTGACGGTGAATAAAGGTGGGATCAGTCAGGGCGAACTGACAGGTGGCGGAAACCTGAATGTTACAGGGGGAACACTGGCTATCGAGGGGCTTAATGCACGCTACAATGCCTTAACCAGCATTAGCCCAAATGCGGAAGTCAGCCTCGACAATACGCAGGGGTTAGGCAGAGGAAATATTGCTAGTGACGGTCTGTTAACGCTAAAAAACGTGACCGGCGAACTGCGTAATAGCATAAGCGGGAAGGGTATCGTGAGCGCAACCGCCAGGACAGACGTAGAGCTGAATGGCGATAATAGCCGCTTTGTGGGGCAATTCAACATTGATACAGGCAGCGCGCTCAGCGTCAACGAGCAGAAAAACCTGGGTGATGCTTCCGTTATCAATAATGGCCTGCTCACCATCGCCACTGAGCGTAGCTGGGCGATGACGCACAGTATCACCGGTAGCGGCGATGTGACAAAACTGGGGACCGGGATCCTGACTCTTAACAACGATTCCGCGGCGTATCAGGGTACGACGGATATCGTGGGTGGTGAAATTGCTTTCGGTTCCGACTCTGCCATTAATATGGCAAGTCAGCACATTAATATCCATAACAGCGGTGTGATGTCGGGAAATGTCACCACTGCAGGTGATGTGAACGTTATGCCAGGGGGGACACTGCGTGTCGCTAAAACCACTGTCGGCGGTAACCTGGAGAATGGTGGCACGGTTCAAATGAACAGCGAAGGGGGGAAACCGGGGAATGTACTGACCGTTAACGGTAACTATACCGGAAACAATGGCCTGATGACGTTCAACGCGACGCTGGGCGGCGATAATTCGCCCACCGATAAGATGAACGTGAAAGGCGATACCCAAGGGAACACTCGCGTTCGGGTTGATAACATTGGCGGCGTCGGTGCACAAACGGTCAACGGTATTGAACTCATTGAGGTTGGCGGTAATTCTGCAGGTAACTTCGCGCTGACCACCGGAACTGTCGAAGCTGGGGCTTACGTCTACACGCTGGCTAAAGGGAAGGGGAATGACGAGAAAAACTGGTATCTGACCAGTAAATGGGACGGCGTAACGCCAGCGGATACACCCGATCCCATCAATAATCCCCCTGTTGTGGATCCGGAAGGCCCATCAGTTTATCGCCCGGAGGCCGGAAGCTATATCAGCAACATTGCCGCAGCCAACTCGCTGTTTAGCCATCGATTACACGACCGTCTGGGTGAGCCGCAGTATACAGATTCACTGCGAGTTCAGGATTCGGCAACCAATATGTGGATGCGTCATGTCGGAGGGCACGAACGTTTCAGGACCGGTGACGGCCAGCTAAATACTCAGGCTAACCGCTATGTATTGCAGCTAGGAGGCGATTTGGCGCAGTGGAGTAGCAACGCGCAGGATCGCTGGCATCTTGGCGTGATGGCAGGCTACGCCAATCAGCACAGTAATACTCAGAGTAATCGTGTGGGTTATAAATCGGATGGGCGCATCAGCGGTTACAGCGCTGGGATGTACGCGACCTGGTATCAGGACGATGCGAATAAGACCGGCGCTTATGTTGACAGCTGGGCGCTGTATAACTGGTTTGATAACAGCGTCAGTTCCGATAACCGTTCTGCTGACGACTATGATTCTCGCGGTGTGACGGCCTCTGTTGAGGGTGGGTATACCTTTGAAGCGGGAACATTTAGCGGCAGCGAAGGGACGCTGAATACCTGGTACGTCCAGCCACAGGTGCAAATCACCTGGATGGGTGTGAAAGATTCTGACCATATCCGGAAAGACGGAACACGCATTGAAACAGAAGGCGACGGAAACGTGCAAACGCGACTTGGGGTGAAAACCTACCTGAACAGCCATCACCAGCGTGACGATGGTAAAGAGCGTGAGTTCCAGCCTTACATTGAAGCGAACTGGATCAACAATAGCGAAGTCTACGCCGTGAAGATGAATGGTCAAACCGTAAGCCGTGATGGTGCGCGTAATCTCGGTGAAGTACGTACCGGAGTTGAGGCGAAAGTAAATAACAACCTTAGCCTGTGGGGGAATGTCGGTGTGCAACTAGGTGATAAAGGCTATAGCGATACTCAGGGCATGCTGGGTGTGAAATATAGCTGGTAAACCGTATAAGCCGCATGTCGAAGATGCATGCGGCTTAATATTGCCGACTTCAAACGACTTTTAAATCCTCCTTTTTATCCGCGATCGCGGATATCACAGCGTTTATCCCGTAGAGCGGATAAGATGTGTTTCCTGATTGACTTTATCCCCACTAAAGGATAAAACTGATAATATCCCCTTGAGCGGATAAATATGCTGTGGACGTATGACATGATGAGCTTTCAGAAGATCTATAGCCCAACGCAATTAGCGAATGCAATGAAACTGGTTCGTCAGCAAAATGGCTGGACGCAGAGCGAACTGGCGAAAAAAATCGGTATTAAGCAGGCGACAATTTCCAATTTCGAAAACAACCCTGACAATACCACGCTCATGACATTTTTTAAGATTTTACAGTCGCTTGAACTCTCAATGACGCTATGCGACACGAAAAATGCCTCGCCAGAATCAACAGAACAGCAAGATCTGGAGTGGTAATGCCTAAACTTGTCACTTGGATGAACAACCAGCGGGTAGGCGAGTTAACGAAGTTAGCCAATGGCGCGCACACCTTTAAGTATGCACCGGAGTGGTTAGCTAACCGTTATGCCAGACCGTTGTCACTTTCGCTGCCATTGCAGAGGGGGAATATCACCTCTGATGCCGTATTTAACTTCTTCGATAACCTGTTACCCGATAGCCCGATTGTACGTGACCGGATCGTTAAACGTTATCATGCTAAATCCAGACAACCGTTTGATTTATTGTCAGAAATAGGGCGAGATAGCGTTGGTGCCGTAACGTTATTACCCGAAAATGAAACCATAACGCGCCCGATAATGGCATGGGAACAGCTCACTGAAGCCAGGCTTGAAGAAGTATTAACGGCTTATAAAGCAGATATCCCTCTGGGCATGATTAGAGAAGAAAATGACTTTCGCATCTCGGTTGCTGGCGCGCAGGAGAAGACAGCGCTGCTCAGAATAGGCAATGACTGGTGCATTCCGAAAGGAATAACGCCGACGACGCACATCATTAAATTACCGATTGGCGAAATCAGGCAGCCCAATGCGACGCTCGATCTCAGCCAAAGCGTTGATAATGAGTATTACTGTCTGCTGCTGGCGAAAGAACTTGGGTTGAATGTGCCGAACGCAGAAATCATTAAAGCGGGAAATGTGCGCGCGTTAGCGGTCGAACGTTTTGACAGGCGTTGGAATGCTGAGCGAACGGTTTTACTTCGCTTGCCACAGGAGGATATGTGTCAGACATTTGGTTTACCTTCATCGGTGAAATATGAATCAGATGGAGGCCCAGGCATCGCGCGGATCATGGCTTTTTTGATGGGGTCCAGCGAGGCGCTTCGCGATCGCTATGATTTTATGAAGTTTCAGGTGTTCCAGTGGTTGATTGGCGCAACGGATGGCCATGCAAAAAACTTCTCCGTATTTATTCAGGCTGGCGGCAGTTATCGACTCACGCCATTTTACGACATCATTTCAGCATTTCCGGTATTGGGTGGCGCAGGAATACACATCAGCGATCTCAAACTGGCAATGGGGCTTAACGCATCCAAAGGCAAAAAAACGGCAATCGATAAAATTTATCCGCGACATTTTCTGGCGACAGCAAAGGTGCTGAAATTTCCGGAAGTGCAGATGCATGAAATCCTGAGTGACTTTGCCAGAATGATTCCGGCAGCACTGGATAACGTGAAGACTTCATTACCGACAGATTTTCCGGAGAACGTGGTGACGGCAGTTGAAACCAATGTGTTGAGGTTGCATGGACGGTTAAGCCGAGAATACGGTAGTAAGTGAGATATGGGGTTTGGTCGTTGTTAATGAGCACGACAATCATGACCGCCAACGACTGGATTCTTCCTTGGTTTATGTTGGTGCGCATAATGTATATTATGTTAAATATGATGGGTTTGTTCTTAAGTTCATGTGTTCCGCTCTTTCAGTAGCTTAACTGATGAATCAGTCAGCAGCTCTTGCCGTGCAAGCTACGCGGCGGTTCGTACCAGATTGGCCACCTCCATCTCCTGGTTCGCTTTCCCCTCCCCCCGGTAAACCTCACCCAACGTTAATTAATGATGTCAGTATGTGGGCGCTATCCTTGTATGTAAAATCCACTGACGATTACGCCCATCTGTGAAAAAAACTCACAATGCCATTCGATGCATCTCCATACTGAACGAGGCGTTATCGTCTTTATCGCCCCGTAGTGGATATCAGAAAATCAATCAGGGCCTTCACTCTTTTCGTTTTACCCGCGTTTTTGGGGTAATAGAGATACACTGGCGGGTAGGTTTTCCAGTAGCTCTCCATCACCGGAATAAAGCGCTCCCTGTCCGGCTGTAACTGCCAGACAGGCTCAAACAAGCGCCCAATTCCCAGCCCGTTACGGATCCCGTCTGCCATAACGTCAATATCGTTGCTGATTAACTGCCCCGGCATCTCAACGGTCAACTGCTCACCGCGATCGTTCAGGAGCAGCGGAAGGATGCGGTTGTTGGTGATAAAACGGTAACCAATCAGCTGGTGATGACAGAGATCTGCCGGCACTTCAGGCGTTCCATGTCGGGAGAGATACGCTGAGGATGCATATAATCCTTCACGAAACGGTTTCATTAACGGTCGGGCCACCACCCCTCCCTCAAGAATATCGCCAAAACGGATCCCCAGATCAAAACGCTCTTTGATTATATTCACGGTACCGTCGTAGACCGAAATTTCTAACTGTATACCCGGATATTGCTGACAGAATTCTGCCATCGCAGGCTTAAGAATTAACAGGTAGGCAAAACGCGAGAGCGTAATTCGCACCATCCCAGAGGGCTCCTGATGCTGGTCGCGAATGCTTTCAAGTGAGTTTTCCAGCGACTCCACCGCCGCAGCGGTCTGTTCCAGCAATAATTGACCGGTTTCCGTCAGCTCTATACGGCGGGTCGTACGCACAAAAAGCGGATGGCCGATATACTCTTCCAGCAGCTTTAGTGCATTGCTGACGGAGGGAGGCGTAATTTCCAGTTTCCTTGCGGCTGCCGAAATATTGCCCTCCCGCGCAATGCTCTGGAAGATGCGAATCTGGTTATAAAGAGCGTTATTCATAATGTTTTCCTAAAGCAATTCTCGCCTGATTATTAAGTACAGTCTAAAAATGCTTAAGTCAATGACCCTCTAATCTTCCTGAAATACGCCTCTTATACTTTAGTCTCTTTCTACTACGACCTGAGTTCAGGAGACTATGATGCGAATTTTATGTCTGGATATCCCTGCCCCTGGAGCATCGCTGGAGAAATATGCTCCGCACCTCAACGCTGAAGCGCTGCACGCCTGGGGATTGTATAAATCAGGCTTCATCCGCGACATCTACTTCCGTCAGGACAGACCTGGCGTCGCTATTTTTCTTGAATGTGACTCTGTCGATGAAGCGATGAACGTTATGGCCGAATTCCCGTTGGCAAAAGCAGGCTTACTAAGCTTCGAGTGTATACCGCTTGGCTCCTTTATTAACTGGGAAAATCTCTTCGCCGATGAATTTAAAAATAAAGAGTGAGGACCGATATGAAACCTGCATATAAACCAGTGCTATGTGTCGTTTCCAGCCATCCGATTAAAGGCGCATCCGGTGTACCAACCGGTTTTTTCCTGGCCGAGCTGACTCATCCGCTGAAAGTACTGGAAGATGCCGGAATAAAAACAACAATAGCCAGTATTCGCGGGGGGCAGCCACCGGTGGATGGATTTGACCTCAGCGACCCTGTTAACGCCTGGTACTGGAACGAAACCGATTTTCAGCAGCGCCTGGCAACAACCTGCGTTATCCGAGCTGAAAGGTGCCGATTACAGCGCAGTTTTCTTTGCAGGTGGTCATGGGACCATGTGGGATTTCCGTGATAATCAGGATGCCCAGCGTATTATCCGCGAAGTGTATGAAAGTGATGGGATTGTCTCAGCCGTCTGCCACGGGCCTGCGGCATTGGTTGACGCAAAACTCAGTAGCGGCGAATACCTGATAAAAGGGAAAAATGTGGCGGCCTTTACCAACAAGGAAGAGGAAGAAGTTCACACAACAGATGTGGTTCCCTTCCTGCTTGAAACCGCACTTCGCGAGCATGGTGCGCTTTATCATGAAGCTCCAAACTGGTCTGAAAACGTGGTTACCGACGATCGCCTTATCACGGGGCAGAATCCCGCTTCAGCACATGGGGTTGGTGTGGCGCTGTTAAATGCACTCCGCCGGACAGCTTAATTAATTCATCGTTACTCACCTTACTTGGCCGGTTTAAGTCAGCCACGATCCGGCCTTTTTTCAGGAGCTGAATATGAAAACACTACCTCCAGTCGCACTAGGTACATGGTCCTGGGGCACAGGCTTTGCCGGCGGCGACACCGTCTTTGGTAATCATCTTTCTGATACTCAGATGGCAGAAGTGTTCACTGCGGCCATGAGTAAGGGCCTCAATCTCTGGGATACCGCAGCAGTATATGGTATGGGGAGTTCCGAGACTGCGCTGGGAGCATTAGTCCGTCAGTTTCCCCGCGAGAACATAATTTTATCCACCAAATTCACGCCGCAGATTGCGGACAAGCAGTCTGCGCAGCCTGTCAGCGATATGCTTGAGGCCAGCCTTGGGCGCCTGGGCGTGGACGCGATTGATATCTACTGGATCCATAATCCCCTCGACGTCGAAAAATGGACGCCAGGACTGATCCCACTTTTACAAAGCGGTAAGGTAAAACGCGTAGGTGTTTCCAACCACAATCTGGCACAAATCAGACGCGCCAATGAAATCCTTAACGCTTCCGGTTATTCCCTCAGTGCAGTACAAAATCACTACAGCCTGCTCTATCGCGCTTCTGAAGAGGCCGGGATCCTTGATTATTGCCGACAAAATAACATCACGTTCTTTGCTTACATGGTCCTGGAGCAAGGCGCGCTCAGTGGTCGTTATGATTCAAATCATCCCATGCCTGCCGGGAGTGGCCGGGCCGAAAGTTATAACGCCGTACTGCCGCAGATAGAAAGACTAACCGCCGCCATGAAAAAAATGGGAGCCGAAAGGAATGCCAGCGTGGCACAGATAGCCATCGCATGGGCTATTGTGAAAGGTACCCTTCCCCTCGTTGGTGCGACTAAAGTCCATCACGTTCTGGACGCCGCCTGCGCTTCAGACATCCAGTTGCGCGATGAGGAAATCATCCTGCTGGAACAACTCGCCGCAGAGACCAGAGTGGATACACGAGGTGCCTGGGAAAAACCGATGGTGTAAAGCCCGTCCGGAACAGACTGTCATGAATGACACACACGAACGGGCTGTTCCGGGTGATTCTAATCTGTATCACTTTTACTGCTTTGTATGAATGGTGAGAATATGAAAATCATTTGCCTCGAAGAAAATTATCTCGACAGCGAGTTAGGGCGAGCGTGTATGCCTGTTGCGCTTGAGCAGGCACCTTTCCTTGGCGACTGGGGGAAAACCGTCGCTGATGGTCATAATCCTGACCGACTCCCTGCTTTCCCGCTTTAATAAACTGAATGTGCCACTCTATCTTCATCCCGGGTTACCGCTTAAAAGCGTACAGCAGGCCTACTTCACGGGCTTCAGCGCAGAGGTCAACGCCAGGCTTTCTATGTTTGCCTGGGGCTGGCATCACGAAGCGGGGATCCATTTGTTGCGGCTGATGTTATCGGGTGCATTTGATAAATATCCCCACTTGCAGGTAATCAGTGGCCACTGGGGGGAGATGTTACCCTTCTGGCTCCAGCGTCTTGATGACAGCCTACCACTGGCTGCAACGGGTCTGTCACGCACGCTAACGAGAACCTTCCAGGAACACGTTTACGTTACCCCGTCAGGTATGCTGACACTGCCGCACTTCAAGTTTATCTACGAGTTAATGGGGGCAGAAAGGATCCTGTTCTCCGTCGATTATCCCTATCAGACCCTGGACGGTGTAAAAACCTTTATAGACAGTCTGCCCGTCAACAAGGCTGAAAAAGAGGCCATCGCATTTCGCAATGCAGAACGTTTACTGTGCATCACGGCGTAGTTCACGGGGTCGTGATGACCGGTACAATGAGAACAGTTGACCATTATTAGTTTTTGTCTAAAAGTGAATAAGTCTTTACTGCTCTAAAAAAAATAATGGTGTCACTCTATACTGGGTTAAACATTCACCAAATATAATTAACTCATTGAAATGAAAAATATCCTTATTGTTTCAGGCCATCCTGAGCTTACCCATTCCGTCGCCAATGCCACGATCCTTGATGAAGTGGCGACCGCCCTTCCCGATGCTGAAATTCGTCGTCTGGACTGGCTCTATCCGGACGGCAAATTCAATATCGCTGCGGAGCAGGAAAGCCTGCTCAGGGCCGATGTGATTGTCTGGCAGTTTCCTTTTTCCTGGTATGGGCTGCCCGGGTTAATGAAACAATGGCTGGACGAGGTCTTTGTCCACGGCTTCGCGCATGGCTCAACGGCGAAACTGGGCGGTAAAAAGCTGATCCTCTCCTTTACAACGGGAGCGCCAGAGGAGCTCTATACCGTCGACAGTTTCTTTGGCCATACCATTGAAGAGTATCTTATTCCGTTCGAAACCACGGCAAGGCTGTGCAATCTTGAGCTGCTGGCGCCGGTTTATACCTGCGGTATCAGCTATGCCGATCGGGATGCCGACAAACTCGCGCAGCAAAAAACGCTTGCCTGGGAACACGCTTCAAGGCTTGTCGATCTGCTCAATTCCGTCGTGAATAATCCAGAGGGAGAATAACAATGCAGTATACCCGGCTCGGTAAAAGTGACTTACTTGTTTCCCGCATCTGCATGGGATGCATGGGGTTTGGCGATCCGTCGACGGGTCAGCATAGCTGGACGCTGGACGAAACAGCAAGCCGCGACATCATTCGCTATGGCCTTGAAAAGGGCATCAACTTTTACGATACCGCTATAGCCTACCAGAATGGCTCCAGTGAGCGATACGTTGGCCGGGCATTACGGGAGATGGCGAAACGCGATGATATCGTCCTGGCCACCAAGTTTCTGCTGCGAACCCCCGCACAAATTGCCGGAGGGATCAGCGGAAAAGAGGCAATCGCTCAATCCCTTGACCAGAGCCTGAAGAATCTGGGGATGGACTATATCGACCTCTACATCTACCACATCTGGGATTACAACACGCCCATTATCGACGTGCTTGAAGCGTTACATACCGCTGTTACTGCTGGCAAAGTACGAGCTGTTGGTATTTCAAACTGCTATGCCTGGCAGCTGGCGAAGGCGAACGCCCTTGCTGAACGCGAAGGGCTGACGCCCTTTGTTTCCGTACAGAGCCACTACAATCTAATTATGCGCGAAGATGAACGGGAGCTCTTCGGCCTGTGCACTGAGGATAATATCGCAATGACCCCCTATAGCGCGCTGGCCAGCGGCCGCCTCTCTCGTAAAGAAGGCTATACACGGCGAGCCACAGAGGATGACTATGCGCGTGGAAAATATGACAGCACGGCTGAACAGGATCGCAGCATTATTGAGCGTGTAGCCGAACTGGCCGAACGTCATCTGGTGTCAATGACGGAAATATCTCTCGCTTGGCTGCTGACAAAAGTCACATCACCTGTCGTAGGGGCTACAAAAAAAGCTCATGTCGATGGCGCGGTAAACGCAGTAAATCTTCAACTAAGTCCGGAGGAAATTCAGTTTCTGGAAGAAACCTACCAGCCGCATGTTCTGACGGGGATCATGGCGCAAAATACTCCGCAAACGAAAGATGTTAAGCAGGTCTGGATGCGATAGCCCTTATTCACTTTTCCTCCTCTCGTCTTTGAGAGCGCCAGTAGCGGTCGGTTACGTTCTTACCAGCACCAGTTGATCGAACGTCTTAAACAGTAATGTCAGTAAAAAGATCATCGTGAAAAAGACTTTTATGCTTTTAATTTGCATGCTAATAAGCAGCCCTGTCTTTGCAACAAAACCGGACGCGCCGAATAAGCCGGAGATGAATATCTTCGAGCTCGGCATCAGACCCGATCGGGACAACGACTTTGCAGACGTGGCCAGACAGACGATTTCCGCTTCGGTTGATCATGAAGCAGGTACACTGGCGATGTATGCCCTGCAACGCAGCGACAATTCAGGTCAGGCATTCATGTTCGAACTCTATGAAAATGAGCGTGCTTATCGCAAACATCTCAATGCCGCCCCATACAAAGCATTCGCTGCTCGTGCACCTGACATTATTGACAGGAAGAAGAAAATTACCCTGGAGCCACAGTTTCTGGGCGACAAACACATCATACCGAATGAACGAACTATCAATAATCTGGTGATCGTCGAAGTAAAGCCTGAATTTCAGAGCGAATTTAGAAACATCGTCCTTCCTGAAATGGTCGAGTCGCTCAAAGTAGAGAAAGGCGTGTTAGCCATGTATGCCGGTACAGATTCAGAGACTCCAAAACGCTGGTATTTCTATGAGATTTACGCCAGTGAGGAGGATTATCAACTGCACCGACAAACGCTGCACTTCCTGGATTACCTCAGGCAAACGGCGCATATGAGCGCCAGGAAGGACGCAATCCCGGTAAAACCGGTATTTCTTCGTAACAAAGGCGGAATCAAACAGGAGCCGCAACGTTGACCAGTAAGGATTAACATGAAAAGCGTACTTGCAGCAGCGGCTATGTCGCTTGTTATTTCTGATTTTGCCAATGCTGAGGAAACAAGAGGTAAAGCTATGATGAAAATAGAACCGTCAGCGATTTCGGAAGCTGATATTCGTTCCGTCTCACCGGCTCTCGCGCGCTTTGGTCGCGAAGCTATTACTGAAGATCTGTGGACACGCGACGCCCTCTCACCGAGGGATCGTAGTGTGGTGACCGTCGCCATGCTGATTGCCCGCAACCAGCCTGCCGAGCTTAAGCACTATATTGACGTCGCTCTCGATAGCGGCGTGACGCCAGCGGAATTATCAGAAATCATTACCCATCTGGCGTTCTACTCAGGTTGGCCAAATGCAATGTCAGCCGTCAGCGTGACCAAAGCAGTATTTGAAACTCGTGGCGTCACGCCAGATGCGCTTCCTGACGCTTCTCCGGACCTGCTTCCTCTCAATCAGGAAGCAGAAAAGCAGCGTTCAGAGACAGTGGAAAAAAATGTTGGCCGAATATCTCCAGGCTTGGTTAAATTTACTGCTGACCCACTGTTCCTGGATCTCTGGCAAAGACCCGCGCTAACCCCCCGTGATAGAAGCCTAATTACGGTCAGCGCGTTAATCGCATCTGGACAGAGCGCGCAGATTGGCTATCACCTTAACAGAGCGATGGATAATGGACTTTCTGTTGAGGAAGCTGGTGAGATCGTTACCCAGGCCGCCTTCTATGCTGGCTGGCCAAACGCATTTACCGCTGCTCCGGTTGTGGGAGAGGTGCTAAACAATCGATCATCGAGTAAAAGGTAACATTACTGAACACTAAAACCTGACGCACATCACAAAATTAGAACGATCAGTTCATGAACCAACAGACGTGACATCGAGTGATTTATGGACAGCGTTTAACACAGTTATGAACCAAAACTGAGTTCATAACTGTGAGTTTGAATCGCCATTTGATTAATATCCATTTAAAACAGTTTGTTATGCTGTTTCTGGTGCTGAAGTCAATTATGTATATCCCTCAAACCCAGAATAGTTAAATGGAATTTGAGTGATGCGAAGCGATTTTCCAGTCGTCGTTATTACTTCAGGGTTCCAGAACATAAAGCCTCTCCTCTTTCATGATTGGCCTGTGCATACCGGATATAGGCTGGCAGGTTTGCCGTTTGCCGCATCTTCCCTGCGTTGAAGAGTCAGGCTGGCAAACCGCGTGCAAATGAACACCCCCACTTTCCATCAACACTTCAGACAGCTTGCGGGAATGAGTCCACTCCGGTATCAGAAATGGCTACGCCTCAATGAAGCCAGGCGACTGATGCTGAATGAACATTACGATGTCACCACTGCAGCCTATGCTGTCGGTTACGAAAGCTTATCCCATTTCAGTCGGGAATATTCGCGGATGTTTGGAGAGTCACCTAAGAGAGATATTACCGGGTTAAGAAAGTCTGTCGGTCAGCTTTAATAAACCCTGCACTTATCTGTTTAGAGCAATTCCGTGTTAGTTACACCAGGCAAACATTAACCATAGCTAATGTTTTATAGCCATATAAACCATTGGCCGTTCTTGACCTTTCCTGACACTTCCCTTGTTCGCAATAATATTCTGTTTAGTCGCTGTTTATAAATAACATGCATAATGAAATCGTAATGTTATTTAGCGACATAAAATGTCTTTGCAAATACTCTCTACAACAAGTGCTGCAATAAACTTGTTGTGATTAGGTGTCCTTGTAATTTAAAGATATTATCGTTCTTCGTGAAATGTAATAACCCTGGAAACTATATTCTCAGGGCAATATCCCATCAAGAATGATTCTTGTTTTATAAGCAATAACAGAATGACTTAATTGTTAACTTTCTTTATTCAGCTACTTAAATATAAATTTTGGAGAATTATGAAACTCAAACATGTCGGTATGATTGTCGTTTCTGTGTTGGCGATGTCGTCTGCTGCGGTAAGCGCAGCCGAGAGTGATGAATCAGTAACGACCACTGTTAATGGCGGTGTTATTCATTTTAAAGGTGAAGTGGTAAATGCCGCTTGTGCGATTGATTCAGAATCAATGAACCAAACGGTTGAGCTGGGTCAGGTCCGTTCTTCTCGTCTGGCTAAAGCGGGTGACCTCAGCTCCGCCGTTGGCTTCAATATCAAGCTGAATGATTGTGATACCAATGTTTCCAGTAATGCAGCTGTTGCATTCCTGGGTACTACTGTCACCAGTAATGACGATACGTTAGCGCTGCAGAGTTCAGCGGCAGGCTCTGCCCAAAATGTCGGTATTCAAATTTTGGACCGTACGGGTGAGGTATTAATACTTGATGGTGCCACTTTTAGTGCTAAAACTGACTTGATTGATGGCACGAATATATTGCCGTTCCAGGCTCGATATATTGCTCTCGGGCAGTCAGTAGCTGGTACTGCAAACGCTGATGCGACCTTCAAAGTTCAATATCTATAATTCAATCTTAAGGTGGCTATACGTCATCTGAAATTGAAACAGGGTGTGTGTGGCATGGCTACGCACACCCGAGCAATTCACCAATGTTCATCTCATTATTAATGAGGAATAGTTTGTGTTTTGGAGCGGTATGAAAAAATCACATAATATCTAAACGATCAATAAACAACAGTAGTTAAACTTACTGTTATTTAAAATATTTACTTTGTCGCAAGGTTTTCCTATTAAAAGAGAACCAACATTTACCGATTGTCTGATGTAACGGTTTCCCCGCTTATCCTCTTAACACATGGAGAATGCATCAGATGCAAACTGCGCGTACCCCCTACTCTATTTCCTTTATGGCGACAGTGTTACTTTTATTGCTCTTTGCTTGCCATAGCACCGTTGCCAACGCAGCTGTCGCACTGGGTGCGACGCGGGTAATTTATCCGGCAAACCAGAAACAGGTTTTATTGCCTGTCACGAATAATGATCCTGCCAGTGTCTATCTCATTCAGTCATGGATAGAAAATGCAGGTGACCAAAAAGACACCCAGTTTGTCATTACCCCACCGCTTTTTTCCATGCAAGGTAAAAAAGAGAATACGCTGCGGATAATCAACGCCACTAATCATCAGTTACCAGGCGACCGTGAAAGCCTGTTCTGGGTTAATGTTAAAGCTATTCCTGCTATGGAAAAAGATCAGAAGAATGAGAATACATTACAGCTGGCAATTATTAGCCGCATAAAAATGTTTTATCGCCCCACGAACCTGGCAATGGCACCTGAAGAAGCGCCTGCAATGCTTCGGTTTCGTCGCAGCGGCAGCAAACTCACTCTTATTAATCCAACGCCCTACTTCATTACCGTAACAAATATGAAAGCAGGAAATAGCAATCTCCCAAACACCATGGTGCCGCCAAAAGGTGAAGTATCGGTGGATATCCCGCATGCTGCAGCCGGGGATATCAGTTTTCAGACGATCAATGATTACGGTGCATTAACTCCGCGTATTAAGGCAACCATGCAGTAAGCCAGTGACCTAATTAATAATAAACTCAATCGGAATTAATAATGACAGCCTTTCGTGCCGCATTTAAGGCATATCGTATGCATCAGGTGTTACTACTGCCTCGCTTTGCACGGCTTACCATTGCCCTTGGCTTAGCAACTGCGGTATTTCCCGTTGACGCAGAGTATTATTTTAATCCACGGTTTTTAAGCAATGATCTTGCTGAATCTGTCGATTTATCCGCCTTTACTAAGGGACGCGAGGCACCACCTGGTACATATCGGGTCGACATTTATTTGAACGACGAATTTATTACTAGTCGGGATATTACTTTTATTGCAGATGATAATAACGCAGATCTCATCCCATGCCTGAGTACAGATCTTCTAGTCAGTCTTGGCATAAAAAAATCACCGTTATTAGACAATAAAGAACATTCGGCAGAAAAACATGTGCCGGACAACAGCGCATGCACACCACTTCAGGATCGTTTGGCCGACGCATCAACTGAGTTTGATGTTGGTCAGCAACATCTGTCACTCTCCGTTCCGCAAATTTATGTTGGCAGAATGGCTCGCGGCTATGTTTCTCCTGATCTGTGGGAAGAAGGAATAAATGCTGGGCTTCTAAACTATAGTTTTAATGGTAATTCTATTAATAATCGTAGTAACCATAATGCAGGAAAATCCAACTATGCATATTTGAATTTACAGAGTGGCATCAACATTGGTAGTTGGCGACTGCGCGATAACTCAACGTGGAGTTATAACAGTGGGAGTAGCAATTCATCTGACAGCAATAAATGGCAGCATATCAATACGTCGGCTGAACGTGACATTATTCCCTTACGCTCACGCTTAACGGTAGGTGATAGTTATACCGATGGCGATATTTTTGATAGTGTGAACTTTCGTGGCCTCAAAATAAATTCAACAGAAGCGATGTTGCCCGATAGCCAACATGGTTTCGCTCCGGTGATTCATGGTATTGCCCGCGGCACCGCACAAGTGAGTGTAAAACAGAATGGATACGATGTTTATCAGACTACTGTCCCACCCGGCCCTTTTACTATTAATGATATCAACTCTGCGGCCAATGGTGGTGATCTGCAAGTAACCATAAAAGAGGCAGACGGCAGTATTCAGACATTATATGTTCCTTATTCGTCTGTTCCTGTTCTCCAACGTGCTGGATATACGCGTTATGCGCTTGCCATGGGGGAATATCGTAGTGGAAATAACCTGCAAAGCTCCCCCAAGTTCATACAAGGTAGCTTGATGCATGGGCTGGAAGGAAACTGGACACCTTATGGCGGAATGCAAATTGCAGAAGATTATCAGGCCTTCAACCTTGGTATTGGTAAAGATTTAGGACTTTTTGGTGCCTTTTCTTTCGATATTACGCAGGCCAATACGACACTTGCAGATGACACCCGTCACAGCGGACAATCGGTTAAATCCGTCTACAGCAAATCCTTCTACCAGACGGGAACCAATATCCAGGTCGCAGGATATCGCTATTCTACGCAAGGTTTTTATAACTTATCCGACAGTGCCTACAGTCGAATGAGTGGTTACACCGTCAAGCCTCCTACCGGAGACAGCAACGAGCAGACACAATTTATTGATTATTTTAATCTGTTCTACAGTAAGCGTGGTCAGGAACAAATAAGCATCTCTCAGCAGCTTGGAAATTACGGTACGACATTTTTCAGTGCCAGTCGCCAAAGTTACTGGAACACGTCACGCAGCGACCAGCAAATATCATTTGGATTAAATGTGCCGTTTGGTGATATTACGACTTCGCTGAATTACAGCTATTCCAATAATATATGGCAAAACGATCGGGATCATTTACTTGCTTTTACGCTTAATGTTCCCTTCAGTCATTGGATGCGTACAGACAGTCAGTCGGCATTTCGTAATTCAAACGCCAGTTACAGTATGTCAAACGATTTGAAAGGCGGCATGACCAATTTATCGGGGGTTTATGGCACTCTGCTGCCGGATAATAACCTGAATTATAGCGTTCAGGTCGGTAACACCCACGGAGGTAATACATCGTCTGGCACCAGTGGTTACAGTTCTCTTAATTATCGTGGAGCTTACGGTAATACTAATGTCGGTTACAGTCGGAGTGGGGACAGCAGCCAGATTTATTACGGAATGAGTGGTGGCATTATTGCTCATGCTGATGGCATCACCTTTGGACAGCCGCTGGGCGACACAATGGTTCTGGTTAAGGCTCCTGGCGCTGATAATGTCAAAATAGAGAACCAGACCGGAATTCATACCGACTGGCGTGGCTATGCCATATTACCATTTGCGACAGAATATAGAGAAAATCGTGTCGCTCTTAACGCGAATTCCCTTGCAGATAATGTTGAACTGGATGAAACCGTGGTCACTGTCATCCCAACTCACGGTGCTATTGCCAGAGCAACATTTAATGCACAAATCGGCGGGAAAGTATTAATGACGTTGAAGTACGGTAATAAGAGCGTTCCATTCGGTGCAATTGTCACACATGGAGAGAATAAAAATGGCAGCATTGTCGCGGAAAACGGTCAGGTTTATCTGACTGGACTTCCACAGTCAGGGAAATTACAGGTTTCATGGGGCAAAGATAAAAACTCAAACTGTATTGTCGAGTACAAGCTTCCTGAAGTTTCTCCTGGTACCTTACTGAACCAGCAGACAGCAATCTGTCGCTAAGGAACAATAGATTATGAAATACAATAACATTATTTTCCTCGGTTTATGTCTGGGGTTAACCACCTATTCTGCTTTATCCGCAGATAGCGTTATTAAAATTAGCGGGCGCGTCCTCGATTATGGCTGCACAGTCTCATCGGATTCGCTTAATTTTACCGTAGATCTCCAAAAAAACAGTGCCAGACAATTTCCAACGACCGGTAGCACAAGTCCAGCCGTCCCTTTTCAGATTACGTTAAGTGAATGCAGTAAAGGGACAACGGGGGTTCGGGTTGCATTTAACGGTATTGAGGATGCAGAAAATAATACTCTGTTGAAACTGGATGAAGGAAGCAATACGGCCTCCGGTTTGGGTATAGAAATACTGGACGGAAATATGCGTCCGGTGAAATTGAATGACCTTCATGCCGGGATGCAGTGGATCCCACTGGTACCAGAACAGAACAATATTTTGCCTTACTCCGCTCGTCTGAAGTCAACTCAGAAGTCCGTCAATCCGGGACTGGTGAGGGCTTCGGCAACCTTTACCCTTGAATTTCAATAATCAGAGCCAGATATGAAAAGACTTCACAAGAGGTTCCTGTTAGCTACGTTTTGCGCGTTATTCACAGCAACTCTCCAGGCCGCCGATGTCACTATCACTGTTAATGGTCGGGTAGTCGCTAAATCCTGCACTATTCAAACCAAAGAAGCTAACGTTAATCTCGGGGATCTTTATACGCGCAATCTGCAACAACCTGGTTCTGCATCAGGCTGGCACAATATTACTTTGTCATTAACCGATTGTCCGGTTGAAACAAGTGCAGTGACGGCAATCGTGACAGGTTCAACTGACAATACGGGTTATTACAAAAATGAAGGTACTGCCGAAAATATTCAGATAGAGCTAAGGGATGACCAGGATGCGACGTTAAAAAATGGCGATAGCAAAACGGTTATTGTTGATGAGATCACTCGTAATGCACAGTTTCCACTTAAGGCAAGAGCTATCACGGTGAATGGAAACGCAAGCCAGGGAACGATCGAGGCTCTAATCAATGTGATCTACACCTGGCAATAACGTCGATTCGATTTTCTTAGCCTCCTTTTTAAATCAATTTTTTAACCTTAGGATATATCATGGGTAAAACAATAAGTATGAAGCTTCTGTTCGGTATTTATCTTCTATTAATGGCAGGCAAAGTTTTTGCCTTCAGTTGTAATGTCGATGGCGGGTCAAGTATTGGAGCAGGTACAACCTCTGTTTATGTTAATCTCGACCCTGTAATACAACCGGGCCAGAATCTGGTTGTAGACTTGTCTCAGCACATAAGTTGCTGGAATGATTACGGCGGCTGGTACGACACTGATCATATAAACCTGGTACAAGGCTCAGCTTTCGCAGGCTCTCTACAGTCATATAAAGGATCGCTGTACTGGAATAATGTGACCTACCCCTTCCCGTTGACGACAAATACTAATGTATTAGATATTGGTGATAAGACACCGATGCCATTACCGTTAAAACTCTATATTACCCCAGTCGGTGCGGCCGGTGGAGTTGTCATAAAAGCCGGGGAAGTTATTGCCCGTATTCATATGTATAAAATTGCCACGTTAGGAAGCGGAAATCCGCGTAATTTTACGTGGAATATTATTTCAAATAACAGTGTTGTTATGCCAACAGGCGGCTGCACCGTTGATAGTCGTAATGTCACCGTGAATCTCCCGGACTTTCCTGGAAGCGCAGAAATACCTCTTGGGGTATATTGCTCAAGCGAGCAAAAGCTCTCTTTTTATCTTTCGGGTGCCACCACTGATAGTGCCCGACAAGTGTTTGCTAACACAGCACCTGATGCAACAAAAGCATCGGGCGTGGGTGTCTCTCTGATGCGTAATGGAAAAACACTGGCTACGGGAGAAAATGTTTCCCTGGGGACAGTAAATAAGAGCAAAGTACCTCTGGGTTTAAGCGCAACCTATGGACAAACAGGAAACAAGGTTGCAGCCGGAACCGTCCAGTCAGTCATTGGTGTCACTTTTATCTATGAATAATTGTGATTTTGACCTTAGTCTATACGCTCCATTCGCGAAAATTGCGCGGATAATTATTTTGTGAAAGCTATTATCCTACACCTGTAAGAAAATCCGCGCACAATTGAAGCCAGAGTCTTATTTTTTATATTGAAAAACATGTTAATTTAAACACTATGAGAGATGATGCTTAACTTATCGTATTTATACCATTCTATTATTTAACGATAATAGGTTAAAAATAGATAGAGAGTAGTCCCCTACTCTTATATATCCATGTTGACGATAATCCCTTTGTATATACTGTGCATCATCGCTATTACAAATCCTAATAATTCATTTCCACACAGGATAAGCAGATGAAGAAAAAAATTGAATCCTACCAGGGAGCTGCCGGTGGTTGGGGTGCTGTTAAATCCGTAGCGAATGCAGTACGTAAGCAGATGGATATACGCCAGGATGTTATTGCCATGTTTGACATGAATAAGCCAGAGGGCTTTGACTGTCCGGGTTGTGCATGGCCAGATCCTAAGCACAGTGCGTCATTCGACATTTGTGAAAACGGCGCAAAAGCAATCGCCTGGGAAGTCACGGATAAGCAGGTAAACGCCTCTTTCTTTGCTGAGAATACGGTTCAATCATTACTTACCTGGGGAGACCACGAGCTTGAGGCTGCGGGGCGTCTCACCCAGCCTTTGAAATATGATGCCGTCAGCGACTGTTACAAGCCATTAAGCTGGCAACAAGCTTTCGACGAAATTGGCGAACGCCTTCAAAGCTATAGTGATCCCAATCAGGTTGAATTCTATACTTCGGGCCGCACTTCCAATGAAGCTGCCTTTCTTTATCAGCTTTTTGCCCGTGAATACGGGAGCAATAACTTCCCCGACTGCTCCAACATGTGCCATGAACCGACCAGTGTGGGTTTGGCAGCGAGTATCGGTGTAGGTAAAGGGACCGTGTTGCTGGAAGACTTTGAGAAATGCGATTTAGTCATTTGCATTGGGCATAACCCTGGTACAAACCACCCTCGCATGTTGACTTCGTTGCGCGCTTTAGTGAAACGGGGAGCGAAAATGATCGCCATCAATCCTCTACAGGAACGTGGCCTGGAGCGATTTACCGCACCGCAAAACCCGTTTGAAATGCTGACGAACTCTGAGACTCAGTTGGCCAGTGCCTACTATAACGTGCGCATTGGTGGTGATATGGCGTTGCTCAAGGGGATGATGCGCCTGTTAATTGAGCGCGATGATGCTGCAAGCGCCGCAGGTCGGCCCTCATTGCTGGATGACGAATTTATTCAAACGCATACCGTCGGCTTTGACGAGCTACGCCGTGACGTGCTCAATTCCGAGTGGAAAGATATCGAACGTATTTCTGGATTAAGTCAGACTCAAATCGCCGAACTGGCTGATGCATATGCCGCTGCCGAACGCACCATTATCTGTTACGGAATGGGGATCACTCAGCACGAACATGGTACCCAGAATGTACAGCAACTGGTCAATCTGCTGTTGATGAAAGGTAACATTGGCAAGCCTGGTGCGGGTATCTGCCCACTACGAGGTCACTCTAATGTACAGGGCGACCGAACCGTCGGTATCACCGAGAAACCGTCTGCAGAGTTTCTGGCTCGCCTGGGTGAGCGCTATGGTTTCACCCCACCTCATGCACCTGGACATGCTGCAATTGCCAGCATGCAAGCAATATGTACGGGGCAGGCTCGAGCATTGATCTGCATGGGGGGCAACTTTGCTCTGGCAATGCCAGATCGGGAAGTGAGCGCTGTACCGTTAACACAATTAGATCTGACGGTACACGTAGCCACTAAGCTTAACCGCTCTCATCTGCTGACCGCACGGCATAGCTATATTCTGCCGGTTCTGGGACGCAGCGAGATTGACATGCAAAAAAGCGGTGCGCAGGCGGTAACCGTTGAGGATTCAATGTCGATGATTCATGCCTCGCGTGGCGTGTTAAAACCCGCCGGTGTAATGCTGAAATCAGAGTGTGCAGTGGTCGCGGGAATCGCGCAGGCAGCACTACCCCAGAGCGTGGTAGCCTGGGAGTATCTGGTGGAAGATTATGATCGCATTCGCAATGACATTGAAGCTGTGCTGCCAGAGTTCGCCGACTATAACCAGCGCATCCGTCATCCCGGTGGTTTTCACCTGATAAATGCAGCTGCTGAAAGGCGCTGGATGACGCTGTCAGGTAAGGCTAATTTCATTACCAGTAAAGGGCTGTTAGAAGATCCCTCTTCAGCGTTTAACAGTAAGCTAGTCATGGCGACAGTACGCAGTCACGATCAGTACAACACGACGATTTATGGTATGGATGATCGCTATCGAGGGGTATTCGGTCAACGAGATGTGGTCTTTATGAGTGCTAAACAAGCTAAAATTTGCCGTGTAAAAAACGGCGAAAGAGTTAATCTTATTGCGCTTACGCCAGACGGTAAGCGAAGCTCACGCCGCATGGATAGATTAAAAGTGGTCATTTACCCTATGGCTGACCGCTCACTGGTGACCTATTTTCCAGAATCGAATCACATGCTAACACTTGATAACCACGATCCATTGAGTGGCATTCCTGGCTATAAAAGTATTCCGGTTGAATTAGAACCATCAAATTAATTCGCCTCCTCATTTCTTCTGCTGTCATCCGCACAGCAGAAGAATTCCTCATTGACCATTGTCGCGCAATTTACTCACATGTGCTAAATTAAACTGCTCGTTATAAGATATATACCTCCGCCTACAGCTGTAAGAAACTCCGCTCAGTACTGAAGCGCCAGTCCTATTTCCTCTATTCTCCAGCCTGTTATATTAAGCATACTGATTAACGATGCTTAACGTCATTCGTTTAATAAACACATTTGAAATGCATGCGACCATAGTGAAAAATAAAATCACGCAAAGAGACAACTATAAAGGGATCATGTCTGTAATTGTGGTTGTCTTATTACTGACCCTTACATTGATAGCCATTTTTTCGGCAATTGATCAGCTGGGTATTTCAGAAATGGGTCGCATTGCAAGGGATCTTACACACTTCATTATCAATAGTTTGCAAGACTGAAAATAAACAGCAAATTATAAATATGAAATGTTAAAAAAGTATCGATAAAAACTTTATTGTTTTAAGGAGATAAAATGTCGCTCGTTTGTTCTGTTATATTTATTCATCATGCCTTCAACGCTAACATTTTAGATAAAGATTACGCCTTCTCTGACGGCGAGATCCTGATGGTAGATAACGCTGTTCGTACGCATTTTGAACCTTATGAGCGGCATCTCAAAGAAATCGGATTTAATGAAAATACCATTAAAAAATATCTACAATGCACTAACATCCAGACAGTGACGGTGCCTGTTCCTGCGAAGTTTTTACGTGCTTCAAATGTACCGACTGGATTGCTTAATGAAATGATTGCTTATCTCAACTCGGAAGAACGCAATCATCATAATTTTTCAGAACTTTTGCTTTTTTCTTGCCTGTCTATTTTTGCCACATGCAAAGGTTTCATTACACTATTAACTAACGGTGTGCTATCCGTTTCCGGGAAAGTGAGAAATATTGTCAACATGAAGCTGGCGCACCCATGGAAGCTGAAAGATATTTGTGACTGCCTGTACATCAGTGAAAGCCTGTTGAAGAAAAAACTTAAGCAAGAGCAAACGACATTCTCACAGATTCTTTTAGATGCCAGAATGCAGCACGCAAAAAATTTGATACGAGTAGAAGGTTCAGTTAATAAAATTGCCGAACAATGTGGTTATGCCAGTACATCTTATTTTATTTATGCGTTCCGCAAACATTTCGGCAACAGTCCGAAGAGAGTTTCTAAGGAGTACCGTTGTCAAAGGCACACCGGTATGAACACGGACAACACGATGAGTGCTTTAGCTATTTGATTATTTGCTAACGAGTAGTCAACCACACACGCTGCGTAAGAATTAAATGGGGCAGCCATTTCCTGCCCCGCGTTGTTTTTAGGCGATATATTTATTGAAATAAATAAGTGACATTCATCACATATTTATGCATTTGCATAACCCGTTGCATGATTATTTATGATCTCAATTCGGCATTTTGTCAGTAAAATACAATAAATTATTAAATATCAATAGATTAGTTGTTTATCATCGAGAAATTACTTAGTAGAACAGAAAGTAATGTCAACGCTTTATGGACTGTTATTTTCCTTTTTTTAGCTAAATCTGCTATCTCTTTATGTGACTAACTTCACTTACATTCACTTATTTCTCTTCGTAAAATTACTTTGGAATTAAGTACAATAAGAAGAGGAACATTTATGAAGTCTGCATTAAAGAAAAGTGTCGTAAGTACCTCGATATCTTTGATACTGGCATCTGGTATGGCTGCATTTGCTGCTCATGCGGCAGATGATGTAAAGCTGAAAGCAACCAAAACAAACGTTGCTTTCTCAGACTTTACGCCGACTGAATACAGTACCAAAGGAAAGCCAAATATTATCGTACTGACCATGGATGATCTTGGTTATGGACAACTTCCTTTTGATAAGGGATCTTTTGACCCAAAAACAATGGAAAATCGTGAAGTTGTCGATACCTACAAAATAGGGATAGATAAAGCCATTGAAGCTGCGCAAAAATCAACGCCGACGCTCCTTTCATTAATGGATGAAGGCGTACGTTTTACTAACGGCTATGTGGCGCACGGTGTTTCCGGCCCCTCCCGCGCCGCAATAATGACCGGTCGAGCGCCCGCCCGCTTTGGTGTCTATTCCAATACCGATGCTCAGGATGGTATTCCGCTAACAGAAACTTTCTTGCCTGAATTATTCCAGAATCATGGTTATTACACTGCAGCAGTAGGTAAATGGCACTTGTCAAAAATCAGTAATGTGCCAGTACCGGAAGATAAACAAACGCGTGACTATCATGACAACTTCACCACATTTTCTGCGGAAGAATGGCAACCTCAAAACCGTGGCTTTGATTACTTTATGGGATTCCACGCTGCAGGAACGGCATATTACAACTCCCCTTCACTGTTCAAAAACCGTGAACGCGTCCCCGCAAAAGGTTATATCAGCGATCAGTTAACCGATGAGGCAATTGGCGTTGTTGATCGTGCCAAAACACTTGACCAGCCTTTTATGCTTTACCTGGCTTATAATGCTCCGCACCTGCCAAATGATAATCCTGCACCGGAGCAATATCAGAAGCAATTTAATACTGGTAGTCAAACAGCAGATAACTACTACGCTTCCGTTTATTCTGTTGATCAGGGTGTAAAACGCATTCTCGAACAACTGAAGAAAAACGGACAGTATGACAATACTATTATTCTCTTTACCTCCGATAATGGTGCGGTTATCGATGGTCCTCTGCCGCTGAACGGGGCGCAAAAAGGCTATAAGAGTCAGACTTATCCTGGCGGTACTCACACCCCAATGTTTATGTGGTGGAAAGGAAAACTTCAACCCGGTAATTATGACAAGCTGATTTCCGCAATGGATTTCTACCCGACAGCTCTTGATGCAGCCGATATCAGCATTCCAAAAGACCTTAAGCTGGATGGCGTTTCCTTGCTGCCCTGGTTGCAAGATAAGAAACAAGGCGAGCCACATAAAAATCTGACCTGGATAACCTCTTATTCTCACTGGTTTGATGAGGAAAATATTCCATTCTGGGATAATTACCACAAATTTGTCCGTCATCAGTCAGACGATTACCCGCATAACCCCAACACCGAGGACTTAAGCCAATTCTCTTATACGGTGAGAAATAACGATTATTCGCTAGTCTATACAGTAGAAAACAATCAGTTAGGTCTATACAAACTGACGGATCTACAGCAAAAAGATAACCTTGCCGCCGCCAATCCGCAGGTCGTTAAAGAGATGCAAGGCGTGGTAAGAGAGTTTATCGACAGCAGCCAACCACCGCTTAGCGAGGTAAATCAGGAGAAGTTTAACAATATCAAGAAAGCACTAAGCGAAGCGAAATAACTAAACCTTCATGCGGCGGATTTTTCCGCCGCCTTATTGAGCGAGATAGCGATGCACGTTACAGCCAAGCCCTCCAGTTTTCAATGTAATCTCAAATGTGATTACTGTTTTTACCTTGAAAAAGAGTCGCAGTTTACTCATGAAAAATGGATGGATGACAGCACTCTGAAAGAGTTCATCAAACAATATATCGCAGCGTCTGGCAATCAGGTCTATTTTACCTGGCAAGGCGGTGAACCCACTCTGGCTGGCCTGGATTTTTTCCGTAAAGTTATTCACTATCAACAACGCTATGCCGGCCAAAAACGTATTTTTAATGCATTACAAACGAATGGCATTTTATTGAATAATGAATGGTGTGCCTTTCTCAAAGAACATGAGTTTCTGGTTGGTATTTCGATCGATGGACCCCAGGAGCTACATGACCGTTACAGACGCAGTAATTCAGGTAACGGTACTTTTGTAAAAGTGATAGCAGCCATCGAGCGTCTGAAATCATATCAAGTAGAGTTTAATACGTTAACCGTCATTAATAACGTTAATGTCCATTACCCTCTTGAGGTTTATCATTTTTTAAAATCCATCGGCAGTAAACATATGCAATTTATCGAATTGCTCGAAACCGGGACGCCGAATATTGATTTCAGTGGTCATAGTGAGAACACATTCCGTATCATTGATTTTTCTGTGCCTCCTACGGCTTATGGCAAGTTTATGTCGACCTTTTTTATGCAATGGGTTAAAAACGATGTGGGTGAAATTTTCATCCGTCAGTTTGAAAGCTTTGTCAGCCGTTTTTTGGGGAATGGGCATACCAGTTGTATTTTCCAGGAGTCCTGCAAGGATAATCTGGTTGTTGAAAGTAATGGAGACATTTACGAATGCGATCATTTTGTCTATCCACAGTACAAAATTGGAAACATTAATAAATCTGAACTCAAAACAATGAACAGTGTACAACTGACAGCGCAAAAAAAACGGATTTCAGCGAAATGTCAGCAATGTGCATATAAACCTATCTGCAATGGCGGTTGTCCTAAGCATCGTATTACTAAAGTAAACAATGAGACTGTTTCTTATTTTTGCGAAGGTTATAAAATCCTTTTTTCAACCATGGTACCTTATATGAACGCCATGGTGGAGTTAGCTAAGAACAGAGTACCGCTTTACCACATCATGGATGTTGCAAAACAAATGGAGAATAATTAATAACGCTCCCTCTTAGCTCCAGTCTTAGCCTCCTTCTTATGACCTTAACAATGCACCCGACACATATTCCTGTCGGGTGTTTCGTCATCATCATCTTCCCTTGCGAAAATCCTGGCTTACGTGGTATGCGTCAGGGCATTAGCAATATCCTTGATTATCAATAGCATAACCATAACCACTGAAAATGAAATATTCCTTTATATTTCATATTGTTAAAGGATACTTAAATAAATTTCATCAGTAAATCATTGCCATATATAATCATTGGATGGCACAACCAATTTTCGCTAATGATAACCATTCCCATTACGTTTCGTATGTTGATAGCAAAGTATCTCTGTCTGCTGAAGCCCTTTTGGCTGCGTAAGAATAATAAAACTTCAGTGCTGTTAATCATTATTATCCTCGCCATGATCCTTGGCGTGGTTAAAATTCAGGTCTGGTTAAACGACTGGAATAATGATTTTTTCAATGCGCTAAGCCAGAAAGAAACCGATAAACTTTGGCAGCTTGTCCTTTGGTTCCCTGCCCTGCTGGGGATCTTTGTATTAATATCCGTAAACAAAACATGGCTAATTAAACTACTGACTATTCGCTGGCGCGAATGGTTAACAGATTACTACCTTAATCGCTGGTTTGCAGATAAAAACTACTACTTCACGCAGATCTACGGTGAGCATAAAAATACAGATAACCCTGACCAACGTATCGCTGAAGACATTCTCTTACTGATCAGCAAAACGCTCAGTCTTTCATTTGGCTTCATCCAGTCACTTAGCATGTTGATCACCTTTACCGTTATTCTTTGGCAAAGCGCGGGTACGCTCTCATTCACTGTTGGTGGAACAGAATGGAATATCCAGGGGTATATGGTCTATACCGTCGTGTTCATTGTGATCGGTGGAACTTTATTTACTCATAAGGTTGGTAAACGTATTCGTCCGCTTAATGTGGAAAAACAACGTAGCGAAGCGACATTTCGAACTAATCTTGTGCAGCATAATAAGCAGGCTGAACTGATTGCGCTAAGCAATGCTGAGTCTCTACAACGCCAGGAGTTGAGCGACAATTTTCATACCATTAAAGATAACTGGCATCGTTTAATGAATCGTCAGCGGTGGCTTGATTACTGGCAGAATATTTATTCGCGCTCGCTTAGCGTTCTTCCCTACTTTCTGTTATTGCCGCAGTTTATTAGCGGACAGATCAATCTGGGCGGACTGATGAAATCGCGCCAGGCATTTATGCTGGTATCGAACAATTTAAGCTGGTTTATTTATAAATATGATGAACTTGCTGAACTGGCTGCGGTTATCGATCGCTTGTATGAGTTCCATCAACTCACCGAACAGCGCCCTACGAATAAGCCTAAAAATTGCCAACATGCGGTACAAGTGGCTGACGCGAGTATTCGTACTCCTGATAATAAGATCATATTAGAGAACCTAAACTTTCATGTTTCGCCAGGCAAATGGCTATTACTGAAAGGTTACTCAGGTGCGGGAAAAACCACACTGCTTAAAACATTATCCCACTGCTGGCCGTGGTTTAAAGGTGATATTTCTTCTCCTGCTGACAGTTGGTATGTGTCACAAACACCGTTAATCAAAACCGGCTTACTGAAAGAGATAATTTGTAAAGCACTTCCCCTGTCCGTAGACGATAAATCGTTGAGCGAAGTACTGCATCAGGTTGGTCTGGGGAAATTGGCTGCGCGTATTCATGACCACGATCGCTGGGGCGATATTCTTTCCAGCGGCGAAAAACAACGTATCGCGCTGGCACGATTAATTTTACGACGTCCGAAATGGATATTTCTTGACGAAACTACCTCTCATCTTGAGGAACAAGAGGCTATCCGCTTACTGCGTTTAGTGCGTGAAAAACTACCCTCAAGCGGCGTCATTATGGTTACACATCAACCCGGTGTCTGGAACCTGGCCGATGATATTTGTGACATTAGCGCGGTTTTAAAAAAACAATAAAAGCCCTGCTGTACGGAGATAAAAATAAATGAAGCGAGTTCTTATTCCTGGCGTCATTTTATGTGGCGCTGATGTGGCGCAGGCCGTCGATGACAAAAACATGTACATGCATGTTTTTGAAGAGATGACGGTCTATGCTCCTGTCCCTGTACCCGTAAACGGCAATACGCATTACACCAGTGAAAGCATCGAGCGTTTACCGACCGGGAATGGCAATATCAGCGATCTGCTGAGAACCAACCCTGCTGTGCGCATGGATTCAACGCAAAGTACCTCGTTGAACCAGGGAGATATTCGCCCGGAGAAAATCTCTATTCACGGTGCGTCGCCCTACCAGAATGCCTATTTGATTGATGGTATTAGTGCAACTAATAACCTGAACCCAGCGAATGAGTCCGATGCCAGTAGTGCAACCAATATTAGCGGGATGTCACAGGGGTATTATCTAGATGTCAGCTTACTTGACAATGTGACGCTTTATGACAGTTTTGTGCCGGTTGAATTTGGTCGCTTCAATGGCGGGGTAATTGATGCAAAGATCAAACGCTTCAATGCTGATGATAGCAGCGTGGAACTGGGTTATCGCACTACGCGTTCGGACTGGTTAACATCGCATATCGATGAGAATAACAAGAGCGCATTTAATCAAGGTTCTTCAGGAAGTACTTATTACTCTCCAGATTTTAAAAAGAACTTTTATACTTTGGCGTTTAATCAGGAACTCGCTGATAACTTCGGCGTTACCGCCGGTTTATCGCGCCGCCAGTCTGATATCACCCGCGCGGATTATGTTTCGAATGACGGCATTGTCGCCGGTCGGGCACAGTATAAAAACGTTATCGATACCGCAGTGAGCAAATTTACCTGGTTTGCCAGCGACCGCTTTACCCACGATTTAACATTAAAATATACCGGCTCCAGTCGTGATTATAATACCAGCACCTTCCCGCAGTCTGATCGCGAAATGGGTAATAAATCCTACGGTCTGGCATGGGATATGGATACGCAGCTCGCATGGGCCAAACTGCGTACTACCGTTGGTTGGGATCATATTAGTGATTATACCCGTCACGATCATGACATCTGGTACACCGAACTTTCATGTACATATGGTGATATTACAGGGCGTTGCACCCGTGGCGGATTAGGACACATTTCCCAGGCTGTAGATAATTACACCTTCAAAACACGCCTGGACTGGCAAAAATTCACCGTGGGTAATGTTTCACATCAACCCTACTTCGGCGCGGAATACATCTATTCCGATGCATGGACTGAACGCCATAACCAGTCTGAATCCTATGTGATTAATGCTGCCGGAAAGAAAACTAACCATACCATTTACCATAAAGGTAAAGGCAGCCTGGGAATTGACAACTACACGCTGTATATGGCGGATCGCATTAGCTGGCGGAATGTGTCGTTAATGCCCGGTGTGCGGTATGACTATGACAACTATCTGTCAAACCACAATATCTCCCCGCGATTTATGACGGAATGGGATATTTTTGCTGATCAAACCTCAATGATAACCGCCGGTTATAACCGTTACTATGGCGGGAATATTCTTGATATGGGATTACGTGATATCCGCAATAGCTGGACGGAATCGGTATCAGGCAATAAAACCCTGACGCGTTATCAGGATTTGAAAACGCCTTATAACGATGAACTGGCAATGGGGTTGCAGCAGAAAATCGGTAAGAACGTTATTGCGCGTGCAAACTATGTTTATCGTGAAGCGCATGATCAAATCAGTAAAAGCAGTCGTACCGACAGCGCGACTAAAACCACCATTACTGAATATAACAACGACGGCAAAACAAAACGCATTCGTTCAACCTCAGTTTTGAACTGGCCGAACCCCTGCATATCAGCCAGGTAGATATTAACCCGCAAATTGTCTTTAGCTATATCAAGAGCAAGGGCAACTTGTCGTTAAACAATGGTTATGAGGAAAGCAATACCGGTGATAACCAGGTGGTTTATAACGGTAATCTGGTCTCTTACGATAGCGTTCCAGTGGCAGATTTTAATAACCCATTAAAGATCTCCTTAAACATGGATTTCACGCATCAACCGAGCGGGTTGGTGTGGGCGAATACGCTGGCCTGGCAAGAAGCGCGTAAAGCTCGCATTATCCTGGGTAAGACGAATGCGCAATACATCAGCGAATATTCAGATTACAAGCAGTATGTTGACGAAAAACTGGATAGCAGCCTGACCTGGGACACCCGCTTGTCCTGGACGCCACAATTTCTGAAACAACAAAACCTGACGATCAGTGCCGATATTCTCAATGTACTGGATAGCAAAACCGCGGTTGATACAACGAATACCGGTGTGGCGACCTACGCCAGTGGCCGTACTTTCTGGCTTGATGTCAGCATGAAATTTTAATAGTTCGGATTTTACTTAACCGGGTAAATTTGCCCGGTTTTCGCATGGAGATAATTATGAGAAACCTCTGTTTCTTACTGACGTTAGTGGCAACTCTGTTGCTCCCCGGGCGACTGATTGCCGCCGCCTTACCGCAGGATGAAAAGTTAATTACCGGGCAACTGGACAATGGCTTGCGATATATGATTTATCCGCATGCTCAACCAAAGGATCAGGTAAATTTATGGTTGCAAATTCATACGGGTTCATTGCAGGAAGAAGACAATGAGCGCGGCGTGGCTCATTTTGTAGAACATATGATGTTTAACGGCACAAAAACATGGCCGGATAATAAAGTCATCGAAACATTTGAGTCGATGGGTCTGCGCTTTGGTCGCGATGTTAATGCCTATACCAGCTATGACGAAACGGTGTATCAGGTAAGTTTGCCGACTACGCAGAAACAAAATCTGCAACAAGTGATGGCAATATTCAGTGAATGGGGTAATGCCGCAACCTTTGATAAACTCGAAGTAGACGCTGAACGCGGCGTAATTACTGAGGAATGGCGTGCCCATCAGGATGTGAAATGGCGCACCTCTCAGGCGCGCCGCCCTTTCCTGCTGGCAAATACCCGTAATTTAGACCGTGAACCTATCGGCCTGATGGATACTGTCGCTACGGTCACACCGGCACAATTGCGCCAATTTTATCAACGCTGGTATCAACCAAATAATATGACCTTTATCGTGGTCGGCGATATCGACAGTAAAGAAGCGCTGGCGCTGATTAAGGATAATTTAAGTAAGCTTCCGGCTAACAAAGCAGCTGAAAATCGCGTCTGGCCGACAAAAGCCGAAAACCACCTGCGCTTTAATATCATTAATGATAAAGAAAACCGGGTGAACGGCATCGCACTCTATTATCGCCTGCCAATGGTGCAAGTGAGCGATGAGCAAAGCTTTATCGAACAAGCTGAATGGAGCATGTTAGTTCAGCTGTTCAATCAACGTCTGCAGGAACGTATACAGTCGGGCGAGTTGAAGACTATTTCTGGCGGCACTGCGCGCAGCGTTAGAATTGCACCCGATTATCAGTCGCTGTTTTTCCGTGTAAATGCACGAGACGATAATATGCAGGATGCTGCGAATGCATTAATGGCAGAGTTGGCAACCATTGATCAGCATGGTTTTTCTGCTGAAGAACTTGATGATGTCAAATCTACCCGTCTCACCTGGCTGAAAAATGCGGTTGATCAGCAAGCTGAACGTGATTTACGTATGCTGACCAGTCGCCTGGCATCCAGCTCATTAAATAATACGCCGTTCTTGTCGCCGGAAGAGACATATCAACTTTCGAAACGTCTGTGGCAGCAAATTACCGTGCAAAGTCTGGCGGAAAAATGGCAGCAGTTAAGAAAGAACCAGGACGCATTTTGGGAGCAAATGGTAAACAATGAGGTTGCCGCCAAAAAAGCATTGTCTCCTGCGGCTATCCTGGCGCTGGAAAAAGAGTACGCCAACAAAAAGCTGGCGGCTTACATCTTCCCAGGCAGAAATTTATCGTTAACAGTAGACGTTGACCCACAGGCGGAAATTAGCAGCAAAGAAACGCTGGCTGAGAATCTGACATCATTAACACTTTCCAATGGTGCCAGGGTTATTCTGGCAAAATCCGCGGGTGAAGAGCAAAAGCTACAAATTACTGCCGTATCTAATAAAGGCGATTTAAGTTTCCCTGCGCAGCAAAAATCACTTATCGCGCTGGCAAATAAAGCAGTAAGCGGAAGCGGCGTTGGTGAACTCTCCTCTTCCAGCCTGAAACGCTGGAGTGCGGAAAACTCGGTAACCATGAGCAGTAAAGTCAGTGGCATGAATACATTGCTCTCTGTTAGCGCGCGGACTAATAACCCTGAACCTGGTTTCCAGTTGATTAACCAGCGAATCACCCACAGCACGATTAACGACAATATTTGGGCATCGCTACAAAATGCTCAAATTCAGGCGTTGAAAACGCTCGACCAGCGTCCAGCGGAGAAATTCGCCCAGCAGATGTATGAGACGCGCTATGCTGATAACCGCACGAAATTACTGCAAGAAAATCAGATTGCACAGTTTACTGCCGCAGATGCGCTGGCTGCCGATCGCCAGTTGTTTTCATCTCCAGCGGATATCACGTTTGTCATTGTCGGTAATGTCGCAGAAGACAAACTCCTGCCGTTAATTACGCGTTACTTAGGATCAATCAAACACTCTGATTCGCCATTAGCCGCAGGTAAACCATTAACTCGCGCGACGGACAATGCATCGGTTACGGTAAAAGAACAAAATGAACCTGTGGCACAGGTTTCACAGTGGAAGCGTTATGCTTCCCGGACACCGGTTAATCTGGCGACGCGTATGGCGCTCGATGCTTTTAACGTCGCACTGGCAAAAGATCTACGCATTAATATTCGTGAACAGGCCTCTGGGGCATACAGCGTTTCTTCTCGCCTCTCGGTTGATCCTCAGGCCAAAGATATCAGTCATTTGCTGGCTTTTACTTGTCAACCGGAACGACATGATGAACTGTTAACGTTAGCGAATGAAGTGATGGTTAAGCGTCTGGCTAAAGGGATCAGTGAGCAAGAACTGAACGAATACCAGCAAAACGTTCAGCGCAGCCTCGATATCCAACAGCGTAGCGTTCAACAATTAGCGAACACCATTGTAAATAGTCTTATTCAATATGACGATCCTGCAGCATGGACTGAGCAGGCGCAATTATTGAAACAAATGACGGTAGAGAATGTTAACACTGCCGTTAAACAATATCTTTCTCATCCGGTGAATACCTATACCGGAGTATTATTGCCAAAATAATAACAGCCCCGTCAACACCTCGTTGGCGGGGATTTTAGCAATATTCGACATTTTTATGTAATAATTTTATAAATGCGTTCAAAATAATAGTCGAGTGCTAATAATGATATTTTAATGTCTGATTTTTACGCGATAATTCAGGAGACATAGAAAGCGCATAAAAATAACAACATAAAACACCTTACTACCACCAAGCAATTCTCTATTGCATTGTTTTTCAATGAAAAAACATTATTCTCGTAATATTTCACGATAAATAACATTAGGATTTTGTTATTTAAACCAGAGTCCTTTGCACTTGCTTACTTTATCGATAAATCCTACTTTTTTAATGCGATCCAATCATTTTAAGGAGTTTAAAATGGATAAGAAGCAAGTAACGGATTTAAGGTCGGAACTACTCGATTCACGTTTTGGTGCGAAGTCTATTTCCACTATCGCAGAATCAAAACGATTTCCGCTGCACGAAATGCGCGATGATGTCGCATTCCAGATTATCAATGACGAATTATATCTTGATGGCAACGCTCGTCAGAACCTGGCCACTTTCTGCCAGACCTGGGACGACGAAAATGTCCATAAGTTGATGGATTTATCCATTAACAAAAACTGGATCGACAAAGAAGAATATCCGCAATCTGCAGCAATCGACCTGCGTTGCGTAAACATGGTTGCCGATCTGTGGCATGCGCCTGCGCCGAAAAATGGTCAGGCCGTTGGCACCAACACCATTGGTTCTTCCGAGGCCTGTATGCTCGGCGGGATGGCGATGAAATGGCGTTGGCGCAAGCGTATGGAAGCCGCAGGTAAGCCGACCAACAAACCAAACCTGGTGTGCGGTCCGGTACAAATCTGCTGGCATAAATTCGCCCGCTACTGGGATGTGGAGCTGCGTGAAATCCCTATGCGCCCTGGTCAGTTGTTTATGGACCCGAAACGCATGATTGAAGCCTGCGACGAAAACACCATCGGCGTGGTGCCGACTTTCGGCGTGACCTACACCGGTAACTATGAGTTCCCGCAGCCGCTGCACGATGCGCTGGATAAATTCCAGGCCGACACTGGTATCGACATCGACATGCACATCGACGCCGCCAGCGGTGGCTTCCTGGCACCGTTCGTCGCCCCGGATATCGTCTGGGACTTCCGCCTGCCGCGTGTGAAATCGATCAGTGCTTCAGGCCACAAATTCGGTCTGGCTCCGCTGGGCTGCGGCTGGGTTATCTGGCGTGACGAAGAAGCGCTGCCGCAGGAACTGGTGTTCAACGTTGACTACCTCGGTGGTCAGATTGGTACTTTCGCCATCAACTTCTCCCGCCCGGCGGGTCAGGTAATTGCACAGTACTATGAATTCCTGCGCCTCGGTCGTGAAGGCTATACCAAAGTACAGAACGCCTCTTACCAGGTTGCCGCTTATCTGGCGGATGAAATCGCCAAACTGGGGCCGTATGAGTTCATCTGTACCGGTCGCCCGGACGAAGGCATTCCGGCGGTTTGCTTCAAACTGAAAGATGGTGAAGATCCGGGATACACCCTCTACGACCTCTCTGAACGTCTGCGTCTGCGCGGCTGGCAGGTTCCGGCCTTCACTCTCGGCGGTGAAGCCACCGACATCGTGGTGATGCGCATTATGTGTCGTCGCGGCTTCGAAATGGACTTTGCTGAACTGTTGCTGGAAGACTACAAAGCCTCCCTGAAATATCTCAGCGATCACCCGAAACTGCAGGGTATTGCCCAGCAGAACAGCTTTAAACATACCTGATAACGTTTAACGGTAACGGTGTCCCGAAACGCACCCGTTTCGGGACAATTTCTAAAGTCTGTTCACTGGCATTAGCAACGGAAAATATTGTTCTGAATACGCTACAGAACAAAACAGGTGCGGTTCCGACAGGAATACCGTTTTAGGGGGATAATATGGCTACATCAGTACAGACAGGTAAAGCTAAGCAGCTCACATTACTCGGATTTTTTGCCATAACGGCATCGATGGTAATGGCTGTTTATGAATACCCTACCTTCGCAACATCGGGCTTTTCATTAGTCTTCTTCCTGCTATTAGGCGGGATTTTATGGTTTATTCCCGTGGGACTTTGTGCTGCGGAAATGGCTACCGTCGACGGCTGGGAAGAAGGTGGTGTCTTCGCCTGGGTATCAAATACTCTGGGGCCGAGATGGGGATTTGCAGCGATCTCATTTGGCTATCTGCAAATCGCCATTGGTTTTATTCCGATGCTCTATTTCGTGTTAGGGGCACTCTCCTACATCCTGAAATGGCCAGCGCTGAATGAAGACCCTATTACCAAAACTATTGCAGCACTCATCATTCTTTGGGCGCTGGCATTAACGCAGTTTGGTGGCACGAAATACACGGCGCGAATTGCTAAAGTTGGCTTCTTCGCCGGTATCCTGTTACCTGCATTTATTTTGATCGCATTAGCGGCTATTTATCTGCACTCCGGTGCCCCCGTTGCTATCGAAATGGATTCGAAGACCTTCTTCCCTGACTTCTCTAAAGTGGGCACCCTGGTTGTATTTGTTGCCTTCATTTTGAGTTATATGGGGGTAGAAGCATCTGCAACCCACGTCAATGAAATGAGCAACCCAGGGCGCGACTATCCGTTGGCTATGTTATTGCTGATGGTGGCGGCAATCTGCTTAAGCTCTGTTGGCGGTTTGTCTATTGCGATGGTCATTCCGGGTAATGAAATCAACCTCTCCGCTGGGGTAATGCAAACCTTTACCGTTCTGATGTCCCATGTGGCACCGGAAATTGAGTGGACGGTTCGCGTGATCTCCGCACTGCTGTTGCTGGGTGTTCTGGCGGAAATCGCTTCCTGGATTGTTGGTCCTTCTCGCGGGATGTATGTCACAGCGCAGAAAAACCTGCTGCCAGCAGCATTCGCTAAAATGAACAAAAATGGCGTACCGGTAACGCTGGTCATTTCGCAGTTGGTGATTACTTCTATCGCGTTGATCATCCTCACCAATACCGGTGGCGGTAACAACATGTCCTTCCTGATCGCACTGGCGCTGACGGTGGTGATTTATCTGTGTGCTTATTTCATGCTGTTTATTGGCTACATTGTGTTGGTTCTTAAACATCCTGACTTAAAACGCACATTTAATATCCCTGGTGGTAAAGGGGTGAAACTGGTCGTGGCTGTTGTCGGTCTGCTGACTTCAATTATGGCGTTTATTGTTTCCTTCCTGCCGCCGGATAACATCCAGGGTGACTCTACCGATATGTATGTTGAATTACTGGTCGTTAGTTTCCTGGTGGTACTTGCCCTGCCCTTTATTCTCTATGCTGTTCATGATCGTAAAGGCAAAGCGAATACCGGCGTCACTCTGGAGCCAATCAACAGTAAGAACGCACCAAAAGGTCACTTCTTCCTGCACCCGCGTGCACGTTCACCACACTATATTGTGATGAATGACAAGAAACACTAACCGTGGCTGAATAGTTATAAGACAAGGGAGCGATAATTCATCGCTCCCTTTTTCGTGCTCGCTGTCGTATTGACTTAACCGGGATAAGTACGAGAATGAGCGCACATCTGTTTACCGGAAACCAGCATATATGGATATCTGCTCCCGAAACGAGAAATTAGCGATTAGAAGACCAGCGGTACTGGTTGCACTGGCACTTTTACTGTGCAGTTGCAAAAGCACGCCTCCAGAGTCAATGGTGACACCACCAACAGGTTCGAAGCCACCAGCTACGACGCAACAATCGTCACAACCGATGCGTGGCATCTGGCTGGCTACGGTGTCTCGCCTCGACTGGCCACCGGTTTCCTCGGTTAACATTAGTAACCCCACCAGCCGGGCCCGTGTACAACAACAGGCGATGATCGACAAACTGGATCATCTGCAACGTCTCGGCATAAACACGGTCTTTTTCCAGGTCAAGCCGGACGGTACCGCCCTGTGGCCATCGAAAATTTTGCCGTGGTCCGATCTTATGACCGGAAAGATTGGTGAAAATCCAGGTTACGATCCGCTGCAATTTATGCTCGACGAAGCCCACAAGCGTGGGATGAAAGTACACGCCTGGTTTAACCCCTATCGCGTATCGGTTAATACGAAGCCCGGTACTATCAGGGAACTGAATAGCACTCTGGCTCAACAACCAGCGAGCGTCTATGTGCAACACCGCGACTGGATCAGAACGTCCGGCGATCGCTTTGTCCTCGACCCGGGCATCCCTGAAGTTCAGGACTGGATCACATCAATAGTCGCGGAAGTGGTTTCCCGCTATCCGGTAGATGGCGTGCAGTTTGACGACTATTTCTATACTGAGTCACCAGGTTCACGGCTAAATGATAACGAAACGTACCGCAAATACGGAGGCGCATTTGCGTCAAAAGCAGACTGGCGGCGCAACAATACTCAGCAGTTAATTGCGAAGGTATCGCACACCATTAAAAGCATTAAGCCGGAAGTCGAATTTGGCGTTAGCCCGGCAGGCGTGTGGCGTAACCGATCACACGATCCGCTCGGTTCCGATACCCGAGGCGCGGCAGCCTATGACGAATCCTACGCTGACACCCGTCGATGGGTGGAACAAGGATTGCTGGATTACATTGCTCCCCAAATTTACTGGCCGTTCTCACGGAGTGCCGCACGTTATGACGTTTTGGCAAAATGGTGGGCGGATGTCGTTAAACCGACCAGGACCCGCCTGTATATCGGTATCGCCTTCTATAAAGTGGGTGAACCTTCAAAGATAGAGCCAGACTGGATGATTAACGGCGGCGTACCGGAACTGAAAAAACAGCTCGATCTTAACGATGCCGTGCCAGAAATTAGCGGCACAATCTTGTTCCGTGAGGACTATCTGAATAAACCACAGACTCAACAAGCGGTTAGCTATCTGCAAAGTCGTTGGGGCAGTTAAACTCCCATTCTTACTTTGTAACAAGCCGGTGCTTTCCCCCCGGCTTGTTACCCTCTTGAAATATCCCACTAGTAATCATGCTTACTTAAGTCAAATTAACTACGCAATTAACCACACTTAGTTAAACAGTCATAAATCCCCTAATAAAAATGTATGAATATGAAAAAACATACGATATTCGCTGTCACCGAAAAATAATTACGATGGGCTATACTCTTCTGAAGAACAGTAGCGTAGATTGAAACTGTCCTAAGTCGCTTATTTGTTTTCAGTATATCTTCATATTTCAGGAGAATATGGTGCAGTTAGTCGATCTCGCACGTTGCGTTTCGTTTTGATTCCGTCTGCTTTCCCAGCCTTATAAGGGTGTGAATTATGGAGATGTATTTTAAAAGAATGAAAGATGAGTGGACCGGGCTTGTCGAACAAGCAGATCCGCTCATTCGTGCTAAAGCCGCGGAAATTGCCGTTGCGCATGCCCATTATCTGAGTATTGAGTTTTACCGAATTGTCCGTATCGACCCGCATGCCGAAGAATTCTTGAGTAATGAACAAGTTGAGCGGCAGTTGAAAAGTGCGATGGAACGCTGGATTATTAACGTGCTTTCTGCCCAGGTTGACGATGTCGAAAGGCTAATACAAATCCAGCATACCGTCGCGGAAGTGCATGCCCGCATAGGAATTCCAGTAGAAATTGTCGAGATGGGGTTTCGGGTGCTGAAAAAAATCCTCTATCCGGTCATCTTCTCTTCGGATTATTCCGCCGCAGAAAAACTTCAGGTCTACCATTTCTCTATTAACAGTATTGATATCGCTATGGAAGTGATGACCCGCGCGTTTACCTTTAGTGACAGTAGTGCCTCAAAGGAAGATGAAAACTATCGTATCTTCTCGTTACTGGAAAATGCCGAAGAAGAAAAAGAACGGCAAATAGCCTCATTACTTTCATGGGAAATAGATATTATCTATAAAGTCCTACTGGATTCTGATTTAGGCAGTAGTTTGCCTTTAAGCCAGGCTGATTTTGGCCTGTGGTTTAACCATAAAGGTCGACATTATTTTAGCGGCATAGCCGAAGTGGGCCATATCTCCCGTCTGATTCAGGATTTCGACGGTATTTTCAATCAAACCATGCGTAACACCAGGAATTTGAATAACAGAAGTTTGCGGGTGAAATTTTTATTACAGATAAGAAATACCGTATCGCAAATTATTACCTTGCTGCGTGAATTGTTTGAAGAAGTATCGCGCCACGAAGTCGGTATGGATGTACTGACGAAATTACTTAACCGCCGTTTCCTGCCGACGATCTTCAAACGCGAAATTGCCCATGCCAACCGGACCGGTACACCGCTGTCAGTGCTGATTATTGACGTTGATAAATTCAAAGAGATTAACGATACGTGGGGCCATAACACTGGCGATGAAATTCTGCGTAAAGTCTCTCAGGCCTTTTATGACAACGTCCGCAGTAGTGATTATGTTTTCCGCTACGGGGGCGATGAATTTATCATTGTTTTGACTGAAGCTTCGGAAAACGAAACGTTACGTACCGCAGAACGTATTCGCAGTCGGGTAGAGAAAACCAAACTGAAAGCCGCAAACGGCGAGGATATTGCCCTCTCACTTTCCATCGGTGCTGCCATGTTTAATGGTCATCCTGACTATGAGCGCCTCATTCAAATAGCCGATGAAGCTCTGTATATCGCCAAAAGACGAGGTAGAAACCGTGTTGAACTCTGGAAAGCCAGTCTTTAGATGCGCCAGGATGCAGAGGTAATCATGAAGCTAACCGATGCGGATAATGCCGCCGATGGCATTTTTTTCCCCGCCCTTGAGCAAAATATGATGGGCGCGGTGTTAATTAACGAAAATGATGAAGTGATGTTTTTCAACCCCGCCGCAGAGAAGCTCTGGGGGTACAAACGTGAAGAAGTTATTGGCAATAACATTGATATGCTGATTCCGCGGGATTTGCGTCCCGCGCATCCTGAATACATCCGTCACAACCGTGAAGGCGGTAAAGCGCGCGTCGAGGGGATGAGTCGGGAGCTGCAGCTGGAGAAAAAAGACGGCAGTAAAATCTGGACACGTTTTGCGCTATCGAAAGTGAGCGCCGAGGGTAAAATTTATTACCTGGCGCTGGTACGGGATGCCAGCGTAGAAATGGCGCAAAAAGAACAGACCCGACAATTGATTATTGCCGTTGACCATCTCGACCGACCGGTGATTGTCCTCGATCCGGAACGCCATATTGTGCAGTGCAATCGCGCATTTACCGAAATGTTTGGTTACTGCATTAGCGAAGCCAGCGGTATGCAGCCCGATTCACTCCTTAACATTCCAGAATTCCCTGCTGATAACCGCATTCGTTTACAACAGTTGCTTTGGAAAACCGCCCGCGATCAGGACGAATTTCTGCTGTTGACGCGCACCGGTGAAAAAATCTGGATTAAAGCCTCTATCAGCCCGGTTTATGACGTGCTCGCGCATCTGCAGAACCTGGTAATGACTTTCTCGGATATCACCGAAGAACGGCAAATCCGCCAGCTTGAAGGCAATATTCTCGCCGCCATGTGCAGCAGCCCGCCATTTCATGAAATGGGGGAAATCATTTGTCGTAACATCGAATCTGTTCTCAACGAATCGCATGTTTCGCTGTTCGCGCTGCGCAACGGGATGCCGATACACTGGGCGTCATCTTCGCACGGTACAGAAGTTCAAAATGCGCAAAGCTGGTCAGCGACCATTCGTCAGCGTGATGGCGCGCCGGCGGGGATCCTGCAAATTAAAACCTCGTCAGGAGCAGAAACCAGCGCCTTTATCGAACGCGTGGCAGATATCAGCCAGCATATGGCCGCGCTGGCGCTGGAACAGGAAAAAAGCCGTCAGCATATTGAACAACTCATCCAATTTGATCCGATGACCGGTCTGCCAAATCGCAATAACCTGCACAATTACCTCGATGACCTGGTCGACAAAGCCGTCTCTCCGGTGGTCTATCTCATCGGTGTTGACCATATTCAGGATGTGATTGATAGCCTTGGCTATGCGTGGGCCGATCAGGCATTGCTGGAAGTGGTCAATCGCTTTCGTGAAAAACTCAAACCGGATCAATATCTCTGTCGTATCGAAGGTACGCAGTTTGTCCTCGTGAGCCTGGAAAACGACGTCAGTAACATTACGCAGATCGCCGATGAGCTACGGAATGTGGTCAGCAAGCCGATAATGATTGACGATAAACCATTCCCGCTCACCTTGAGCATTGGCATCAGCTACGACGTGGGTAAAAACCGCGATTACCTGCTCTCCACTGCTCACAATGCAATGGATTTTATTCGCAAAAATGGCGGTAACGGCTGGCAGTTCTTCAGCCCGGCGATGAACGAAATGGTAAAAGAGCGTTTGGTTTTAGGCGCAGCGCTGAAAGAAGCGATTAGCAATAACCAACTAAAACTGGTTTACCAGCCGCAAATCTTCGCAGAAACGGGTGAACTGTACGGCATCGAAGCCCTTGCTCGCTGGCACGATCCCCTGCATGGTCACGTGCCCCCTTCACGGTTTATTCCTCTTGCAGAAGAGATCGGTGAAATCGAAAATATTGGACGCTGGGTCATCGCGGAAGCTTGTCGTCAGTTAGCAGAATGGCGTAGCCAGAATATTCATATCCCGGCGCTTTCCGTTAACTTGTCGGCGCTGCACTTTCGCAGTAATCAACTGCCTAATCAGGTGTCTGATGCAATGCACGCCTGGGGTATTGACGGCCACCAGCTGACGGTGGAAATCACGGAAAGCATGATGATGGAACACGATACCGAAATCTTTAAGCGCATTCAGATCCTGCGCGATATGGGCGTGGGTTTATCGGTAGATGATTTTGGCACGGGCTTTTCCGGATTATCACGCTTAGTCAGTCTTCCAGTAACGGAAATCAAAATTGACAAAAGTTTTGTCGATCGTTGTCTGACGGAAAAACGCATCCTTGCCTTACTTGAAGCCATTACCAGCATTGGGCAAAGCCTCAATTTAACCGTCGTGGCGGAAGGCGTCGAAACCAAAGAGCAATTTGAGATGCTACGCAAGATCCACTGTCGCGTTATTCAGGGATATTTCTTTTCCCGCCCCCTTCCCGCCGAAGAAATTCCAGGCTGGATGAGCAGCGTGTTACCGCTGAAAATCTGACAAATTCCTCTCGCCCGCACTCGCGGGTTTTCCTTTAACGTGACACTGTCACTTAAATACTGTGATTTCAGCTACGATTCCGGGAGATTCCTTCTTTAACTTCCCCTCTTGCACCAAAACTGCACTACGCTGCACAAATGTTGATCAAAAGTTAAAAAATATAACTTTAAGCCAGCATTCTGGCGCTTATCCCGGCATGGCATGAGATCTGCATAAGCGGAAAGCGCAGCAATTTTTGTCTTATACAGGAACCGTTTATGTCGGATACCACCGAACTGGTTGATTTAGCCGTGATCTTCCCTGATCTGGAGATCGAATTGAAATACGCCTGCGCTGATAACATCACAGGTAAAGCTATTTATCAGCAAGCGCGTTGTCTGTTACACAAGGATGCGATTACTGCGCTGGCGAAAAGTATCAGTATCGCCCAGCTGTCAGGCTTACAACTGGTGATTTACGATGCGTATCGCCCACAACAAGCACAGGCGATGTTGTGGCAAACCTGCCCAGACCCGCAATATGTTGTTGATGTGACGGTCGGTTCTAATCACAGCCGTGGCACGGCGATCGACCTGACGCTTCGTGATGAGCACGGGAACATCCTGGATATGGGTGCAGAGTTCGATGAAATGCACGAACGTTCCCATGCTTATCACCCTTCTGTCCCGCCCGCTGCTCAGCGCAATCGGCTGTTGCTGAATGCGATTATGACTGGCGGTGGCTTTGTCGGTATCCCGAGCGAATGGTGGCACTTCGAATTACCCCAGGCAGCGAGTTACCCACTACTCGCTGATCAATTCACCTGTTTTATATCCCCTGGCACACAGCACGCCAGTTAATCAGGAAACTGTCATGAAGAGATCGATATCGTTTCGTCCTACATTGCTCGCGATCGTCCTTGCCACAACAATGCCGGTTGCGCACGCCGCCGTACCGAAAGATATGCTGGTGATCGGTAAAGCTGCCGACCCACAAACCCTCGACCCAGCGGTGACAATTGATAATAACGACTGGACAGTGACCTACCCGTCTTATCAGCGACTGGTTCAGTACAAAACGGACGGTGATAAAGGCTCAACAGACGTTGAAGGCGATCTGGCAAGTAGCTGGAAAGCGTCTGACGATCAAAAAGAGTGGACGTTCACTCTGAAGGACAATGCTAAATTTGCCGATGGCACACCTGTCACTGCCGAAGCAGTAAAACTCTCTTTTGAGCGGTTACTAAAAATCGGCCAGGGGCCAGCAGAAGCATTTCCCAAAGATTTAAAGATTGATGCTCCCGACGAACATACGGTGAAGTTTACCCTTAGCCAGCCATTCGCACCGTTCCTCTACACGCTGGCGAATGACGGTGCATCCATTATCAATCCGGCGGTCTTAAAGGAGCATGCGGCGGATGATGCCCGTGGTTTCCTCGCGCAAAATACCGCTGGCTCCGGACCGTTTATGCTGAAAAGCTGGCAAAAAGGTCAGCAATTAGTTCTGGTGCCAAATCCGCATTACCCCGGCAATAAACCGAACTTTAAACGAGTATCGGTAAAAATTATCGGTGAAAGTGCCTCCCGTCGCCTGCAGCTCTCCCGTGGCGACATTGACATTGCCGATGCGCTGCCGGTGGATCAACTCAACGCCCTGAAGCAGGAAAACAAAGTCAATGTGGCAGAGTATCCGTCACTGCGCGTCACCTATCTGTATCTGAATAACAGCAAAGCGCCACTTAATCAGGCGGATCTGCGTCGGGCCATTTCCTGGTCTACCGATTATCAGGGTATGGTTAACGGCATTCTGAGTGGTAACGGAAAACAAATGCGCGGCCCGATTCCGGAAGGCATGTGGGGATACGATGCGACGGCAATGCAATACAACCATGACGAAACGAAAGCCAAAGCTGAATGGGATAAAGTGACGAACAAACCCACCAGCCTGACGTTTCTCTATTCTGATAATGATCCGAACTGGGAGCCTATTGCTCTGGCGACACAATCCAGTCTCAACAAGCTGGGCATCAATGTGAAGCTGGAAAAGCTGGCGAATGCCACCATGCGCGACAGAGTGGGTAAAGGTGATTATGACATTGCGATTGGCAACTGGAGTCCGGATTTTGCCGACCCGTATATGTTTATGAATTACTGGTTTGAGTCAGACAAAAAAGGTCTGCCGGGTAACCGCTCGTTCTATGAAAACAGTGAGGTCGATAAGTTACTGCGCAATGCGCTAGCGACCACCGACCAGACGCAGCGTACCCGGGACTACCAGCAGGCACAGAAAATCGTCATTGATGACGCTGCTTATGTGTACCTGTTCCAGAAAAACTACCAACTGGCGATGAACAAAGAGGTGAAAGGCTTTGTGTTCAATCCCATGCTGGAACAGGTCTTCAATATCAATACCATGAGTAAATAACGTGACCTTCTGGAGCATTTTACGCCAACGCTGCTGGGGGCTGGTGCTCGTGGTGGCGGGCGTCTGCGTGATTACGTTTATTATCTCGCACCTGATCCCCGGCGATCCGGCGCGGTTACTGGCGGGTGACCGCGCCAGCGATGCTATCGTGGATAATATTCGCCAGCAACTGGGACTGGACCAGCCACTGTATGTACAGTTTTACCGCTACGTCAGCGACCTGTTTCAGGGTGACCTGGGAACATCCATTCGTACCGGGCGTCCGGTGCTGGAAGAGTTGCGCATATTTTTCCCGGCGACGCTGGAACTGGCTTTTTGTGCCCTGCTGCTGGCACTCCTGATTGGCATCCCGCTGGGCATACTCTCTGCAGTCTGGCGAAATCGCTGGCTGGATCATCTGGTGCGAATAATGGCCATTACCGGAATCTCCACACCTGCGTTCTGGCTTGGGCTGGGCGTCATTGTGCTGTTATATGGTCATCTGCAAATTCTTCCCGGCGGCGGAAGGCTTGATGACTGGCTGGATCCACCAACGCACGTTACCGGCTTTTATCTGCTCGATGCGCTGCTTGAAGGTAACGGTGAAGTCTTCTTCAATGCGCTGCAACATCTCATCTTACCGGCATTAACGCTGGCGTTCGTTCACCTGGGAATTGTCGCTCGCCAGATCCGCTCAGCTATGCTGGAACAATTGAGTGAAGATTACATTCGTACCGCCCGGGCCAGCGGCTTGCCCGGCTGGTATATCGTTTTATGTTATGCGCTACCCAATGCGTTGATCCCCTCGATTACCGTATTGGGTCTGGCGCTGGGCGATTTGTTGTATGGCGCAGTGCTCACCGAAACCGTTTTTGCCTGGCCCGGAATGGGTGCATGGGTAGTAACATCAATACAGGCGCTCGACTTCCCGGCAGTGATGGGCTTTGCCGTCGTGGTTTCATTTGCTTATGTGCTGGTCAACCTGGTGGTGGATTTGCTCTATTTGTGGATTGATCCGCGTATCGGACGTGGAGGTGGTGAATGATGCTAAGCGAGGAAACGTCAGCCGTGCGCCCACCAAAACAAACGCGATTTAACGGTGCAAAACTGGTATGGATGCTGAAAGGCAGCCCGCTTACCGTGACCGGCGCAGTCATCATTGTATTAATGCTACTGATGATGATTTTTTCACCGTGGCTGGCGACGCATGATCCCAACGCCATTGATTTAACCGCCCGCCTTTTGCCGCCTTCTGCGGCGCACTGGTTTGGCACCGATGAAGTGGGACGCGATCTGTTTAGCCGCGTACTGGTCGGCAGTCAGCAATCAATTCTCGCCGGATTAGTGGTAGTCGCCATTGCAGGTATGATGGGGTCGCTACTCGGGTGTCTATCCGGTGTGCTTGGCGGACGCGCAGACGCGATTATCATGCGCATCATGGACATTATGCTGTCGATTCCTTCGCTGGTGCTGACAATGGCACTGGCAGCCGCTCTCGGGCCGAGTTTGTTTAACGCCATGCTGGCGATTGCTATTGTGCGAATTCCCTTTTATGTGCGCCTGGCGCGGGGGCAAACATTAGTTGTTCGCCAGTACACTTACGTTCAGGCGGCGAAAACCTTTGGTGCGTCGCGTTGGCATCTGATCAACTGGCATATTTTACGTAACTCGCTGCCGCCGCTGATTGTGCAGGCATCGCTGGATATTGGTAGCGCGATTTTAATGGCCGCCACGTTGGGATTTATTGGCCTGGGTGCTCAACAACCGAGTGCTGAATGGGGGGCGATGGTGGCGAATGGTCGCAACTATGTGCTCGATCAGTGGTGGTATTGCGCATTTCCGGGGGCAGCGATTTTGCTTACCGCCGTCGGGTTTAATCTCTTTGGTGATGGTATTCGCGATCTGCTTGACCCGAAAGCAGGAGGAAAGCAGTCATGACCCAACCCGTTCTGGACATTCAACAACTGCATTTGAGTTTCCCCGGTTTTAACGGTGATGTTCACGCGCTCAACAATGTGTCATTGAAAATCAACCGCGGTGAAATTGTCGGTCTGGTGGGAGAATCCGGCTCGGGTAAATCAGTCACTGCAATGTTGATTATGCGTCTGTTACCGACGGGCAGTTATTGCGTACATCGGGGACATATTTCACTGCTGGGAGAAGATGCTCTTAACGCTCGGGAAAAGCAGCTTCGTCAGTGGCGCGGCGCACGAGTGGCGATGATCTTTCAGGAACCGATGACCGCCCTTAATCCGACACGTCGAATAGGTCTTCAGATGATGGACGTGATCCGCCATCATCAACCAATAAGTCGTCGGGAAGCCAGAGCTAAAGCGATTGCCCTGCTGGAAGAGATGCAAATCCCGGATGCCGTGGAAGTTATGTCGCGCTATCCGTTTGAGCTTTCAGGTGGTATGCGACAGCGGGTAATGATTGCGCTGGCATTCTCCTGCGAGCCGCAATTGATTATTGCCGACGAACCGACTACGGCGCTGGACGTCACGGTACAGTTGCAGGTACTGCGTCTGCTTAAACATAAAGCCCGCGCCAGTGGAACTGCGGTACTGTTCATCAGCCATGATATGGCCGTGGTGTCGCAACTGTGCGATAGCGTTTACGTGATGTATGCCGGAAGCGTGATTGAGAGCGGCGTGACGGCAGACGTTATCCATCATCCCCGGCATCCGTATACCATTGGTTTGCTGCAATGCGCACCGGAACATGGAATACCGCGCCAGCCATTACCCGCTATTCCGGGGACGGTACCAAACCTCACCCATTTGCCTGACGGCTGCGCTTTTCGCGATCGTTGCTATGCGGCAGGTGCACAGTGTGAAAACGTCCCGGCGCTAACAGCGTATGGTGACAACAACCACCGCTGCGCCTGTTGGTATCCTCAGCAGGAGGTCATTAGTGTCTGACACGTTATTAACGTTACGCGACGTCCATATCAATTTCCCGGCCCGAAAAAACTGGCTTGGTAAAACTACGGAACATGTTCATGCCATCAATGGTATTGATTTACAGATCCGTCGTGGTGAAACCTTAGGGATCGTCGGTGAGTCAGGCTGCGGCAAAAGCACCCTCGCACAGCTTTTAATGGGTATGCTGCAACCGAGCCACGGGCAGTACATCCGTTCAGGATCACAACGCATTATGCAGATGGTGTTTCAGGACCCGCTCTCTTCGCTTAATCCGCGCTTACCGGTGTGGCGCATCATCACGGAACCGCTCTGGATTGCTAAGCGTAGTAGTGAACAACAGCGGCGAGCGTTGGCAGAGGAGCTGGCTGTGCAGGTGGGTATTCGTCCGGAGTATCTCGACCGCCTGCCTCATGCGTTCTCCGGCGGGCAGCGGCAACGCATCGCCATTGCCAGAGCACTCTCTTCGCAGCCTGACGTGATTGTGCTTGATGAGCCAACCTCTGCGCTGGATATCTCCGTGCAGGCGCAGATCCTCAATTTACTGGTAACGCTACAGGAAAATCACGGGCTGACTTATGTGCTGATTTCACACAATGTCTCGGTGATACGTCATATGAGCGATCGGGTGGCGGTGATGTATCTCGGACAGATTGTGGAATTAGGAGACGCGCAACAGGTGCTGACAGCTCCGGCACATCCATACACCCGATTATTGCTGGATTCCCTCCCCGCCATTGATAAACCGCTGGAGGAAGAATGGGCATTACGTAAAACGGATCTACCAGGAAACCGCACGTTGCCACAAGGCTGTTTTTTCCGCGAACGCTGCCCTCTGGCAACCCACGGATGTGAAGTCCGGCAATCATTAACAATAAGGGAGGACGGACGTGAGATCCGGTGCTGGCGGGCGCTGTAGAGACGCTAACAACGCATCAGGCAATCACGCGCCTGACGCGTCATCCGGCAACGCTTTACGATTTCAACTGGTAATCCAGCGTAATTTCCGCTTTCAGTACCTGTGAAACCGGACATCCTGCTTTTGCTTTCTGGATGATGCCGTCAAAGGTAGAGGCATCAATACCCGGCACCGCAACTTCGCTCTTCAGTGCGATTTTAGTAATCGCAAAACCGGCATCCACTTTATCCAGCGACACATCGGCGGTGGTATCAATCGATGTTGGCGTGAATCCCGCTTCCCCCAGCATTAATGAAAGCGCCATTGAGAAACATGCGGCATGCGCTGCGCCAATCAGTTCTTCAGGGTTGGTTCCTTTTTCGCCTTCAAAACGCGTGTTAAATCCATACGGCTGTTGGTTCAGCACGCCGCTCTCGGTGGATACTGTTCCCTTCCCGCGTTTGATATCGCCTTCCCAGTGTGCCTGACCTTTCTTATGGATTGTCATTGTTGCTCTCCTGTGGGCTTAAAAAGGAAATTATAGACTACGTGAGAAACCGCACGAGGATAAGCAGGATATTCCGAATAAAATCCGGCGAAAACATTATCTCTGAACTTAAATTAAATTCCCACAATAGATAACGGGGAATATATAATCCAAAAGATATTGTATCAATATTAATCGGATCGCCCCAATTACAATTCCTATTAATATCATGGTGTTAAAATATAAAAATTATCAACCAGGACTAATCTTAACAACGAAGCGGCAAATATTTGCCATGCTGAATGTGCTTTATAAATCTGCGATCCGTAGCAGACACCAAAAATACACAGACACGGAGAATCGCTATGTTTACTTATTATCAGGCAGAAAATTCAACAGCAGAACCCGCTCTGGTTAATGCCATTGAGCAAGGCCTTCGGGCAGAGCACGGTGTTGTCACTGAAGATGACATTCTCATGGAGCTGACCAAATGGGTGGAAGCTTCTGATAACGACATCCTCAGTGATATCTACCAGCAAACGATCAATTATGTGGTCAGTGGCCAGCACCCTACGCTTTAAGGTGCTATGCTTGATCGGCAACCTAATTTAGGGGTTTAGCACGTGTTTCTTCGCTACGGCGATGTTGTCCTTAAAACTAGCAACAGGATTGAGGAGTTAAAATGAAATCGAACCGTCAGGCACGTCATATTCTTGGACTGGACCATAAAATTTCTAACCAGCGCAAAATAGTTACCGAAGGTGACAAATCCAGCGTGGTAAATAACCCAACCGGCAGAAAACGCCCCGCTGAAAAGTAATTCATAACCATCAGTCCTCAATGACGATTAAACACCATTGCCTGCGCAATGGTGTTTTTGTTTTTATCTGCTTTATACTTGGGGCCGACGCCCTGGCTGTAAAGCAAAGACGATAAAAGCGTGCCAGGGATGGATATTCAAAAAAGAGTGAGTGACATGGAACCAAAAACAAAAAAACAGCGTTCGCTTTATATTCCTTACGCTGGCCCTGTACTGCTGGAATTTCCGTTGTTGAATAAAGGCAGCGCCTTCAGCATGGAAGAACGCCGTAACTTCAACCTGCTGGGGTTACTGCCGGAAGTGGTCGAAACCATCGAAGAACAAGCGGAACGAGCATGGATCCAGTATCAGGGATTCAAAACCGAAATCGACAAACACATCTACCTGCGTAACATCCAGGACACTAACGAAACCCTCTTCTACCGTCTGGTAAACAATCATCTTGATGAGATGATGCCTGTTATTTATACCCCAACCGTCGGCGCAGCCTGTGAGCGTTTTTCTGAGATCTACCGCCGTTCACGCGGCGTGTTTATCTCTTACCAGAACCGCCACAATATGGACGATATTCTGCAAAACGTGCCGAACCATAATATTAAAGTGATTGTGGTGACTGACGGTGAACGTATTCTGGGGCTTGGTGACCAGGGCATCGGCGGGATGGGCATTCCGATCGGTAAACTGTCACTCTATACTGCCTGTGGCGGCATCAGCCCGGCGTATACCCTTCCGGTGGTGCTGGATGTCGGGACGAACAACCAACAGCTGCTTAACGATCCGCTGTATATGGGCTGGCGTAATCCGCGTATCACTGACGACGAATACTATGAATTCGTTGATGAATTTATCCAGGCTGTGAAACAACGCTGGCCGGACGTACTGTTGCAGTTTGAAGACTTCGCACAAAAAAATGCGATGCCGTTACTTAACCGCTATCGCAATGAAATTTGTTCTTTTAACGATGACATTCAGGGCACCGCGGCGGTAACGGTCGGCACACTGATCGCAGCCAGCCGCGCGGCAGGTGGTCAGTTAAGCGAGAAAAAAATCGTCTTCCTTGGCGCAGGTTCAGCGGGATGCGGCATTGCCGAAATGATCATTGCCCAGACTCAGCGCGAAGGATTAAGCGAGGAAACGGCGCGGCAGAAAGTCTTTATGGTCGATCGCTTTGGCCTGCTGACCGACAAGATGCCGAATCTGCTGCCTTTCCAGACCAAACTGGTGCAGAAACGCGAAAACCTCAGTGACTGGGATACCGACAGCGATGTGCTGTCACTGCTGGATGTGGTGCGTAATGTAAAACCAGATATTCTGATTGGCGTCTCAGGACAGACCGGGCTGTTTACGGAAGAGATCATCCGTGAGATGCATAAACACTGTCCGCGTCCGATCGTGATGCCGCTGTCTAACCCGACGTCACGCGTGGAAGCCACACCGCAGGACATTATCGCCTGGACTGAAGGTAACGCGCTGGTCGCCACTGGCAGTCCGTTTAATCCAGTGGTATGGAAAGATAAAATCTACCCTATCGCCCAGTGCAACAACGCCTTCATTTTCCCGGGCATCGGGCTGGGCGTTATTGCTTCCGGCGCGTCACGTATCACCGATGAGATGCTGATGTCGGCAAGTGAAACGCTTGCTCAGTATTCGCCGCTGGTCCTGAACGGCGAAGGTCTGGTACTACCGGAACTGAAAGATATTCAGAAAGTCTCCCGCGCAATTGCGTTTGCGGTTGGCAAAATGGCGCAGCAGCAAGGCGTGGCGGTGAAAACGTCTGCCGAAGCTTTGCAACAAGCCATTGATGATAATTTCTGGCACGCCGAATACCGCGACTACCGCCGTACCTCCATCTAAGTCTGCGCCCGGTGGTGAAAGCTGCCGGGCAATTTTCCTCTCCCTTTTTCAGATCTCATCCATACTGGGTAGTGGCGAATAAATCTCATTTGCCTCACCTGCTATGCAGAACATCATCCGAAAAGGAGGAACTATGAAGGCTGCAGTTGTTACGAAGGATCATCATGTTGACGTTACGGATAAAACACTGCGCTCACTGAAACATGGCGAAGCCCTGCTGAAAATGGAGTGTTGTGGTGTATGTCATACTGATCTTCATGTTAAGAATGGCGATTTTGGTGACAAAACCGGCGTAATTCTGGGCCATGAAGGCATCGGTGTGGTGGCAGAAGTTGGCCCAGGAGTCACCTCATTAAAACCAGGCGATCGTGCCAGCGTGGCGTGGTTTTACGAAGGATGCGGTCATTGCGAATACTGTAACAGTGGTAACGAAACGCTCTGCCGTTCAGTTAAAAATGCCGGATACAGCGTTGATGGCGGGATGGCGGAAGAGTGCATCGTGGTGGCGGATTACGCGGTAAAAGTGCCAGATGGCCTGGACTCGGCGGCGGCCAGCAGCATTACCTGTGCAGGGGTCACCACCTACAAAGCCGTTAAGCTGTCAAAAATTCGTCCAGGGCAGTGGATTGCTATCTACGGTCTTGGCGGTCTGGGTAACCTCGCCCTGCAATACGCGAAGAATGTCTTTAACGCGAAAGTGATCGCCATTGATGTCAATGATGAGCAGTTAAAACTGGCAACCGAAATGGGCGCTGATTTAGCGATTAACTCACGCACTGAAGACGCCGCCAAAATTGTGCAAGAAAAAACCGGTGGCGCTCACGCCGCGGTGGTGACAGCGGTAGCTAAAGCTGCGTTTAACTCGGCAGTTGATGCTGTCCGTGCAGGCGGGCGTGTTGTGGCAGTCGGTCTGCCGCCGGAGTCTATGAGCCTGGATATCCCACGCCTTGTGCTGGATGGTATTGAAGTGGTCGGTTCGCTGGTCGGCACGCGCCAGGATCTCACCGAAGCCTTCCAGTTTGCCGCCGAAGGCAAAGTGGTACCGAAGGTCGCCCTGCGTCCGTTAGCGGACATCAACACCATCTTTACTGAGATGGAAGAAGGCAAAATCCGTGGCCGTATGGTGATTGATTTCCGTCACTAAGAGGCCTTTGCTGCGACTGCCATGTTCGGGTCGCAGCATCGCACACTCTCCAACATGAAATGGCTAAATGGATTATTGTTGCGTAGGAAGGAACGCTACTGAGAGTAAAGACACTAATGAAAATGGCCAATCATCCCCGCCCGGGGGACATTATTCAGGAATCACTGGACGAACTTAATGTCAGCCTGCGCGAGTTTGCCAAAGCAATGGAAATTGCGCCCTCAACGGCAAGCTGATTGCTGACCGGAAAAGCAGCTTTGACACCAGAAATGGCGATTAAACTTTCCGTGGTGATCGGCAGTTCGCCGCAAATGTGGCTGAATCTGCAAAATGCCTGGAGTCTGGCAGAGGCAGAAAAAACAGTGGATGTGTCGCGACTGCGCCGTCTGGTTACGCAATAAAAAAATGGCGCTTCTTAAAGCGCCATTTTCAGCTTAAAGTTCAAAAGAGATTATATCCCTTCTTCACTCTCTTTTTTCGCTTCTGCCTTCTCGATTTCACGATACCAGCGTGGATGGTGTTTCTTCGCCCAGCGACGGCTCACCTTCCCTTCGATCATCCCTTTAATCGACCCTTTCACCCAGAATGCCATATACATATGGATCAGGATGGCGTGGATCAGGATGATACCCGCAGCCGCGTGAATCAGCAGGCTGTAGCGAACAACCTGCATCGGGAAGTACTGCGCAAAGTACGGACGCCAGATAATCACCCCGGTCACCAGCAGCACGAAAATCATGCTCATGATCGACCAGAACATCATCTTTTGCCCGGCGTTGTACTTACCGACATCCGCCACTTTGTGCTCATTGCCTTTTAATACTTCGACAATGTTCAACAGCCACGGAATATCTTTCTTATCCGGGATGTTGTGATGCACAAAACGCACAAACATAAACATCAGCGCGACGAAAATCGCAATGCCGAAGAACGGGTGCAAAATGCGTCCCATCTGCGGCGTACCGAAGGTTTGCGTCAGCCATTGCAGCGTCGGGAAGAAGAACGAAATCCCGGACAGCGCCACCAGGAAGAAGCAAATCACCACGGTCCAGTGACAGGCGCGATCAATAAATTTGGTGCGCACAATCATTTTCGACTTACTCATGATGATCCTCCTCGTCATCGTCCACTTCCTTATTCGGGCCAATACCGATGTAGTGGAAAATCAACCCGGCAAAAGTGGCAATAAAGCCAGCCGCTGCCAGCGGTTTCAACGCGCCTTTCCACAGGCTTACCGAGGTATCGATCTTCGGATCTTTCGGCAGACCGTGATACAGCTCCGGCTGATCGGCGTGATGCAGCACGTACATAACGTGCGTACCACCGACCCCTTCCGGGTTGTAGACGCCAGCATGTTCGTAACCACGCGCTTTCAGTTTCGCCACGCGCTGTTCCGCCAGCTCCAGCATCTCCTTCTTGGTGCCGAAGTGGATAGCCCCGGTCGGACAGGTTTTCACACAAGCCGGTTCCTGGCCGACGCTGACGCGATCGACGCAGAGCGTGCATTTATATACCCGGTTATCCTCTTTGTTGAGGCGCGGAATATTAAACGGACACCCGGCAATGCAGTAACCACAGCCGATGCAGTTTTCCGACTGGAAATCGACAATCCCGTTAGCGTACTGAATGATTGCACCAGCAGACGGGCACGCCTTCAGGCAGCCCGGATCTTCACAGTGCATACAGCCGTCTTTACGGATCAGCCACTCCAGCTTGCCGTTCTGTTCGGTTTCGCTAAAGCGCATCACCGTCCAGGACTTGGCGCTCAGATCGGCGGGGTTATCGTAAACCCCGACGCAGTGCCCCACTTCATCACGGATGTCGTTCCACTCCGAACACGCCACCTGACAGGCTTTACAGCCGATACAGGTGGAAACGTCAATAAGTTTCGCGACTTCTGCTTTGTAATCACGCACCTGAGAAGGCGGCGTGATGGAGTTAGTTGCGGACCTTTTGATAATGTCCTGCGTTTCCATAGCCATCTGTTCGCCCCCTTACGCCTTCTCGATGTTGACTAAGAACGCTTTATATTCCGGCGTTTGCGAGTTTGCATCACCGACATTCGGCGTCAGAGTGTTAGCGATATAACCTTTACGCGCGACACCCTCAAAGCCCCAGTGGATTGGAATACCCACCGTTTCAACCTGCTGACCGTTTACATTCAGCGGTTTCAGACGGCGCGTTACCACCGCCACCGCGCGGATAAAGCCACGCTTGCTTGAGACAGTGACACGATCGCCATTATTAATGCCTTTCGCCGCCGCCAGCGTTTCGCTGATTTCCACAAACTGTTCCGGCTGAGCAATTGCGTTGAGCAACGCGTGCTTGGTCCAGGTGTGGAAGTGCTCGGTCAGACGATAGGTCGTACCCACATACGGGAACTGCTCTTTTTTACCCATCCGCAGCGCGTCTTGTTCATACAGACGAACAACCGGGTTAGACACCACGTTCGGATGCAGCGGGTTAGTGCCCAGCGGCGTTTCGATTGGCTCGTAGTGTTCCGGGAACGGACCTTCCGCCATTTTGTTGATGGCAAACAGGCGTCCCATCCCTTCCGGCTGCATGATAAACGGTCCGGTTGGTGTACCTGGCGCGGCATTGCCGAAGTCCGGAATATCGTTACCCGTCCACTTGCTGCCGTTCCACTGGATCAGCATCCGTTTCGGATCCCACGGTTTACCGTTGATATCCGCCGAAGCACGGTTGTAGAGTACGCGACGGTTGAGCGGCCACGCCCAGGCCCATCCCAGCGTATTCCCCAGACCGGACGGGTCGGAGTTATCGCGGTTAGCCATCTGGTTGCCCTGCTCTGTCCAGCTACCGGTGTAGATCCAGCAAGAAGATGCGGTTGTACCGTCATCACGCAGATGCGCAAAGCTACTCAGCAACTGACCTTTCTTCGCAATCAGCACGCCATTAGCATCATAGAGATCTTCCAGCGCATAGCCGTTGTTCTCTTTAGCTACTTCGTCAGATTGCGGTTCGTGCGGCTGCTTGTAGTTCCAGCTCATCTTCATCAGCGGTTCTACGCCTTTACCACCTTCGGCCTGGTACAACTCGCGCAGATGATGGTAGATACCCGCCAGAATTTCGCCGTCGTTACGCGCTTCGCCCGGCGCGTCCTGACCTTTCCAGTGCCACTGTAACCAGCGACCGGAGTTAGCGATAGAACCATCTTCTTCAGCAAAGCAGGTCGAAGGCAGACGGAATACTTCAGTCTGAATAGATGCCGGATCGACATCGTTCGACTCGCCGTGGTTCTGCCAGAAGGTAGAGGTTTCAGTCACCAGCGGATCGATAACCACCATGTACTTCAGTTTGCTCAGGCAGCTCACCACTTTGTTTTTGTCCGGGAAGGACGCAACCGGGTTAAAGCCCTGGCAGAAATAACCGGTGACTTTGCCTTCGTCCATCATGTTGAAATACTTGATGACGTCGTAGGTCTGGTCCCACTTAGGCAGCCAGTCGTAGCCCCAGTTATTCTCTTTCTGCGCGGCATCGCCGTAGAAAGATTTCATCAGGCTAACGAAGAACTTCGGATAGTTGCTCCAGTAGTTCACCTGATCAGCCAGCGTCGCTTTCGGCGTGTTCGCTTCCAGATACGACTGCAAATCAACCTGTTTTTCTGACGGCAGCGTCAGATAACCCGGCAGGCTGGTAGAGAGCAGGCCTAAGTCGGTCAGCCCCTGAATGTTGGAGTGACCACGCAATGCGTTCACGCCGCCACCGGCCATACCCATGTTACCGAGCAGTAACTGGATCATCGCCATAGTACGGATGTTCTGCGCACCCACGGTGTGCTGCGTCCAGCCCAGCGCGTAAAGGAAGGTGGTTGTGCGATCCGGTGCGCTGGTGGAGGCCAGCACTTCACACACTTTCAGGAAGTCGGCTTTTGGCGTACCACAGATGTTTTCTACTACGTCCGGCGTGTAGCGGGAAACGTGCTCTTTCAGCAAGTTCCACACACAGCGCGGATGAGTCAGTGTTTCATCGCGTTTCGCATAGCCGTTTTCATCGAACTGATAGTTCCAGGACGATTTATCGTATTGACGTTTTTCAGCGTCGTAGCCGCTGAACAGACCGTCTTCGAAAGCAAAATCATCACGCACCAGCAGACTGGCGTTGGTGTAATGCTTAACGTATTCGGCGTTGATTTTGTTGTTTTCGATCAGGTAGCGCAAAACGCCAGACAGGAACGTAATGTCCGTACCGGAACGAATAGGTGCGTAAATATCCGCTACAGAAGCGGTACGCGTAAAACGGGGATCGACAACGATCAAGGTTGCATCGTTGTTGTTTTTCGCTTCCATCGCCCAGCGGAAACCGACGGGATGTGCTTCAGCAGCGTTACCACCCATCACCATTACGACGTTAGCGTTTTTGATATCCACCCAGTGGTTGGTCATCGCACCGCGACCAAATGTTGGAGCAAGACTTGCTACCGTTGGTCCGTGTCAGACGCGCGCCTGGTTGTCTACCGCCAGCATCCCGAGGGAGCGGGCAAATTTTTGAGTCAGCATCCCGGTTTCGTTGCTGGCACCGGAGGCACACAGCATACCGGTAGAAAGCCAACGGTTTACCGTTACGCCCTGCTCGTTCTTTTCAATAAAGTTAGCGTCACGGTCAGCTTTCATCAGCTTCGCAATACGCGAGAATGCTTCTTCCCAGCTAATGCGCTGCCATTTATCAGAACCTGGCGCACGATATTCCGGGTAGCGCAGACGGTTTTCGCTGTTGACGTAATCCAGCAAACCGGCCCCTTTCGGGCACAGCGCACCACGGCTTACCGGATGATCCGGGTCACCTTCAATGTGATAAATCGCTTCTCTGGCGTTTTTCGCGCCATCACCCAGGCTATACATCAATAGCCCGCAACCTACGGAACAGTATGTGCAGGTGTTACGGATCTCTTTAGCGCGTAATAATTTGTAGTTTCGCGCCTGAGCCAGTGCTTGCTTTGGGGCAAAGCCCAATGCTGCTACTGTTGTTCCAGCCATACCGCCCGCGCAGATTTTAAAAAATTGTCTGCGACTGACGTCCATTGCTTTCCTCTTTTTTCAGGGGTATTACTGCGCGAGGAAACTAACAGTAAAATTCTGAATCTTTTTGCGCGAAATCAAAAAGAACACGTGTTTGCCACAAAATAATCCGCCTGCGCAAATTGACCTACCTCAATAGCGGTAGAAAAACGCACCACTGCCTGACAGGCCAGTTAAAAAAATGCTATAAAATTCAGCTTAATTTTTAACGGCAAGAGAGACAAAACAGCGAGCATGACACGACAAAAAGCAACGCTCATAGGGCTAATAGCGATCGTCCTGTGGAGCACGATGGTAGGATTGATTCGCGGTGTCAGTGAGGGGCTCGGCCCGGTCGGCGGCGCAGCTGCTATCTATTCATTAAGCGGGCTGCTGTTAATCTTCACGGTTGGATTTCCGCGTATTCGGCAGATCCCGAAAGGCTATTTACTCGCCGGGTGTCTGTTATTCGTCAGCTATGAAATCTGTCTGGCGCTTTCCTTAGGATATGCGGCGACCCGTCATCAGGCGATTGAAGTGGGTATGGTGAACTATCTGTGGCCCAGCCTGACAATTCTCTTTGCCATTCTGTTTAATGGTCAGAAAACCAACTGGCTGATTGTACCAGGATTATTATTGGCCCTGGTTGGCGTCTGCTGGGTGTTAGGCGGTGACAATGGGTTACATTATGATGAAATCATCAATAATATCACCACCAGCCCATTGAGTTATTTCCTGGCGTTTATTGGTGCGTTTATCTGGGCAGCCTATTGCACAGTAACGAATAAATACGCACGCGGATTTAACGGAATTACCGTTTTTGTCCTGCTAACGGGAGCAAGTCTGTGGGTTTACTATTTTCTCACGCCACAACCAGAAATGGTATTTAGCACGCCCGTCATGATTAAACTCATCTCTGCGGCATTTACCTTAGGATTTGCTTATGCTGCATGGAACGTCGGTATATTACATGGCAACGTCACCATTATGGCGGTAGGTTCGTATTTTACGCCCGTCCTTTCCTCAGCGCTTGCAGCCGTGCTGCTCAGCGCCCCGCTGTCGTTCTCGTTCTGGCAAGGCGCGCTAATGGTCTGCGGCGGTTCCCTGCTCTGCTGGCTGGCGACACGTCGTGGCTAAAATAATTGTCGGGTCTACGGCCCGGCAGTTAAACAGATAAATTCCGACAACATAAAAAAATAAATTTCAAATACCAGTAGTTCACCTTATATTTCATTTCGACTTCGATCACATATCGATAAATAATATTATTTCATCTATTTTTCTCATTGTTTTTAATCACCATTCTATTTTAAAAACAGTATGTCATTTATAAATGACGCCGTTTAAAATTCGTTTAGAAAATACGTTTAACGATAATTAAAAGGATTCTGTTAAATGAAATTAAAAATAGTTGCGGTGGTTGTAACTGGTTTGTTAGCTGCGAACGTAGCACACGCTGCCGAAGTCTATAACAAGGATGGTAATAAACTCGACCTTTATGGCAAGGTTACCGCTCTACGTTATTTTACTGATGATAAGCGTGACGATGGTGATAAAACTTATGCCCGTCTCGGCTTTAAAGGAGAAACGCAAATCAATGATCAAATGATTGGTTTTGGTCACTGGGAATATGATTTTAAAGGCTATAACGATGAAGCCAACGGCTCGCGCGGTAACAAGACCCGTCTGGCCTATGCAGGTTTAAAAATTAGTGAATTTGGCTCTCTGGACTATGGTCGTAACTACGGTGTCGGCTATGACATTGGTTCATGGACCGATATGTTGCCAGAATTTGGTGGCGATACCTGGAGTCAGAAAGATGTCTTCATGACATTCCGTACTACCGGTGTGGCAACCTATCGCAACTACGATTTCTTCGGCTTAATTGAAGGTCTGAACTTTGTCGCGCAATATCAAGGCAAAAATGAACGCACTGACAATGGCCATCTTTATGGTGCTGACTACACGCGTGCCAATGGTGACGGTTTCGGTATCTCCTCAACTTATGTTTATGATGGCTTTGGTATCGGTGCGGTGTATACCAAATCCGATCGGACAAATGCGCAGGAAAGAGCCGCTGCTAATCCTCTCAATGCCTCCGGTAAGAATGCAGAACTGTGGGCTACAGGTATAAAATATGATGCCAACAACATCTACTTTGCAGCTAATTACGCTGAAACATTAAACATGACCACCTATGGCGATGGTTATATCTCTAACAAAGCACAAAGTTTTGAAGTAGTGGCACAATATCAATTCGACTTCGGCTTGCGCCCATCACTCGCTTACCTGAAATCAAAAGGCAGAGATTTGGGCCGCTACGGCGACCAGGACATGATTGAGTATATCGACGTTGGTGCGACGTATTTCTTCAACAAAAATATGTCGACCTATGTTGATTATAAAATCAACCTGATTGATGAAAGCGACTTTACCCGTGCCGTAGATATTCGCACCGATAACATCGTCGCAACGGGCATTACCTATCAGTTCTAACATCCTCTCCTGACCAGCCCTTCTCTGGGCTGGTTTTTGATTTAAGTGCTGCTGTATGACTCCTTAAGTAAAAATGAGCAATTTTTGATATTTCTGGTCATTCACCTCAATTAATATTCTTCCATACCCTCCGGGGACATCTTACTATAATATTTATTGATGAGTGATTATGACCAATATTAATACAGCTTGTGTAAAAAATAATGCCAGTTATCAATTAAATAACGCATTACCTAACAAAGAAACCATCTCCAGCAATTTTTGTGAACGACTGGCACAATGGGGTAATAAGTCGCTTAATAATGGTGAAGAAAGAGCAATTGCCGTAGAGCGAATTAAAGAAGCTTACAATTCGAACATGGCATCTCTTGATTTGTCATATCTTGATTTGAGTGAGTTACCGCCTATCCCCTCGACAGTTAACACGTTAAATCTGGAAAACAATTGTCTCACTTGTCTTGACTTTACTGACAATGCCAGCCTCGTCAATATCAACCTCAGCTTTAATAAAATTAAAACGATAACCTTTCCAAATGAATCAAAACTGGAAAATATTTATATTGATCACAACAATCTGGAAAATTTGGATTTAAAAAATCAGCATTCATTGGTCAATCTGGAAGCGCAAAATAACAAACTGACAAAAATTAATATTTCTGATAGTTATAAACTGAAATTTCTTAACCTTGATTATAACAAGCTAGCATCGCTGGATCTCTCCCGGCAAGAATCTCTGATTGAGTTAAGTGCCCATCACAATATGATCAATGACCTAATATTACACAATCACCCCATAGTGGAGAAAATCACTTTAAACGACAACCATATTGCACATTTAAACGCGAAAACCACTACAAAGCTAGAATATTTAAACTTAAGCAATAACAATTTATTGCCAACCAGTGAAATTGATCAACTAATATCATCAAAACATCTTTGGCATGTATTAGTTAACGGCGTCAACAATGATCCACTTGCCCAAATGCAGTACTGGACTGCAGTAAGAAATATAATTGATGACACTAATGAAGTGACCATTGATTTATCTTATAACCTGGCAATCACAAATATCGATACCAGTGATGAACATCTTGTAGAAGTAAGCGATAATTCCGAAGGAAATCATATAAAAGACAATGACTCAATGTCTATTCGTTATAGATCAAAATATTATTCCAGAGAGTACGCCTTAATAGAAGAAGATACAATATTTTCTGACGCAGAACTAAAAGCTATTCTGCCTATGCGTCGCATGTACGGGGTTGGTGACTATAAGTCAAATTCCTCTTCTCTATCCTCACACTCGGGGCTAAAGGACCCAACGGGCACACCCGTCTGTTATTATATTCATAATGAGGATAAACCTTCCTTAGGTTATGGTCCAACAGCCAATAATTGGTTAAGCCAATCCTTTTCTACAGAGTTATAAAACACATCCTGATTTATCAAGGGTGATAAATCAGAAAAACATTGTATTACTACGGAGCAGTTATGAAATTCCCTTCAATCTTTAATAAAATAAAACCACAATCCATACAGCAACTCCCAGAAAAAAAATGAACTTAACTGGATGCTCGAATTAAATAAATGGAAAGTAGAACGTACACTTACAGGTGAAATCCATCGTCCGGAATGCCGAAAAGAAGCCGCTGAAAGGATAAACTGTGCTTTTATGTCAAAACAGAATGACATTGATTTATCAGGACTTAATTTAACTATCCAACCACCAGGGCTGCAAAACTTCACCTCTATCAATCTTGATGAGAACCAACTCAAACATTTTGATGCAACCAACTACGATAAACTCATCAACCTTAGTCTGAATAGTAATGCTCTTGAGTCAATAAATTTTCCTCAAGGCAGAAATGTAAGTATTACACATATATCTATGAATAATAATGTTCTCAGAAATATTGATATAGATAGGCTTTCATCAGTTACTTATTTTAGTGCGGCACATAATCAACTAGAGTTTGTGCAATTAGAATGTTGCGAAAGGTTGCAGTACCTGAATCTCAGCCACAATCAATTAACTGATATTGTTGCAGGGAATAAAGATGAACTTTTACTGCTGGATCTATCCCATAATAAACTAACAAGTTTACATAATGTCTTATTTCCCAACTTGAATACGTTACTTATTAACAACAACTTGCTTTCTGAAATTAAAATATTCTTTAGCAACTTCTGTAATGTTCAGACATTAAACGCTGCGAACAATCAGTTGGAAAAAATAAACCTTCATTTCCTGACTTATCTTTCATCTATCAAAAGTTTAAGGCTGGACAATAATAAAATAACCCGCATTGACACTAAGAATACATCCGATATTGAAACTTTATTCCCCATAATAAAACAGAGCAAAAACTTAAATTTTTTAAATGTTTCTGGCGAGAACAACTGCCCTACTATGCAGCTCATGTTATTTAATTTGTTTTCCCCAGCACTTAAGCTTAATACTGGTCTGGCAATTCTTTCGCCTGGTGCATTTGAAGTTCACTCTGACGGAGTATATGTGGATAACGAATTGTTTCACTATCATATTAAAAATGCATGTAACCCATATAATATACATACTTATAAAACAGAAGAAGTTGTAAACCAGAGGAATATAAAAATTAAAAATATGACCTTAGATGAAATAAACAATACTTACTGTAATAACGATTATTACAATGAGGCGATAAGAGAGGAACCGATAGACTTTCTGGACAGAACGTTTTCCTCCAGTTCATGGCCTTTTTAGTGAATAAATTATCACTAATTCTATAAGTGTCTGGTCTTGTTAAAAATATAAACCCTTTGGATTCATCATCTGAAGGGTTGGATCATGACATGCATACATAGCTTAACATCCGTTTAATGGTTAGCTTGTTAGTTACATTTAGTAACACATATCTGTCTGTTTAATCCCCATTCTGCCCCCGCGGTTACGCTTTCTTATCTATTCTTTCAATTAGCACTTCACCCAATTCATCCTTAATTCTAATAACTGGCTATTGCGCCTTACCTCCTGTTTTGTCTTTTTTTCATTACCAATGTGTACATGTGAGGAACAATATGGCACTGCAAAATGAGAAAACTAGTCGTTATCTTTTGCGCGACTGGAAACCAGAAAATCCGGCCTTCTGGGAAAATAAAGGAAAACATATTGCACGAAGAAACCTCTGGATATCAGTCAGTTGTCTACTTCTTGCCTTCTGTGTCTGGATGCTATTTAGCGCAGTTACTGTTAATCTCAATAAAATCGGTTTTAATTTCACTACCGATCAACTCTTTTTATTAACCGCATTACCCTCCGTTTCTGGCGCATTATTGCGTGTCCCCTACTCCTTTATGGTGCCTATATTTGGTGGACGCCGATGGACGGTTTTTAGTACTGCAATCCTGATTATTCCTTGCGTCTGGCTCGGAATTGCCGTGCAGAATCCGAATACTCCTTTTGGGATATTTATCGTTATCGCTTTGCTTTGCGGTTTTGCAGGTGCGAACTTTGCTTCGAGCATGGGCAATATCAGTTTCTTCTTCCCAAAAGCCAAACAAGGGAGCGCACTTGGGATTAATGGCGGATTAGGAAACTTAGGTGTAAGTGTGATGCAGCTGGTTGCACCGTTGGTCATTTTTGTACCCGTATTTGCCTTTCTCGGCGTCAATGGCGTACCGCAGGCCGACGGTTCGGTGATGTCGCTGGCGAATGCCGCATGGATTTGGGTGCCATTACTGGCGATTGCCACGATCGCCGCCTGGTCAGGGATGAATGATATAGCCAGTTCACGCGCGTCAATTGCCGACCAGCTGCCAGTGTTACAACGCCTGCATCTCTGGCTGCTGAGCCTGCTTTACCTTGCCACCTTCGGTTCGTTTATCGGTTTTTCTGCGGGTTTTGCCATGCTGGCGAAAACTCAGTTCCCTGATGTGAATATTCTGCGCCTGGCGTTCTTTGGCCCATTTATTGGTGCCATCGCGCGGTCGGTTGGTGGTGCTATTTCCGATAAATTCGGCGGCGTGCGGGTGACGTTGATCAACTTCATTTTTATGGCGATTTTCAGCGCCCTGCTGTTCCTTACCTTACCGGGCACAGGCTCCGGTAATTTCATCGCATTTTACGCCGTATTTATGGGGTTGTTTCTGACCGCAGGTCTGGGAAGTGGTTCTACTTTCCAGATGATCGCCGTCATCTTTCGCCAGATAACCATTTATCGGGTGAAGATGAAAGGCGGTAGTGATGAGCAAGCTCAGAGAGAAGCCGTCACCGAAACGGCGGCGGCTCTGGGCTTTATCTCAGCCATTGGCGCAGTGGGCGGCTTTTTCATTCCGCAGGCGTTTGGCATGTCGCTCAATATGACCGGCTCTCCGGTAGGCGCGATGAAAGTGTTTTTAATCTTCTACATCATTTGTGTGCTGCTGACCTGGCTGGTTTATGGTCGGCGGAAGTTCAGCCAAAAATAAGAGATCGATGCCTGACACGTCTTATCAGGCTACAACCGTGTCGCATCCGACAAGGCATCAGATCCCAATTCATTCCTGGAGCAGGAGTTATGTCATGAGTAAACTTTTGGATCGCTTTCGCTACTTCAAACAAAAGGGCGAAACCTTTGCCGATGATCACGGACAGGTGATGCATAGCAACCGCGACTGGGAGGACAGCTATCGCCAGCGTTGGCAGTTCGACAAAATCGTGCGTTCCACCCACGGTGTTAACTGTACAGGCTCCTGTAGCTGGAAAATCTACGTTAAAAATGGTCTGGTGACCTGGGAAATCCAACAGACTGACTACCCGCGCACTCGCCCTGACCTGCCCAATCATGAACCTCGCGGCTGCCCGCGTGGCGCAAGTTACTCCTGGTATCTCTACAGCGCTAACCGTCTGAAATACCCGCTCATTCGTAAACGACTGATTGAACTGTGGCGCGAAGCCCTCAAGCAACACAGCGATCCGGTACTGGCGTGGGCATCGATTATGAACGATCCGCAAAAGTGCCTAAGCTACAAACAAGTACGTGGACGCGGCGGCTTTATCCGCTCCAACTGGCAGGAGCTAAACCAGCTGATTGCCGCTGCTAACGTCTGGACCATCAAAACTTACGGCCCGGATCGCGTTGCCGGTTTCTCGCCGATCCCGGCGATGTCGATGGTTTCTTACGCCGCCGGAACACGTTATCTTTCACTATTAGGTGGCACCTGTTTAAGCTTCTACGACTGGTATTGCGACCTGCCGCCCGCCTCGCCGATGACCTGGGGCGAACAAACCGACGTGCCGGAATCTGCCGACTGGTATAACTCCAGTTACATCATCGCCTGGGGGTCTAACGTACCGCAGACACGTACGCCGGACGCCCATTTCTTTACCGAAGTACGCTACAAAGGCACTAAAACCATCGCCATTACCCCTGACTACTCTGAAGTGGCCAAATTGTGCGACCAGTGGCTGGCACCGAAACAAGGCACTGATAGTGCCCTGGCAATGGCAATGGGCCATGTCATTTTAAAAGAGTTTCATCTCGATAATCCCAGCGATTATTTTATCAACTACTGCCGCCGCTACAGCGACATGCCGATGCTGGTAATGCTGGAACCTCGCGACGACGGCAGCTACGTTCCCGGGCGCATGGTCCGCGCATCTGACCTGGTGGATGGACTGGGCGAAAGCAACAATCCGCAGTGGAAAACCGTGGCGGTTAATACCGCAGGTGAACTGGTGGTGCCGAACGGTTCGATTGGTTTTCGCTGGGGAGAAAAAGGCAAATGGAATCTGGAATCCATTGCCGCCGGTACGGAAACCGAATTGTCGTTAACTCTGCTCGGTCAACATGATGCCGTTGCAGGCGTGGCCTTCCCCTACTTTGGCGGCATTGAAAATCCGCATTTTCGCAGCGTAAAAAACAATCCTGTCCTGGTGCGTCAATTACCCGTTAAAAACCTGACATTAGCCGATGGCAGCACCTGTCCGGTGGTCAGCGTTTATGATTTGGTACTGGCGAATTACGGCCTCGATCGCGGGCTGGAAGATGAAAACAGCGCGAAAGATTACGCTGAAATCAAACCGTACACCCCAGCCTGGGGTGAGCAAATTACCGGTGTGCCGCGCCAGTATATTGAAACCATCGCTCGTGAATTTGCCGATACTGCCCATAAAACGCATGGGCGCTCGATGATTATCCTCGGCGCAGGTGTTAACCACTGGTACCACATGGACATGAACTACCGTGGGATGATCAACATGCTGATCTTCTGCGGTTGTGTCGGGCAAAGCGGTGGCGGATGGGCACACTATGTCGGTCAGGAAAAACTGCGCCCACAAACCGGCTGGTTGCCGCTGGCCTTTGCGCTCGACTGGAACCGCCCACCGCGCCAGATGAACAGCACCTCGTTTTTCTACAATCATTCCAGCCAATGGCGCTATGAAAAAGTCTCTGCTCAGGAGTTACTTTCACCGCTCGCCGATGCCAGTAAGTACAGCGGTCATCTGATTGATTTCAACGTTCGCGCCGAACGTATGGGCTGGCTACCTTCTGCGCCGCAGCTGGGGCGTAACCCGCTCGGGATTAAAGCTGAAGCCGACAAGGCCGGATTATCCCCCACAGAGTTTACCGCCCAGGCGCTGAAATCGGGCGATTTACGCATGGCCTGCGAACAACCAGATAGCGGCAGCAATCATCCGCGTAATTTGTTTGTCTGGCGTTCTAACCTGCTTGGCTCCTCCGGCAAAGGCCACGAGTATATGCAGAAGTATCTGCTGGGAACCGAAAGTGGGATTCAGGGTCAGGAACTCGGTGCCAGCGACGGGATCAAACCAGAAGAAGTCGAGTGGCAAACTGCGGCGATTGAAGGCAAGCTCGACCTGCTGGTGACGCTCGACTTCCGTATGTCCAGTACCTGCCTGTTCTCCGATATCGTTCTGCCCACCGCCACCTGGTACGAAAAAGACGATATGAACACCTCGGATATGCATCCGTTTATTCATCCGCTTTCTGCGGCGGTCGATCCGGCGTGGGAATCACGCAGCGACTGGGAAATCTACAAAGGTATTGCCAAAGCCTTTTCGCAAGTGTGCGTGGGCCATCTTGGCAAAGAAACCGACGTGGTATTACAACCACTGCTGCATGACTCTCCGGCAGAACTCTCACAGCCGTGTGAAGTGCTCGACTGGCGCAAAGGCGAATGCGATCTGATTCCAGGTAAAACTGCGCCCAATATTGTGGCGGTGGAACGCGACTACCCTGCTACCTATGAACGCTTTACCTCGCTCGGGCCATTGATGGACAAACTTGGCAACGGCGGTAAAGGGATTTCGTGGAATACCCAGGATGAAATCGATTTCCTCGGCAAACTCAACTACACCAAGCGTGAAGGCCCGGCACAGGGGCGTCCGCTGATTGACACCGCCATTGACGCATCAGAAGTGATTCTGGCGCTGGCACCGGAAACCAACGGTCATGTTGCAGTCAAAGCGTGGCAGGCACTGGGCGAGATCACCGGACGCGAACATACCCATCTGGCGCTGCACAAAGAGGACGAGAAGATTCGCTTTCGCGATATTCAGGCGCAGCCACGTAAAATTATCTCCAGCCCCACATGGTCCGGTCTGGAAAGCGATCACGTTTCCTATAACGCGGGATACACCAACGTTCATGAGTTAATTCCGTGGCGCACGCTGTCGGGACGCCAGCAGCTTTATCAGGATCATCCGTGGATGCGTGCTTTTGGTGAAAGCCTGGTGGCTTATCGCCCGCCTATCGACACCCGTAGCGTCAGTGAAATGCGCCAGATACCGCCAAACGGCTTCCCGGAAAAAGCACTTAACTTCCTGACGCCGCACCAGAAATGGGGCATTCACTCAACCTACAGTGAAAACCTGCTAATGCTGACGCTCTCTCGCGGTGGACCGATTGTCTGGATTAGCGAAACCGATGCCCGTGAACTGACCATTGTCGATAACGACTGGGTGGAAGTGTTTAACGCCAACGGCGCGCTGACTGCCCGCGCGGTGGTCAGCCAACGTGTACCGCCGGGTATGACCATGATGTATCACGCTCAGGAACGCATTATGAATATTCCTGGTTCGGAAGTAACTGGCATGCGCGGCGGCATTCATAACTCGGTCACCCGCGTTTGTCCGAAACCAACGCATATGATTGGCGGTTACGCGCAGCTGGCCTGGGGCTTTAACTACTACGGCACCGTCGGCTCGAACCGCGATGAATTCATCATGATCCGCAAGATGAAGAACGTTAACTGGCTGGATGATGAAGGTCGCGATCAGGTACAGGAGGCGAAAAAATGAAAATACGTTCGCAAGTCGGCATGGTGCTTAACCTCGATAAATGTATCGGCTGCCATACCTGTTCGGTGACCTGTAAAAACGTCTGGACCGGACGCGAAGGCATGGAGTACGCATGGTTTAACAACGTCGAAACCAAACCGGGCATTGGTTATCCGAAAAACTGGGAAGATCAGGAAGAGTGGCAAGGCGGCTGGGTGCGTGATGTGAATGGCAAGATCCGCCCGCGTCTGGGCAGCAAGATGGGCGTAATAACCAAAATCTTCGCCAACCCGGTGGTGCCGCAGATTGATGATTACTACGAACCTTTCACCTTCGACTACGAACATTTGCATAGCGCACCGGAAGGCAAACATATCCCTACTGCTCGCCCGCGTTCACTGATTGACGGCAAACGGATGGACAAAGTGATCTGGGGGCCAAACTGGGAAGAATTGTTGGGCGGCGAATTCGAAAAACGCGCCCGTGACCGCAACTTCGAGGCCATGCAAAAGGAGATGTACGGGCAGTTTGAAAACACCTTCATGATGTACCTGCCGCGCCTGTGCGAACACTGCCTCAATCCCAGTTGCGTGGCAACCTGCCCAAGCGGCGCTATCTACAAACGCGAAGAAGACGGCATTGTGCTGATCGATCAGGATAAATGCCGTGGCTGGCGTTTGTGCATTAGCGGTTGTCCGTACAAAAAAATCTACTTCAACTGGAAAAGCGGCAAGTCAGAAAAATGTATCTTCTGTTACCCACGAATTGAGTCAGGCCAACCCACCGTGTGCTCAGAAACCTGCGTGGGTCGCATCCGGTATCTGGGCGTGCTGCTTTACGACGCCGACCGCATCGAGGAAGCGGCGAGCACCGAGCGCGAAGTTGACCTCTATGAACGCCAGTGCGAAGTGTTCCTCGATCCGCTCGATCCCTCAGTGATCGAAGAAGCCCTGAAACAAGGTATTCCACAAAACGTGATTGAAGCTGCTCAGCGTTCGCCAGTCTACAAAATGGCGATGGACTGGAAACTGGCGTTACCGCTGCACCCTGAATACCGCACCCTGCCGATGGTCTGGTACGTTCCTCCGCTGTCACCGATTCAGTCTTACGCTGATGCGGGCGGCTTGCCGAAAAGCGAAGGCGTGCTGCCCGCCATCGAAAGCCTGCGTATTCCGGTGCAATATCTCGCCAATATGTTGAGTGCCGGCGATACCGGTCCGGTACTGCGGGCGCTGAAACGGATGATGGCGATGCGCCACTATATGCGTTCACAAACCGTGGAAGGCGTTACCGATATCCGCGCCATTGACGAAGTAGGCCTGAGCGTCGCCCAGGTCGAAGAGATGTATCGCTACCTCGCCATTGCCAACTATGAAGACCGTTTTGTCATTCCAACCAGTCATCGGGAAATGGCGGGCGATGCCTTCGCAGAACGCAATGGCTGCGGTTTTACCTTTGGCGACGGTTGCCACGGCTCGGACAGCAAATTCAACCTGTTCAACAGTAGCCGTATCGATGCCATCAACATCACCGAAGTGCGCGACAAAGCGGAGGGCGAATAATGCAGATCCTCAAAGTGATCGGCCTGTTGATGGAGTATCCGGACGAGCTGTTATGGGAATGTAAGGAGGATGCGCTGGCGTTGATCCGCCGCGACGCACCGATGCTTACGGATTTTACCCGCAACCTGCTTAACGCGCCGCTGCTGGATAAACAGGCCGAATGGTGCGAAGTGTTTGACCGTGGACGTACCACATCGCTGCTGCTGTTCGAACATGTTCATGCCGAGTCCCGTGATCGCGGCCAGGCAATGGTGGACCTGCTGGCGGAGTATGAAAAGGTCGGCCTGCAGTTGGATTGTCGAGAACTGCCCGATTATCTACCGCTGTATCTGGAGTACTTAAGCGTACTGCCGGACGATCAGGCGAAAGAAGGCTTGCTCAACGTTGCGCCGATCCTCGCCCTGCTTGGCGGACGCTTAAAACAACGCGAGGCATCGTGGTACGCGTTATTTGACACCCTGTTGCAACTGGCAGGAAGTACACTTTCAAGTGACAGTGTCACAAAACAGGTGAACAGTGAGGAGCGCGATGACACCCGCCAGGCACTGGATGCGGTGTGGGAAGAGGAACAGGTGAAGTTTATTGAAGATAACGCCACGGCGTGTGACAGCTCGCCGCTTAATCAATATCAGCGACGCTTTAGCCAGGATGTCGCGCCGCAGTATGTCGACATCAGTGCGGGAGGTGGGAAATGATTCAGTATCTGAACGTCTTTTTTTATGATATCTACCCGTACATTTGTGCGACAGTGTTTTTCCTCGGCAGCTGGCTGCGCTACGACTACGGGCAGTATACCTGGCGCGCCTCCTCGAGTCAGATGCTCGATAAACGCGGGATGGTGATATGGTCGAATCTGTTCCATATCGGCATTTTGGGGATTTTCTTCGGGCACCTGTTCGGCATGTTAACGCCGCACTGGATGTACGCGTGGTTTCTGCCGGTGGCGGTAAAACAGCAGATGGCGATGGTGCTCGGTGGTATTTGCGGTGTATTGACGTTGATTGGCGGCGCAGGACTGCTGTGGCGCAGGCTGACTAATCAGCGTGTGCGTGCAACTTCCACTACGCCGGATATTATCATCATGAGCATTTTGCTGATCCAGTGTCTGCTGGGGCTAAGTACCATACCGTTTTCAGCACAGTATCCTGATGGTAGCGAAATGATGAAGCTGGTGGGTTGGGCGCAAAGCATTGTCACTTTCCGTGGTGGATCGTCAGAAATGCTTAACGGCGTAGCGTTCGTTTTCCGCCTGCATCTGGTATTGGGAATGACCATCTTCCTGCTCTTCCCGTTCACCCGACTGGTGCATGTGTGGAGCGCGCCGTTTGAGTACTTTACTCGTCGGTATCAGATTGTGCGTTCGCGGCGATAATTTTCACCCTGGCCGGATAGCCCTTCGCTCTCCGGCCACTTGCAGGCTATGATAGTTCTCCAGCCACAGGAGAACGTTAATGAAACCGCAGGTGTACCACGTCGATGCTTTTACCTCACAACCGTTTCGCGGCAATTCTGCCGGTGTTGTTTTCCCCGCCGATAATCTCAGTGAAGCGCAAATGCAGCTTATCGCCCGCGAATTAGGTCATTCCGAAACTGCTTTTCTGCTGCACAGCGACGACAGCGATGTACGCATCCGCTACTTTACGCCAACGGTTGAAGTGCCGATTTGCGGTCACGCGACAGTAGCTGCGCACTATGTCCGTGCGAAGGTGCTAGGTTTAGGAAATTGCACGATCTGGCAAACGTCACTGGCAGGAAAACATCGCGTGACTATCGAAAATCACAATGATGATTATCGTATTTCACTGGAACAAGGTCCGCCGGGCTTTGAGCCACCGCTGGAAGGTGAAGCTCGCACGGCAATTATCAACGCGCTTCATCTCACTGAAGACGATATTCTGCCAGGCTTGCCAATTCAGGTGGCAACCACAGGACACTCAAAAGTGATGATCCCACTGAAACCAGAAGTGGATATCGACGCCCTTTCGCCTGATCTTGCTGCGCTGACCGCTATCAGCAAACAGATTGGCTGCAATGGTTTCTTCCCGTTCCAGATCCGCCCAGGCAAAAACGAAACCGATGGTCGTATGTTCTCGCCTGCCATTGGTATTGTGGAAGATCCGGTGACTGGCAATGCCAATGGCCCGATGGGTGCATGGTTGGTACATCACAACGTATTGCCCCACGATGGCAACGTGTTGCGTGTTAAAGGCCATCAGGGGCGCGCATTGGGGCGTGACGGCGTGATTGAAGTGACGGTGATAATTCGCAATAACCAACCGGAGAAAGTCACCATTTCTGGCACAGCGGTGATTTTGTTTCATGCCGAATGGGCAATTGAATTCTGAAACCGTTGCCTGATGCGCTTCGCTTATCAGGTCTATGTATGCCGGATAAGGCGTTTTGAACTGCACCCCAAATGTTGGACATAATCTGACATCTGAAGGTGCAGTTTATGAAACATTCATTTGAAGTAAAACTTGCCGCTGTAAATCATTACCTGGCCGGTCATGC